>PEZV01000004.1 GCA_002778735.1 Candidatus Berkelbacteria bacterium CG10_big_fil_rev_8_21_14_0_10_41_12 | reverse complement strand
TACCGGCACCAAAGCCGGCTGTTTCTCTGATGTCATTAAAGCGACCGCCACTTACAAAGATGCTTCTTTCTATGATGTAGTTAGTGTGAGGGTAAGTGATAAAGAGTTGTTTATAACGAGAGTACTGGAAAAGTTAAACCCGGTTGCTTTGAGGTGAGCTATTACCCCCCACACCAAACCCTGACAAATTCTGTTTAAAAGACTATCTCAAGTTAATATATTTGCCTGGTCTGGGTAGATAAACAGTATTGTTGTGAGTTTGGTGTGGGGGTTGACAGCAACTATTTTTGTGGTAAAATTGATTCATCGGAAGAGTTCAGGGAGCGCTAAAGGCCAAAGGGGACTGTTGGATAAATCTTCGCATTAAATTAGGAAGGTTAGGGTTTTCCTCAATTTTAAATTGAGGGAATTTTGTGTTTATAAAAATATCTTTATCTGCATAAAAAGAAAAAAGGAGACAAAATATGAGTGAGAGGAAATATTTTCGTCCGCAAAAAAATATCGTTGAGCTTCCCAATTTGATAGAAATCCAAAAGCAATCTTATGATTGGCTCTTCGAAGAAGGAATAAAAGAACTATTGGACGAAATATCTCCTGTCGATGATTTTACGGGGGAGGCATTTACACTTGAGTTCGGTAACTATTATTTGGATAAACCAAAGGTTGACGAAGAGATGGCCAAGGAAAAGAATTTAACTTACAAAGCGCCTCTCAAGTGTTCAGTCACTTTGCAAAATAAGATTACAAAAAGGTCAAAATCTGCCGAGGTTTTTTTGGGCGATTTCCCGATGATGACGGACAGGGGCACATTCATAATCAACGGAATAGAGAGAGTTGTTGTTTCGCAGATTGTAAGATCTTACGGAGTTATTTTTGTTGCTGATGAAGTTGCAGGAAAAAAATATTTTGGCGCAAAACTGATTCCCAACCGGGGTGCTTGGCTTGAATTTGAGACTTCAAATAAAGGTGTAATTACGGTTAAAGTTGACAGAAAAAGGAAAATACCCGTTACCGCATTTTTAAAGTCTTTGGGAGTAGGCAATGATCAAAAAGTTGTCGACACTTTTGCCGATACTGACGACAATCCGGACTTGAAATATATTGAAACAACTCTAAAAAGGGATCCGGCAAAAGGAAAAGACCAAGATGCGGCAATGGTGGAAGTTTATAAAAGGATTAGGCCCGGTGATCTTGCGACAGCAGAAGCAGCAAAAATATTTTTAGACGCACTGTTTTATAATCCGAAGAGATATGATTTGGGAAAAGTTGGCCGATATAAAATCAACAGACGCCTGGATGTGAATGTTAAGGATGATCTCAATGGAAGGATTTTACGCAAAGACGATGTTATTGAAGTCATTAAGGAAATAATAAGATTAAATAATGATTCTACCGGCGAGCCGGATGATATTGACCATTTAAAAAATAGAAGAGTTAGATCGGTCGGAGAGCTTGTACAGTCAAGGTTGCGCGTTGGATTCTTAAGGATGGAAAGAATTATTAAAGATAGGATGAGCGTGGTTGAGCCGGATTCCGTCACTCCAATCCAGCTGGTAAATTCGCGACCGATTGTGGCGGTACTACAGGAATTTTTTGCTTCCAGCCAAATGTCTCAATTTATGGTTCAGACGAATCCACTGGCAGAATTGGAACATAAGAGAACGCTGTCAGCAACCGGACCAGGTGGATTAAGCCGTGAACGAGCTGGCTTTGAGGTGAGAGATGTTCATCAATCGCACTACGGTAGAATCTGCCCAATTGAAACACCAGAAGGGCCTAACATCGGGTTGATTGGATATCTGGCAAGTTTTGCCAGAATCAATGAGTATGGATTTATAGAAACTCCTTATCTGGTGGTTGAAAAGAAAAATGGCCAAAAAAGAGTTACTGACAAATTAGTATATCTTGATGCTTCAGAGGAGGAAAGAGTGGTCATTGCGCCATCCTCGACTGAGATTGACAAAAAGGGATATTTGAAGCCGGGCAAGATTCAAGTTAGAGAATACGGAAAACCTTCAATTGAGAAATCGGAATTGGTTGATTATATTGATGTTTCTCCGATGCAAATTGCTTCAATAACAACGGCGCTTATTCCTTTTGTCGAACATGATGACGCCGTTAGGGCAAATATGGGTTCGAATATGCAACGGCAAGCAGTGCCGCTTTTGAGGCCGGAATCACCTTATATCGGGACCGGTATGGAAGGTGATGTGGCAAAGTCAAGCGGACATTTAATAATTTCTGATGTTAGGGGCATTGTGAAGAAAGCATCGGCCGATGAGATTATTGTGCTCTCCACCAGTGGTGAAGAAAAGAAATACCGTTTGCAAAAATTTATTAGATCAAATCAAGCAACGTGCATGAACCAAAAGCCGATTGTTGAGCAGGGACAAAAAATCAAACCCGGTGATATTTTGGCCGATGGTCCTTCAACGGATAATGGAGAACTTGCCATCGGAATGAATTTGAAAGTTGCATTTTTGAGTTTTGACGGGGATAACTACGAGGATGCTATCATTCTTTCCGAACGTTTGGTAAAAGACGATATTTTTACCTCAATTCATATTGAAAAACACGCTATAAATATTAGGGATACGAAACTTGGCCCCGAACTTATTACCCGGGACATTCCCAATGTTGGAGAAGATGCACTGGCAAATTTGGATGAGAACGGAATAGTCTTGATAGGAGCAGAAGTTGAAGCTGGCAATATTTTGGTGGGCAAGATTTCTCCTAAAGGGGAAACTGAGTTATCGGCTGAGGAAAAATTGTTGCGCGCGATTTTTGGAGAAAAAGCGAAAGATGTTAAAGACACTTCTCTCAGGTTACCTCATGGACAAAGAGGAAAAGTTGTTGGTGTAAAAATTCTCTCAAAAGAAGCAGGAGATGAGCTTCCTGAAGGAGTATATCAGTTAGTAGAAGTGTCTGTTGCGGAATTGAGGAAAGTTTCAGTTGGTGATAAACTTTCTGGTCGTCACGGTAATAAAGGTGTAATTTCAAAAATTTTGCCGGTTGAAGATATGCCGATTTTGCCTGACGGAACGCATATCGATATCATTCTGAATCCGCTGGGAGTTGTTTCAAGGATGAACTTAGGGCAGATTTTAGAGACTCATCTTGGGTGGGTTGCCGAAAAAGATGCTCTCAAAATCGCAACACCGATTTTTAATGGCGCCAGTGTTGAAAATGTTGAGGAGGAATTAAAAAGAGCCGGGCTGCCTGCGAATGGTAAAGTGAGACTGGTAGACGGAAGGACAGGCGAACCATTTGACGAAGAAACAACGATCGGCATAATTTATATGCTAAAGTTGTCGCATTTAGTAGATGATAAAATGCACGCCCGTTCCATTGGTCCGTATTCAATGGTTACACAACAACCGCTGGGCGGTAAGGCTCAATTTGGTGGCCAGAGGTTTGGAGAAATGGAAGTTTGGGCGCTCGAAGCTTATGGCGCCGCATATACATTGCAGGAAATGCTCACGATAAAATCAGATGATGTTATTGGCAGAAGCAAAGCCTATGAATCGATTATCCGAGGTGAAAAGATTCAAAAACCTTCAGTACCGGCTTCATTTAATGTTCTGGTAAGAGAGCTTCAGAGTTTGGGGCTATCAGTGGAGATGAGTAGTACCAGTGAAAAATCGGAAAGTATTGAAAGGGAGAAAATTGAGAGAAAAGAGGAAACACAAGATAAGGAAAAGGAAACTATTGCCAAAACAAAAGAAGACGAAGGGGTTAATCAGGAAGATCGTGAATTGACAGAGATCAAAGCAGGCCAAGAGGAGAAACCGCTTGAAAAGTTTGAACCAAATGGAAAGGAGAAGTAGACAATATGGTAAATACTAAATTGAATAAAGTGCAAATAGGGAAAGAATTTCAACCAAGCGACTTTGAATCTATTCGTATAAAAATTGCGAGTTCGGAAGAGATGTTAAGCTGGAGCTATGGAGAAGTAACGAAGCCTGAAACAGTAAATTACAGAACGCAGAGACCGGAAAGAGACGGGCTATTTGATGAGAGAATTTTTGGGCCGACTAAAGACTGGGAGTGTTATTGTGGCAAGTATAAAAAGATAAGATACAAAGGTGTTATTTGTGACAGGTGTGGCGTTGAAGTTACCAGGAGTTCTGTTAGACGTGAGAGAATGGGGCATATCGACTTAGTTGTTCCGGTTGTGCACACATGGTATATCAGGGGCGGTGGTGGGGTTTTAGGTTTGGTTCTTGATATGAGTATTTCGGAAATTGAATCGATTATCTATTTTGCATCGTTTGTGGTGCTTGAGGTTAATGAGGAAATTAGAACTCAAGCTCTTACTCAGCTTGAAAAGGAATATAAGGAAGCCAAGGATGAGCCGGAAATTAAAAGTAATGTTTTAGCTGGGCAAAAATTGGATGCGAAATTTAAGATGCTAAGATCTGAAATTGAGTCTTTGGCGCCCAAAGAAGTGTTGGCTGAAAGCCAATACCATGAGCTCTCGGTAAAGTTTGGCCAGATTGCGAGAGTGGGAATTGGCGCTGAGGCTATTTTGGAACTTCTAAAATCAATTGATATTGATAAAGAGCTTAAAGAATTTGAAGCAAAGGCGGAGAGCCAAGTTCTTGCTAACCGAAAGAAAATTCTCAAAAGAATGAAGATTTTTGCCGATATGAAAAGCGCAAATATTTTGCCTGAGTGGCTGGTTATGACAAGAATTCCTGTTATTCCACCGGATTTAAGACCAATGGTTCAATTAGACGGTGGTCGATTTGCGGCATCGGATTTAAATAATTTATATAGACGGGTATTGAATAGAAATAACCGATTGAAGAAACTAATTACTCAGAGTGCGCCAGAGGTTATTTGTAGGAATGAAAAAAGAATGCTTCAAGAATCAGTAGATGCGTTAATTGATAACTCGGCAAGACGTGGAAGAAATACTGTCGGCGCGCAGCGCAAATTGAAATCCCTTTCGGATATTTTAAGAGGTAAGCAGGGTAGATTTAGACAGAATCTTCTTGGCAAAAGAGTAGATTATTCGGGTAGGTCGGTAATTGTTATTGGACCGGAACTCAAACTGGATGAGTGCGGGATACCTAAAGTTATGGCTCTTGAGCTATTTAAGACATTTGTCATTTCGAGATTAATATCAGATGGGCATGCTCATAACGTGAAAAATGCCTCGAAGATGATTGAAAGAAAAGAAGCGGTAGTTTGGGATATCCTTGAGGAAATTACGTCGAAATGCTATGTTTTGTTGAATCGTGCTCCTACTTTGCACCGTCTTGGGATTCAAGCCTTTAAACCTATTTTAGTTGAAGGAAAAGCAATCCAAGTACATCCCTTGGTTTGTAGTGCGTTTAATGCTGACTTTGACGGTGATCAGATGGCAGTTCATGTGCCTTTATCTGATAATGCCAAAAAAGAGGCTGCCGAAATTATGCTCTCAAGAAATAATCTTTTGAAGCCAGCTTCGGGCGAACCGATTGTAAATCCGAGGTTGGACATGGTGCTTGGAGTTTATTATCTGACAACTATAGTTTCTGGCAAAGCCGGTGAAGGTAAGATCTTTACGGGTAAAAATGAGGCAATTATGGCTTGGCAGTCGGGAGATATAGATTTAAGGGCTAAAATTCACGTGAGACTCTTTGAAGAAATTGATGAGTCGGATACGCGAATAAAAGGTGAAGGGGAAAATAAACTTGTCGAGACAAGTGTCGGGAGAATTTTGCTTAATAATCTTATTCCAGATGAGTTAAAGTACGTAAACACGGTTGTGGATGCTAAAGTGATTAAAAAAATTGTAGATAGAATATTTAAGGTCTGTGGCTCAGGAACTGCAGCAGAATTTGTCGATAATGTTAAGAGCTTGGGCTTTAAATATGCGACTTTATCCGGTATGACAATTTCAATTAGTGATATTCAGACACCATCTGATAAAGACAGCTTGATTAGCGGCGCCGATAAAAAAGTAGACGAAATCGATTCCCTTTACAGGAGAGGGTTAATTACGCCTGAGGAAAAAAGCGCGCAAATTATTGAACTTTGGAATAACACTAAGACGGAAATAGAAAAATCAATGATAGCCCAATATGACAAAAATAATCCTGTATATGTTTATATGGTCTCTGGAGCGAGAGGATCGCTAACACAGTTAACCCAGATGGCTGGAATGAAAGGAATGGTTGTAAATCCTGCGGGAGAAATAATAGAAATTCCAATTAAAAGCAACTTTAAAGAAGGGCTTTCGATTTTTGAGTACTTTATTTCGTCCCATGCTACAAGAAAAGGTAGATCAGACACAGCATTGAGGACTTCCGATGCGGGGTATTTAACAAGAAGATTGGTTGATGTAGCTCAGGATGTTGTTGTATCTACTCATGATTGTGGCACCGAGAATTATATTGAAGTTACCGAAGAAGAGTCGCAGGATATGAACGAATCCTTAGCGGAGAGAATTGATGGAAGAATTCTCGCTGAAAATATCAGGTCTTCGAGAAAGAAAATTGCCTCGAAAGCCGAGCTGATAAATTCTGAATTAGCGAAAAAAATTGAAGATTCTGGAGTTAAATTAGTCAAAGTGAGATCTACCTCGATTTGCGAGGCGCAAAGCGGAGTATGTCAAGCTTGCTACGGAAAAGATCTTGGAACGGGAAAAATTGTCGAGATTGGTACAGCTGTCGGCATTATTGCGGCACAGGCCATCGGAGAGCCCGGCACGCAGTTAACGATGAAAACATTCCACATGGGAGGTGTTTCGAAGGAAGACATTGTTTCGGGACTTCCAAGAGTTGAGGAAATTTTCGAAGCTCGGCAGCCGAAGTATGAAGCGCCGATATCCGAAATAGGAGGAATCGCAAAAGTTAAAAAGTCTGAATCAGGAGATAAAATTGAAGTGATTTCAGGTAATTATTTGACGGATGAAGTTGAGATACCCGCCGATTATGAAGTTATTGTAAAACACAAGGAATTAGTCAAACCAAAACAAGCCATAGCTACCAGTCAGGGCAAGAAGGCTTTGCGCTCGGCAATTGGGGGCGAGGCGAATGTTTCGAAAGGGAGAGTTGTCGTTAAATCAATCGAGCCGGTATCGAAAAGTTACTTAATTACGACCGGAATGCCTCTTTTGGTAAAAAATGGCGAAAAAATTGAGAAAGGCACGATTTTATCTGAAGGGCATCTTAATCTTTCTTCGGCATATCGCCTTCTCGGCAAGGAAAAGACCAGATCTTATATAATCAAGGAAATTAAAGATGTTTATTCATCCCAAGGACAATCTATAAATGATAAGCATTTGGATGTAATTGTTCGACAGATGCTCTCGAAAGCAAAAGTTTTAGATGAAGCAGATAGCTCATTTCTGCCAGGCCAAATTGTGTCACTGAAAGCGGTCTCAAAAGAGAATGAAAAATTAGAAAAGTCTAATAAGAAATCTTGCACTTTTGAGCCTATAGTAATGGGAATAACACAAGTGGCACTAAGAACAGACAGTTTCTTGTCGGCCGCTTCTTTCCAGGAGACAACTAGTGTACTTATCTCGGCTGCGATTCGCGGTGCAGAAGATAGATTAGTGGGGTTGAAAGAAAACGTAATTATTGGTAAACTAATACCTGCCGGAACAGGGTTTAAAGAGAGTGGAAAGAAATAATAATGCCAACAGTAAATCAGTTAATTCGCATTGGACGTAAGTCACCTAAATCTAAAAGCAATACACCCGCGCTTGCTCGTGGTTTTAACTTTGTCAGAAATAAGCCGACACAAGTTAAGAAATCAAATCCTTTTAAAAGAGGAATTTGTACGAAAGTAACGACAATGACTCCCAAGAAGCCGAATTCGGCTCTGAGAAAAATTGCCAAAGTAAGACTTACCTCGGGTCAAGAAGTTACAGCGTATATTCCAGGGATTGGACATAATTTACAAGAGTATTCAGTTGTTATAATTCGTGGCGGACGGGTAAAAGATCTACCTGGGGTAAGGTATCATGTAGTAAGGGGAAAATTAGACACGTTAGGTGTTGAAAACAGAAAGCAAGGAAGAAGTTTATACGGTGTTAAGAGGCCGAAAGGATGATATGAGAGGTAGAAGATCAAACAAAAAGAAAATTCTCTTGCCTGATAGCAAATATAATTCGACTACAATTGCCAAGTTTATTAACTATATTATGCTTGATGGGCAGAAAGAAACGGCAACAAGTATCCTTTATGAAGCGCTGGATATTGCTTCTAAAAATCTAAAGAGAGACTCACTTGAAATATTTCAAAAGGCTTTAGAAAATGTATCACCTCTGGTTGAGGTGCGTTCGAGAAGAATCGGTGGCGCAAATTATCAAGTTCCGATTGAAGTAAGAGAACCAAGGAGAACAACTCTTGGCTTGAGGTGGATTCTTAATGCTGCAAGAGACAAAAAAGGCGCTAAAATTTCCGAGAAATTAGCACAAGAATTATCAGATGCATGCAAGGGTATTGGTAATAGTGTTAAATGTCGTGAAGATACTCACAGAATGGCTGAAGCTAACAAAGCTTTTGCTCATTTTGCTCGGTTAAAATAAATATATATCGGGGGACAAATGCCGCGAGAATACTCTTTAGAGAGGACAAGAAATATCGGGATTATTGCTCATATTGATGCTGGAAAAACAACAGTGACAGAGCGCATACTTTTTTATACCGGGAAGAAGCATAAAGTTGGCGAGGTTCATGAAGGCGAAGCAGAAATGGATTGGATGGCACAAGAAAAAGAACGTGGGATTACCATTACGGCTGCTGCAACAACGTGTTTTTGGTCTTCTAGGTCAGATCCTGGCCACAAGACCAAGATAAATATAATTGACACTCCCGGCCATGTTGACTTTACGGTCGAGGTCGAGAGGTCGTTACGCGTTCTTGATGGTGGCGTTGTAGTTTTTGATGGCGTAGCAGGTGTTGAATCTCAGTCTGAAACAGTTTGGCGGCAAGCCGATAAATATTCAGTTCCAAGAATTGCTTTTATTAATAAATTAGATAGAACGGGTGCAGACTTTTATAAATCCTACCGGTCTATTTTAGATCGTTTGGGACGCGAGGCTATTCCAACACAGATTCCGATCGGGGAAGAATCGAATTTTTCAGGTTTGATTGATTTATTAGAAATGGTGTCATATGTGTATAAAGATGATCTGGGAAAAGATATAGAAAAAAAGGAAGTACCAGAGAATTTAAAATCTCAAGCCGAAGAGTGGCGACATAAACTTGTTGAAAAGATTGCGGAAACTGACGACAGACTTTTAGAGAATTTTTTGGAAGAGAAAGAAATATCTCTCTTGGAGCTAAAAGATGCTTTAAGGAAGGCAACTGTTGAAGGTAAAATTGTGCCGGTATTAACCGGGTCTGCCTTGAAAAATAAAGGAGTACAGCTCCTTCTTGATGCTGTCGTAGATTATCTTCCTAACCCTCTCGATCTGCCTCCAGCAGTTGCCAAAGATGTGAAGGATCCTGAAAAAGAGATTGAAATTGTGGCGCGTGACGAAGACCCGTTTGCTGGACTTGCTTTCAAAATTGCCACAGATCCGTTTGTTGGAAAATTAACTTTTACAAGAATTTATTCAGGCACTCTTAAGGCAGGTTCATATGTTTTGAATTCTTCAACGCTCGAGAAAGAAAGAGTGGGTAGATTACTCATAATGCACGCTAATAAGCGGGAACAAGTGGAAGAAGTTTTTGCAGGAGATATTGTGGCTATAGTTGGTTTAAAGTCTACAACGACTGGGCAAACGATTTGTGATGAAGGACACCCTGTGGTTCTCGAGGCTATAAAATTTGCCGAACCTGTAATTAGTATTGCTATAGAGCCGAAAACCAAAGTGGACCAGGAAAGAATGTCCCTTGCACTTCAGAAATTAGCAGAAGAAGACCCCACTTTTAGAGTAGAGATAAAGCCTGAAACTAACCAAACTTTAATATCCGGAATGGGTGAGCTTCATTTAGATATCCTTGTTGATAGGTTAAGGAGGGAATTTAAAGTAGACGCGAACGTTGGAACGCCACAAGTAGCATATCGCGAAACAATTCGCCACCGCGCCTCAGCTGAAGGAAAGTTTATTCGGCAAACCGGTGGACGCGGTCAGTATGGACATGTGTTTCTTGATGTTGAGCCAAAAGAACCAGGAGAAGGGACGGAATTTGTCAATAAAATTGCTGGCGGCGCGATTCCTCGTGAGTTTATTCCCGCGGTTGAAAAAGGTGTTAAAGAGGCAACACAAAAAGGAGTTGTGGCAAATTATCCAATGGTTGATTTAAAAACAACACTAACTGATGGTACATACCATGATGTTGATTCGTCAGAGTTGGCTTTCCAAATTGCCGGTTCAATCGCATTTCAGGCTGCCGTAAAGCGAGCAGATCCGGTGCTTCTTGAACCAATAATGAAGGTTGAGACAGTTGTTCCAGAGGAATACATGGGAGATGCGCTTGGCGATTTAAATTCAAAGCGGGCGAAAATTGACCAGGTTACGGACAGGGGAAATGTTAAAGTTATCCCCTCAATGGTACCGCTTGCAGAAATGTTTGGATATGCCACAACACTTCGATCGATGACACAAGGCAGAGGAAGTTATACTATGGAATTTGACCATTACGAAGAAGTGCCTTATAATGTTTCGCAAGAGATAATTGAGGGAAGAAAAAAATAACCACGCCAAGCGGGGTATAATAATGGTTGACTTTATAGGAGAAAAATAGTATTATTAATTAGGTAAAATAAAATGAAGGAAAAGGAGAAATAGTATGGCAGCGGAAAAATATAAGAGGGACAAACCCCATATTAATGTTGGTACCATAGGTCACGTAGATCATGGTAAAACCACATTAACTTCTGCTATTACTACGGTTTTAGCAGAAAAAGGTCAAGCTGAAAAAAAAGCGTTTGATCAAATTGATAATGCGCCCGAAGAGAAAGCCCGCGGTATAACAATTGCCACAAGTCATGTTGAATATTCAACTGACAAGAGGCACTACGCGCACGTTGACTGTCCGGGGCACGCGGATTATATCAAAAACATGATAACTGGTGCCGCGCAGATGGATGCGGCCATTTTGGTTGTTAGTGCTGTTGATGGTCCTATGCCTCAAACAAAAGAACATATCCTTCTGGCCAGTCAGGTGGGAGTACCTTCCGTAATTGTCTATTTAAACAAAGTAGATATGGTTTCCGACCCGGAACTTTTAGATCTGGTTGAGATGGAAGTAAGAGATATTCTAAAGAAATATGAATATCCCGGTGACGAAGTTCCGATTATAAAAGGTTCAGCATTAAAAGCTTTGGAGGGTAATGCCGAGGCGAAGAAGAGTATTGAAGAGCTTCTCAAGGCAATGGACGAGTATATTCCTGATCCAAAAAGAGAAACTGGCAAGCCACTTCTTATGCCTATTGAAGATGTCTTTTCTATTAAAGGAAGAGGCACAGTAGCAACAGGAAGGATTGAAAGAGGTATCGTCAATGTAAATGACGAGGTAGAAATTGTTGGGATTAAACCTACCAAAAAAACTGTTGTAACAGGTGTCGAGATGTTTAGAAAACAGCTTGATAGGGGTGAAGCAGGAGACAATGTAGGGATTCTCCTTAGAGGGATTGAGAGAGAGGATATCGAAAGAGGGCAAGTTCTTGCCAAACCCGGTTCGATAACTCCGCACAGTGAGTTTGAGGCAGAAGTATATGTCTTAACAAAGGAAGAAGGCGGAAGGCATTCGCCGTTCACAAAAGGTTATAAACCTCAGTTTTACATTCGGACCACCGATGTAACAGGAGACGTCTATGAAATTCCTGCTGGTGCAGAAATGGTTATGCCCGGGGATACTGTTAAAATAAAAGTAAAGCTTATCTCTAATATCGCTATGGAAGAACAGATGAAGTTTGCGATAAGAGAAGGCGGAAAAACAGTAGGAGCAGGAGTAGTCACAAAAATTATTAAGTAAGAATCATTAATAAAAATCGAGACACAGAACATTGAAATGAATGAAGACAAAATAAAACAAAAAATCAGAATAAGGCTCAAAGCATACGATAATCGGATTCTTGATAAGTCCGCGAACCATATCATTGAAACGGCGCAGAGAACAGGGGCTAATGTTGTTGGTCCAATTCCTTTGCCAACAGAGAAGAAGAAAATTACCGTCCTTAAGTCAACATTTATTCATAAGGATAGTAGAGACCAATATGAGATTAGGGTTCATCGTAGAATAATTGATGTCTTAAATCCGACAAACAAAACAATTGATTCGCTCATGAGTATGGATCTGCCTGCAGGGGTAGATATAGAAATCAAAACATAAATTGTGGTTAAACTATCCGGCTCTAACCCTCTAAGCTGGAGCCGGGAGTTTGCTCATAGGCAACTTCGGAATAATCCGCTTAAAATCAAGCGAGATTTCCGAAGCTTTAATTAATTATATTTTAGTTAAAATGAAAAAATTTGCGGTTAAAAAAGGCATGACTCATATTTACAAAGATGGCAAACACGTTGCTGTTACGGTGTTGGAATTGCCAAAAACGATAGTTTGTAGAGTTGATAGTAATAATGATAAATGCCATGTTGTTGTTGGACTGGCGGGGAATAAAAAGAAAATTCCGCGCTCCATACTTGGACAATCTAAAGGGTTAGATGCATGTTCAATGTTGACAGAATTTAGCCAAACGCAGCAATGCGATTTGAAAAAAGGGGAAGAGGTTAGTTTAGAGAAAATGGGGCTTCAAGAGGGCGAGGTGGTCAGTGTAATTTCACGTACTAAGGGTAAAGGATTTCAAGGGACCGTTAAAAGACATAATTTTTCTACAGGTCCCAAGACACATGGATCAAGAAACTGGAGAGCTCCGGGATCAATTGGCGGCGGATATCCCCAGAGGGTGATCAAAGGGCAAAAAATGCCTGGCCATATGGGTGATGAACAGAGAACTGTAGATAACCTTATTGTGGAGAGGGTAGATATTGAAAATAATCAGATTTGGCTCTCAGGTGCTGTTCCTGGCGCAAACAAATCTGTATTAATAATTAAAAAATGAAAATAAAACTTTTTGACAAAAATGGTTCAGCTAAAGAAAGTCTTGAGATCAAGCCTTTATCTAATGATGCCAAAGGGAATAAAATTATTGCTCAAGCCGTAAGGGTAATATTATCTAATAAAAGAAGTTATACGGCTGATGCAAAAACTCGAGCTGAGGTTAGAGGTGGAGGAAAAAAACCATGGAAACAGAAAGGAACCGGTAGAGCTAGGGCGGGTTCAACAAGATCTCCTCTTTGGATTGGCGGGGGAGTAACTTTTGGTCCTGATTCAAGAGAAAGAAAAAAGTTGACGATTCCCCGAGCGCAAAAAAATAAAGCTTTTAAATTTGCTCTGCTGAAAAAGCTGAAAGACGGTGAAGCAGTAGTAATCGAAACTTTTGATGTTAAAAAGACAAAGGAAGCATCGCAAGTGATGGAAAAAATTTGCCAAGATAAGATTATAAGAATTGTCTATTTACCGCAGGAAAAACAAAATATGTTACCGTTTAGAAATTTAGCCCTTGTAAATCTAAAATCGAGTGAGAGCTTTAATTTGGTTGATGTTTTAGATGATGCTATGATAATTTTTTCCCTTGGGGCGCTGAAGAAATTTCTTGGACCAAAAGAAGTAGTGGAAAATAAAAACGAAATTAAAAAAGATGAGAGTCAATAAGATGAAAGTTTTAATTACAGAAAAAACGGTTAAACTCGCAAAGTCAAATAAATTTACTCTTTGCGTTGATTCTAATTTGTCGAAACGAGAAATTAAAGAAATAATTAAAAAAGATTTGTCTCTTGATGTAACGGATGTTCAAATACAGAATAAAAAAACAATTAAAAAGCTAAGAAAAGGTAATGAAATTAATGTTCGTGGATATAAAAAAGCAATTGTAACATTAAAATCAGGGCAGAAATTTCCAGGATATGAAATTTTAGAGGAAGAGAAGAAGAAGCAGGAGAGAGAAAGAAAATTAGCTAAGAAAAAACGATCCGAGCAAGAAAAAACACAGAGTAAGGAAAAATCATGATTAAAATTGTCAAATCAAGATCAAGCGGGAAAATAATTAAATCTTTTGAAGATCGGTCACGGTTATCAAAAAAAAGACCCGAGAAATCTTTGACCGTTAAGATTCAAAAGACGGCGGGAAGAGATGGCAGGGGAAAAATTTCGGTAAGACATAAAGGCGGTGGGGCAAAGCGGTTATATCGGGTTATTTCGCCTCTCGACCAGTATATAGGTCAGAAGGGCAAGGTTCTATCAATTGAATATGATCCCAATAGATCGGCATTTATTGCTCTTATTGAGTTGAATAATCTCAAAAAAGCATATATAATATCACCCGACCGGATAAAGGTTGGTAGTATCGTTGCTTGCGATGATAAAGCCGAAATTAAAATTGGTAACAGAATGAGGTTGAAGAATATTCCTACAGGAACACAGATACACGCTATCCAGTTTCAACCAGATTCCAAATCACTTTTTGCCACTTCGGCGGGTTCAAGTGCAACACTTATGGCTATAGAGGATAAATATGCTCTCGTTAAAATGCCTTCCGGGGAGATCAGAAAAATACACGAGAATTGTTTTGCTTCTATTGGGCAAGTTTCCAACATTGTTCATTCACGCCTTAAAATAGGTAGTGCGGGAAGAAAGAGAAAGATGGGAATACGGCCTACCGTAAGAGGAAAAGCTATGCACCCGGGTGCGCATCCGCATGGCGGAGGAGAAGGTGTAAATCCAATTGGGCTCAAGTATCCGAAAAGTCCATGGGGCAAAATAGCAATTGGTGGCAAAACGAGAAGAAAAAAATATTCGCAAAAGTTTATTATCCAATCGAGAAAGAGAAAGAGGTAATATGTCAAGATCACTTAAAAAAGGACCGTTTATTGATCCGAAACTCATGAAAAAAGTAGAGCAACTTAAGTCGAGCTCGGGGAAGGGAACAATAATAAAAACATGGTCAAGGTCAAGCACAATTTATCCTGAGATGGTAGGTCTGACTTTTGGTGTACATAATGGAAGGGAACACATCAACGTTTTTATATCAGAAGATATGGTTGGTCATAAGTTGGGTGAATTCTCGCATACCAGAAAATTTAGGAAGCATGGCGGAAGAATGGCGAGAGAACAGGGCGAAGAAGAGACAAAAGGTGGAGAGATAAGAAGCGGAGAAGTGAAAAATGGAGATTAAAGTTTCTTCAAGATATCAGAAGGTTAGTCCCAAAAAAGCCCGTTTAGTAGCGGACCTGATTCGCGGTATGAAAATTCAAGATGCTGAAGATCAACTGGAAAATTTAAATAAGAAATCAGCATCCCAATATCTCGCCCTGATTAAACAGATTAAGGCTATCTTGAAAGATAAGGGTATAAGTGATGACAACATAGTAGTTCAGAATGTGGTTTGCAAAGAAGGTCCGAGATTAAAAAGAAGGATATTTGCCGGTCGCGGACATGCAAATAGAATTTTAAAAAGAATGTCTCATTTGTCAATGGTAGCAGGTGAAAACGTGGTAAAGAAGACGCATGAGAAAAAAATAAATAAAAAGATAGGGAAAAATGGGCCAAAAGTCTAATCCAATTATAAATAGAATGATTTTAAATAAAGCTTGGCAAAGTAGGTGGTTTGCTGAGGGACCGGAATATGCCGAGAAGATTGCTGAAGACGATCAGATAAGGAAAATCATTTTTAAAGAGGCAGGCCCGCAGGCGCTGATTAGCCGTATTGAAATCGATAGAAGTATTAGTGATCTTAAAATATCAATTTTCACTGCTAGGCCGGGGGTGTTGATTGGGCGCGGTGGCAAAGGATTAATGCTTCTTCGTGAGAGAATTGCAAAGAAAATAAAATCGAAGTTTAAGCTGGATGTTCTTGAGGTAAAAAAGGCAGAACTGGATGCGCAAATTATGGCGGATACAATCGGAATCCAAATATCCAAAAGATTAC
This sequence comes from Candidatus Berkelbacteria bacterium CG10_big_fil_rev_8_21_14_0_10_41_12, assembly GCA_002778735.1. GTDB lineage: Bacteria > Patescibacteriota > UBA1384 > UBA1384 > 1-14-0-10-41-12 > 1-14-0-10-41-12. The sequence continues at coordinate 17,180 of PEZV01000004.1, read as the reverse complement.
CTTATAGGCGGGCCGTGAAACAGACAGTTTCGAAAATTATGGATGCTGGGGCAAAAGGCGTCAAAATATCAATCTCCGGGCGTCTTGGTGGTGCGGAGATTGCAAGACGTGAAAAATTTTCTAATGGTTCAGTACCACTTTCGACGCTGAGGAAAAATATCGATTTTGCGGTATGCCATGCAAGAACGACATATGGGGTAATTGGGATTAAAGTTTGGATTAATCAAGGCAATAAGCAAGAAGGCGAATAATGTTAATTCCAAGAAAATTAAAACATAGAAAACATTTTAGAGGTAAAATGCCGGGGGTTGATATAAGAGGCAGTGAGATTAGTTTTGGTAAATTTGCAATTAAAGCTATTGAAAGAGGTTGGATTAGTAGTCGTCAGATCGAAGCTGCCAGAAGAGCGATGACAAGATACTGTAAGAGAGGTGGAAAGATATGGATTAGAATTTTTCCGGATAAAGTAGTGACAGCCACTCCTGCCGAAGTTGGTATGGGTGGCGGTAAAGGATCGCCGGACCATTTTGTTGCGGTGGTTAGGCCGGGAAGAATAATATTTGAGATTGATGGTGTAACAGAGATTGTGGCACGGGAAGCAATGCGTCTTGCAAGCCACAAACTCTCAGTAAAAACCATTTTTGTTGAAAAGGAGAGATAATGAAGGTTAAAGAAGAATTAAAACAATTAAGATTAATGGGCGACGAAAAACTTATGACGGAATTAGTAAAAACCCGAAAGGAATATTTGGATTTCTCGCTAAGCAGCACCCAGAGGGCTAAACAGGCCAATAAAGGAAAACTGCTGCGTAAAAAAATCGCGAGAATTGAAACAGTTATTTCACAAAAGATTTCAGAAAAATTAGGAGAAAACGATGGCAATTAAAAAATTAACGGGAATAGTGATAAATATATCCGGCAAAAATACTGCTATTGTTCAGGTTAGCAGATTAGTTAGACATGCTAAATACCAAAAAATTTATAAAAAATCAAAAAATTTCTTGATTGATTTTAAAGGTGAATTGTCCAAGGGAGATAAGGTTGAAATTGTTTCTGTTAAACCTGTGTCCAAGAAGAAATCATTTAAGTTAAATAAAGTAATTGAAAAGGTTGTGCATTTAAGCGAGGTCGAAGAGGATATCTTATGATTCAGCCGTATACAAAGGTTGTTGTAACTGACAATACCGGTGCGAAGGAAGCTATGTGTATCCGAATACTTTCTCGTGGGGCTAAACGGTACGCTGAGATAGGTGGTATTATCAATATCTCGATTAAATCCGCCTCGCCACACTCTACAGTAAAGAAAAAAGAAGTGTGCCGAGCTATCATTGTTAGGCAGAAAGCACCATATAGGAGAAAAGACGGATCAACCATAAGATTTGACGATAATGCAGTTGTTGTTATTGATAATAACCAAATGAGGGGAACGAGGATTTTTGGTCCTGTAGCAAGAGAAATACGTGATGTAGGATTTACCAAAATAGTATCACTTGCCAAAGAGGTTTTATAATGAAAAAGCTTAAAATAAATGACATCGTATATATAAATAGCGGGAAAGACAAAGGAAAAACTGGCAAAGTTTTGTCTGTAAAGTCGGACAAAATTTTAGTTGAGTCAATAAATAAGATGAAGAAACATATCAAACCGTCAAAAATAAATCCTCAAGGGGGAATTGTAGATAAGGAATTAGCGATTGATATTTCTAATGTTGTCGTAGTTTGCCCAAGCTGCAATAGACCAACCAGAGTGGGATTTAAAAAAACAGGCGAGAATGTTTCGAGAATATGTAAAAGGTGTAAAGAGGTAATCACATATGAGACTGCAAGACAAAGTAAATAAGCAAGTGGCACCACAAATGGCAAAAGAACAGAACGTAAATAGGCTAAGCTTGTCTATGATTAACAAAATCGTCGTAAATTCTGGAATAGGACCTTTTCGTGCGGATAAAAATACCGTTGAATTGATTAAAAATGATTTGATAAAAATAACTGGTCAGATACCCAAAAAAACAATTTCCAAAAAGTCTATTTCTGGTTTTAAAGTAAGGATAAATGATCATGTTGGATTTGTAGTAACGCTTAGAAATAAAAAAATGTGGGACTTTCTTGAAAAATTAATAAATTTGAGTATTCCGAGAATAAGAGATTTTAAAGGGTTAGACGAGAAAGGATTTGATCGGGAAGGAAATTATACGTTTGCAATAAGAGAGCATATAATTTTTCCTGAGATTGAACAAGAAGATGTAACGGCGACTTGGGGATTGGCAGTGACGATAGTATTTGAAAACTCTGACATCAAATTAAATAAGAAATTTTTAGATATGATTGGGATGCCAATCAAAAAGAGGTAATTATGGCACGAAAAGCGTTATTAGAGAAAGCAAAAAGAAAACCAAAATTTTCAACGAGGAAGGTCACGAGATGTTCAATTTGTGGGAGAAAGAGAGGATATCTCTCGGATTTTGGAATATGCCGAATTTGTTTTAGGGAATTAGCGAGCAAGGGAAAAATACCGGGCGTAATAAAATCATCCTGGTAAGGAGAAAAAATGATATCAGATCCAATTGCAGATTTGCTGGTGAGAATCAAAAATGCCAAGACTATCAATCAAAAAATGATTATAGTCCCGTATTCAAAATCGAAACTCTCGATTTTGAGTGTTTTGAAAAAAAATGGTTATGTTTCGGGGATAAAAGAGGATAAGGAAAATAAAAATATAGAAGTCAGCTTAGATAAAGCGAAACCAATGGTTTCAATCAAAAGGATTTCTAAGCCCGGAAAAAGAGTGTACACAAAATCTTCGAGGATACCCTGTTTTTTTGAGGAGACGGGAATTATAGTGATTTCAACTCCCATTGGAATATTGTCGGGTGAAGAGGCAAGAAAGATGGGTCACGGTGGTGAATTAATATGTGAGGTAAGATAGAATGAGCAGGATAGGTAATAAACCGGTGACAATTAAAGAAGGCGTCAAGGTTAATTTAAATAATAACGTTTTGGAGGTATCTGGGCCAAAAGGCGTTGTAGAGGTTAAAATTCATACCAAAATTCTGGTTGAAGTTAGAGAAGGTGAAAAAATTATTGTAAAGCGAAAGAGTAATGACAGGCTTTCGAGATCATTACATGGGTTGGTGAGAACACTTATAAATAATGCAATTAACGGTGTTACTGAAGGATTTGAGAAAAAATTAGAAATTAAAGGTGTTGGGTACCGCGCTGCGCTGGAAGAAAATGAACTTGTTTTGAGTGTAGGTTTTTCGCACCTGGTGAGATTTAAAATTCCAGAAAATATTGAAGTAAAAGTAGTTAAAAATATTATTACAGTTTCGGGCATAGACAAGCAACTCGTGGGTGAAGTTGCCTCAAAAATTCGTGACATAAAGAAACCTGAGCCATACAAGGGAAAAGGTATTAGATACATGAACGAGTATGTTATAAGGAAAGTTGGAAAAGCAGTCAAGACAGGGAGCACGCAATAATGGAGAAAAAAAATCAAAAAACTACAACTCGACGACTCAGAATATTTGTGAAAAAGAGCTTAAAATATTTCTACGCAAATTTAGCAGACAATGAAGGTGTGTTAATAAGTGGAAGAGTGTCTCTTGGTAAGAGATTTGATAAAGATTCTCAATCTCTCGCGGATGTATTAGTATCTGAGTGTAAGAAAAATAAAATTACTGAAATTATCTTTGATCGAAGCGGCTATAAATATCATGGCTATGTTAGAAAATTCGCTGATACGCTTAGAGAACAAGGACTTAAATTTTAGGAGATTATATGAAAGAAGTTAGTAGGAGACAAGAAAAAGAGTACGAGGAACGAGTTATTGAAATTAATAGAGTAAGCCGTACCGTAAAAGGCGGCAGGAGAATTAGGTTTCGAGCATTGGTAGTTGTGGGAGATAGAAAGGGTAAGGTGGGGCTGGGTGTTGGTAAGTCTACCGAAGTTGCAAACTCAATTGCTAAGGCCACCTCGCAAGCCAAAAAGAGAATGGTAAAAATTCCAATTAGTAAAGAAGGCTCTGTGCTTCATGATGTGAAGGCTACCTACGGAGCAACTACTGTTATGATGAAACCGGCCAAAGAAGGCGCATCAGTAATTGCAGGAGGAACGGTTCGGGCCGTGGTTGAGGCACTGGGGCTGAAGAATGTTGTAGCAAAGTCTATTGGTTCAACGAATAAGATTAATAACGCTAAGGCGGCAATTTTAGCGCTTGGTAAAACAGTAGCAGCTGCAAATCGGGCGGAGTAATAAAATGAAACTAAATGATTTAAACAAAACTGTAAAGGGGACCCATAGGAAAGGTAGAGGGATTTCCGCTAAGTTTGGAAAAACCGCGGGCCGAGGAACTAAAGGACAAAAATCAAGGACAGGTGCAAAGACGACCTTTTTAGGAGGTGGTCAGACACCGATATGGATGAGGTTACCTAAAAAAAGGGGTTTTAAATCAAATAAAAGATATGAAACGTTATCTGTTACTACCGGCACTATCGTGAAATTATTTGATTCAAAAAAAGAAATAACGTCTCAGAATATTATTAAAAAATTAGGCGTAAACTTGAAATCTAAAAAAATAAATGTCAGGGTAAAATTGATAAAAAAGGGGGATTTACCAAAATATTTTAGGTTTAGCCAAGATATCATTTTATCGAAAAGTTTGCAAACTCTGGAGTTAGACAAAAAAGCAGACAAATGAAATTTATCGAAACTATAAAAAGAGCTTTTACGCTGCAGGATCTAAGAAAGAAGATCCTTTATACTATTGCACTTTTATTAGTTTTTAGGTTTCTTACGCATGTGCCGCTTCCATTTATTGATATTCAAGGGTTGAAAAGTTTTTTTGAGAATAATCAGGTTCTAGGTATGATTGATTTGTTTTCCGGCGGTTCAATCAGCCGTTTCTCGATTGCTATGCTTGGAGTTGGTCCATATATTACGGCTTCTATCGTTATTCAGCTTCTTACGGTAGTAGTGCCAAGTTTAGAAAATCTACAGAAAGAGGGTGAATATGGTAGGCAAAAAATTAATCAATATACCAGGTATTTATCAGTTCCCTTCGGGCTTATAGAATCTTTCGGTCTAGTGAAATTACTTCAATCACAAGGAGTAGTGGGTGTGTTGACAACCGAACAGCTTATTTTTACTTTGGTATTAGCGACAGCAGGAAGCGTTTTTCTGATGTGGATCGGAGAGCTGATAAGTGAAAACGGCATTGGGAACGGTCTCTCAATTATTATTGCGTTAGGTATTATAGCGGGGCTTCCTTCACAGATTGTCGCAACAGCACAAATTCTTGATGCAAGATATTTAATCGCAGCAGAAATAATCATTGCGGCAATATTAGTTGTTATATTTATTGTGTTAATTACGGAAGCAGAAAGAAGAATACCAGTCAGTTATGCGAGAAGGGCTTCTCTGGGAAGAACACTCTCGCCAGTAGAATCCTATTTACCCATTAAGCCAAATGCAGCCGGGGTTATACCTATCATCTTTGCGACCAGTATGCTAATAATGCCGAACTTTCTTGCGCAGTATTTAAAAACAGCAAATAGCGTTACTTTACAGAATATCGGGTCTGTTGCCGGTAGCTTTTTGAGCAATAATACTTATTACACAATATTATTTTTTGTCTTGGTCTTTCTTTTCACTTTCTTCTATACCTCGGTGATATTTCAGCCGAACCAAATGGCAGAAAATCTGCAGAAGCAGGGTGGCTTTGTGCCGGGTATCAGACCGGGAATACAAACAGCACAATATTTATCAAGTGTAATTTATAAGGTTACGTTTTCTGGTGCAATTGGGATATCGATTGTTGCCGTTTTTCCATTTATACTTCAATCTTTGACGAATATTAAAACTTTAGCTATTGGCGGAACAGGAATATTAATTATTGTCTCGGTTGTTTTGGAATTAGTCAGACAGATAGATGCCCAACTTGCAATGAGGAGTTATGATGAATCCTATTAATAATTATTTCCCAGTCTACAATAGTGAGGAATTAAAAAAGATTAGGAAATCATCGCAAATTTCAGCTTTTGTTTTGAAAGAATTGATAAAGAATATTAAACCTGGGGTGACGCCAATAGAGCTGGAGCAGAGAGCCAGGAGACTAATAAAGGTAAGGGGATGTGAACCGGCCTTTTTAGGATATAACGGGTACGAATTTGCAACTTGTATTTCGGTAAATAATGCAGTTGTTCACGGGCTTCCTGACAGCAGAAAAATAAAAGAATCAGATTTAATAGGAATAGATTTAGGTGTAAAATACGATGGCTACTATTCGGATTGTGCTGTGACTGTTCCGGTTGGTAAAATTAGTAATGAGGCACAAAAGTTGTTACGTATCACCAAGAAGGCTCTCAATGAGGCAGTGAAAATTATTAAGCCGAAAATTCATTTAGGTGATGTGGAATATACAATCGAGAAAATATTGTCTGTGGAAGGATTAGGAATTGTAAAGGACTTAACTGGCCATGGTGTTGGTAAATCTTTGCATGAGGGGCCTTCAATAAGAAATTATGGTAAATCCGGGAGCGGTCCTCTTCTTCAAGAAGGTAATGTGCTTGCGATCGAACCAATGGCGACCTTGGGAGATGGAAATATTAAAGTAGACGGCAGTGGCTGGACGGTTCTGACAAGGGACGACACGACATCTGCGCAGTTCGAATACACCGTTGAAGTGACAAGAACGGGTTGTAGAATATTGACACAGTGGTAAATATATGGTATTTTTATTATGTTATTAAGATTGAGTTGAGGTTGAGTGTCCAGTACCCAAGAAAAGATTGAATTGGAGGGGGTGGTAACTGAAGCATTACCTAATGCTTTGTTTTGTATTGAATTGGATAATGGTCATAAAATCATTGGGCACTTATCGGGTAAAATGAGGATACATTACATTAAAGTTGTAGAAGGTGATAGGGTGATTGTCGAAGTTAGCCCATATGACTTATCAAAAGGAAGAGTAATAAGAAGGTTAAATCCGAAAAAATGAGAGTAAGCGCATCTGTTAAAAAAATTTGTAACGATTGTAAAATTATAAGACGCCGTGGCAAGACCGGTAAGGTTGTGGTCTACGTAATTTGCAGAAATCCCAAACATAAGCAAAGGCAAGGATAAAAATATGGCACGAATAGCCGGTGTTAATTTACCAAACGACAAAAGAATTGAAATCGCTTTGATGTATATTATGGGAATTGGAGCTTCGACGAGTGGAAAAATTTTAGATGATTTAAAAATTGATAGAAACACAAGGACTAACAGATTAAATGATGACGAAGTTGAGAGAATAAGGCGAAAAGTAGAGAAGTTAAAAGTCGAAGGTGATTTAAGAATAGAGACTGCGAGAAATATTAAAAGGTTGAAAGAAATTGGCACATATGTTGGTACACGACATGCTAAAAATTTGCCGGTAAGAGGACAAAGAACCAAGACAAATGCGAGGACCAAAAGAGGTAAGAGAGTAACTGTTGGATCGGGTAGAAAGAAAGCTGCTGAGAAAACATAAGGATATAAATGGCTAAAAAAATTATTGCAAAAAAGAAAAAAGTTACAAGAGTGGTCGAAGCTGGAATATTGAATGTAAAATCCACTTTTAATAATACAATTGTAACGCTGTCAGATACGTCGGGGAATGTAATAAATTGGTCTAGCGCCGGCTCCCTTGGCTTTAAGGGTTCAAAGAAATCGACTCCGTACGCAGCTGGCCAGGCGATGAAGGCGGTTTTGGAAAAATCAAAACCGGTTGGATTAAAGGAAGTAGTGGTTAATGTAAGTGGTGTGGGAGCGGGACGAGAATCGGCTGTAAGGGCAATAATTGGATCTGGCCTAAAAATTTCAAGAATTAATGACGTAACCCCGATACCGCATAACGGATGTAGAGCCAAAAAACCTAGGAGAATATAATGTTAGATCCCAAATGCAAAATTTGCCGAAGGGCGGGAGTAAAACTTTTTTTAAAGGGAAATAGATGCTTGAGTGATAAATGTGCGATTGAGCAGAGAAATTTTCCGCCAGGTAAAAAGGCCTCCGGGTACAGATCAAGAAAACCGTCCAACTATGCACAACAGCTTTCCGAAAAGCAGAAAGTAAAATTTGGATATGGACTAAACGAGGCGCAGATGATAAATGTTTATAAAAAGGCGTTATCTTCACGAGAAGCAACAGGTCAAAAAATAATGAAGTTGTTGGAATCGAGGATTGATAATATCTTATACAGGATTGGTGTATTTGATTCGAGATTTTCAGCAAGGCAATATATGACACACAGGGGGGTCAAAGTTAATCAGAAAAATGTGAAATCCCCCAGTTATTTAATTAAACCTGGTGATGTAATTAATATTCCGGATGAAACAAGTGTTAAAAAATTAGCTAAAGCCTCATGGTATCAGGTTAAAGACAAACAAATATCCGTCGTGAGAATTCCCATAAAAGAGGAAATCGGATCGGCGATAAATGAACAATTAATCGTTGAATATTATTCAAGATAAGGAGAATATATGGATTATATAGTGCCAGAAACCAATTTTCTGAAGGTGTCTTCTGCCAAAACTGGTGAAAACAGTAGTGCTTTTATAATAGAGCCTCTTTCGCCGGGCTACGGCGTAACGATTGCCAATTCACTAAGAAGGATTATTTTGTCTTCCTTAGAAGGAGCAGCAGTTGATAGTGTAAGAATCGAGGGAGCGACACATGAGTTTACGACTATTAAGGGGATGAAAGAAGATGTTGTTGATTTGATATTAAATATTAAATCACTTCGCGTCAAATCTTTTTCTGATGAGCCAGTAGTTTTGAAACTGTCGATCAAGGGTCCAAAGAAAGTTACAGCTCTGGATTTTAGCAAAAATTCCGAAGTTGAAATCGTCGATCAAGATCACTATATTGCCTCGCTCGAAAAGGGTGGCAAACTTAATATGGAAATGACTATTACGAAAGGTCGCGGATATGTGCCGGTGGAGAGAAAACAAGACAAAAAAGCTCCGCTCGGGACCATTCTTTTAGATAGTAGTTTTGCGCCAGTGAGGAAAGTGCATTATGAGATTGAAAACACACGCGTTGGCGGAATGACAAATTTTGATAAAGTGATTTTTGATATAACGACAGATGGGACAATTACACCCGAGGAAGCGCTGGAAACATCGACCAGTATTATGATGGAGCATCTAGGAATTGTGTCCGAAGCTTTAAAGTCGCAGAGTAAAAATAAGGAAGTCAGCGCCAAAAAGAAGGTTACTATAAGGAAAACAGCTGCAAAAAGAGTGGGAAAGAAACAAAAGTAGATATTGACTATGTTAAAGAAATTATCAAGAAAATCAAGCGTAAGGAATAGGTTAATTCAGAACTTGTTGGCCTCGTTAATTCTCTATGAGAAAATTAAGACAACACAAGCCAAGTCCAAGCTGGTGAAGTCGGCCTATGAGAGGATGGAGAGATATGCAAAAGTCAAGAATATTGATAATATCAGAAGGTTGATAAGAGAAATAGGTGACAAGGACGCGGCGATGAAATTGTTCTCAGTTTCTGGAAAGTCATTTCCAAAATTGAGAATATTAAAGCTTGGAAACAGGGGTGGGGATGATGCTCCTATAGTCCAAATATCAATCGAAATAAAGTCCGACGTTATTGAGGAGAAAGAAAAAAGGGGCGATGGAAAAAACAAAAATTAACGCCAAAAATTTGAGTATAGGGAGAGTTGCTTCGGTAGCAGCTAGTTTTCTGATTGGAAAAGATCAGGTTAATTTCACGCCCAACGCTGTTGTGAAAAGAAAAGTCATCGTTGAAAACTTGGGCGAAGTCCGCATTACAGGAAGTAAGTTACAGGGCAAGAAATATTTTTCGCATTCAAGCTATATTGGCAGTATGAAAAGTATTACACTGGGGGAAAAATTTAAGAAAAATCCCAAGAAAACTTTGGAAGATATGGTAAAAGGTATGTTGCCTGTAAATAAGTTGAGAAATATAAGAATTAAAAATTTAATTATTTTTGTGGGAAGTGAGAATGACAAATAAATATAATTTTGGTACCGGGAGAAGAAAGACATCTATAGCTCAGGTGAGAATAACTCAAGGTGACGGTGAATTAGTTATAAATGGTAAAAAAACAAACAAAGAAAATTATCAAGATTCTCTTTACCCGTTAAAATTATTGAATCTTGAGCTAAAATATAATATTAGTGTTATTGTAAAAGGCGGTGGTAAATCAAGTCAATCCGAGGCCATTAGATTAGGGATAGCAAGAGCTTTAGCAAAGGAAAATAGTGACTACGAAACTCAGCTAAAGAAAGATAAATTGTTAACAAGGGACCCGCGCGAAAAAGAGAGAAAAAAGCCCGGCCTCAAAAGGGCGAGAAGAGCTCCGCAATGGGCCAAGAGATAAACTTATGACTTATGAGTCATAAGTTAGAAAAGATTAGTGAGATATTGAAGGACAGTGTCAACCGGGCACTATCTGAGAACTTCGACGAGCTTGGACTTGCAACTTGCATAAAGTGTTCTATCTCAAATGATCTTAAAAGCTCAATAGCGTTTGTATCTGTCCAGAATGAAGGAAAAGCAGAGAATATTAAAAATAAGTTAAGAAAAGAGATTGGACAGATAATAAAAGAAACTGCTAAACTTAGATATGTGCCATCAGTTAAAATGGTCTTTGACGAGGAAATAATGGAAAACGCTGAAAGTATTATAAAAAGGATTGAGAATGGGAACTAAAAAATTTGCATTAGCATCATTGGTTCTTATTTCCGTAGGTCTGATAGTTATAATATTATTTAATGTGAACCCCGGGGAAACAAGTTTTTTTGTGAAGTCGGTATTGTTTATCAGTATTTGGTATGTTTTATTCTATGTTCTACTTTCATTGCTTGCGGCGTTAAAAACCGAATGGATAGTGGCTCTTAGGCGTTCGGCTATTTGCTCGATGGCTATTGTTGGAATATTATTCTTTCTATCAATAGGAGTTTTTAATTTACTTTCAGCGTTGACATTTTTAGTAGCATTAACACTTATAGAACTATTTTTTTCGTACAAAAAAGTCACGTAGAATATGTTTGAAGTTAAAAGAAATATCAAAACTCCTGTTATTATTGCGACTATTATCATCGTATGTTTTACTGCTGTTTTCGTATATAATATTCGCTCGAGGAATAATAATGAGGTTAGTCAACCCTGGTTTGATAAGAAATATCTAAAACCAGTGAACCTGATTAAAGCTCCAAATCGTAAAGGTGGAATTAAAGATCCGGTTATTTACGCAAACAACGTAGTACTCCTCGATGTTATGTCAATGTATCCATTGTATGAAAAGAACGAGAGACAAGAGGTTTCTATTGCGAGTATGACTAAATTAATGACAGCATTAGTAGTTTTGGATCATTACAAATTAAGTGATGTAATAGAAGTCAAACAGGATGCCGTGACAGTGATAGGATCTAAGATCGGGTTAAAAGAAGGTGAAAAAATTACCGTTGAAAAACTTTTAAATGGATTGCTAATTAGTTCGGGTAATGATGCGGCGATAGCACTGTCGAGCTATAAACAAGAAAGTAGTAAATTTGTTGAGCTGATGAATCGAAAAGCAAAAGATATTGGTATGAGTCAAACAAAATTTATGGATCCAGCGGGGTTAAATGACGATGGTAAATCCACTGCCTATGATATTGCAATATTGTTCGGGGAAGCCTTGAAAAAACCCGAAGTCGTAAAGGTCGTTTCTACGTCAGAAGAGACCATATCTTCAGTTGATGGGAGCAATACTCACGAACTTAAAAATAGTAATAGATTGGTAACAGATGAGATGAAGTACGATGGTATAATTGGTGGAAAAACTGGCTTTACTCCTGACGCAGGACATTCATTGGTATCGGCTGCGAATATTGACGGAAGGACCATTGTTGCTGTTGTAATAAATACGATAGATATTTCTAAATCTGCCTCCGCAGTGGAATCGAAAAAACTTTATGATTGGTGCAAGAATTCGTTTATTTTCGGGCAATAACCTCACACTACAATTTGACGAACGTGAATTGACATGATATATTTTCATCGATGGTAACACCGTTAAATTCACTCTTAATTTATATGGAGCATAACGAATCTATTAGTAGATCCGAGATGTTAAAATGGGGAAAAAATGAGTCGAGGGGTATTATTGGAAAGATGGAGGCGATGAGTCTGGTAAAGAGAAAAGATGATGAATTTAGACTCTCAAAAAATGGATACGAGTATATAAATAACACTTTGGAAAATCTGCATGTGGGTACTCCACACTGGGATGGTATGTGGAGAATAGTATCATTTTCAATACCGGAGAAAGACAGACCGAAACGGGATAAATTTAGGCGATTTATAGAAACGCTGGGGATGAGAGCATTTTTTAACAGTTTGTGGGTATCACCGTTAGATATTAAAAGTAAAATAGCCAAATATGTCAAAGCTAATTTCTTGGAGAAAAATGTGGTTACCTTTGAAGTAACTCAGAACGGAACTTTTAGCAATACGGAAAACTTAAGAAGCGCTTGGGATCTTAATCCGATAAGAGAAAAATATTTAAATTTTATTGAAAAATCGAATGAAATATTAAAATCACCGGAAAGGTCTGACAAATATTTATTAAAACTGCATATTTTTGAATTTGCAACGATTGTTCAAGAGGATCCAAATTTACCAATAGAATTTTTACCAAGAGATTGGCCGTTTTACCGCGCAAAACAAATGTATAAGAGGCTAAGATCAGCTGTTGTTGGGTAATTTTTCGAGAGCATTTTGAGCAGCATATTGTTCAGCAATAGACTTTGACGGTCCAGTTCCTCTCCCATATTTTTGGTTGTTAACAAAAACAGCACATTCGAATAACTTATTGTGATCCGGGCCACTCTCGGAAATAACGCGGTATTCCGGCGTAGATTTAGACTGCTCTTGCATCATTTCCTGGAAATAGCTCTTGCTGTCTATGTAGAGTTTATTTTTTATTATTTTATCAAGGTTGATAATCACGTTTTTGTGGATAAAGGCTTTTGCTTTGTCGTACCCGCCGTCAATGTATATTGCGCCGATTAATGCTTCGAGGGCATTAGCGGAGATTTGCTCTTTTGCTTTACCTGATGATTTACTTTCCCCCCGACTTTTTAGTATAAATTTATCCATATCTAATTTATTAGCTATTTCAGATAATGATTTTCCTTTTACCAGGGCGCTTCTCCAGTTTGTTAGAATACCTTCGGGTTCATCAAAATTTGAATATAAGTATTCGGTAACTACCAATTCCAGTACTGCGTCACCTAAAAATTCTAATCTTTCGTTGTGAGACTGAACACTTTTAGCTTCGTTCAGATATGACCGATGCGTTAATGCTTCTTGTAAAAGCGAAATTTTTTTGAATTTATACCCGAAATGTTTCCCGGTAACTTCAAGATTCATCTTCCTCCTCATGTCTTGGGGAGTTTTTATAAATTGTCCCAAGTACTCCATTGACGAATTTTGCCGACGTTTCTGACCCGAATGTTTTTGCTAACTCGATGGCTTCATTTATCACAACTTTGGGAGGGGTATCCATGTTGTATAGTTCAAAGATTGCAAGACGGAGTATATTTCGGTCAACTGAAGCGATCTGGGGCAAGGGCCATTCAGGAGCTGCCTCTTCCAAATATGAATCGATCTGTTTTTTGTTCTTTATAACTCCATTAAATAAGGAACTAATAAATTCGTAATCACCATTTTCTAACTTTCTATCTTGAGATTTAATATGCTCAACCTGCCTTGCCATTACATCATCAGATTTTTCATCGTCTCTAAAATCCCACTCGTATATTGACTGGAAGGCTATTGTTCTGAGATAATGCCTATTCATCTTTTAGATTTTCTTCATCAGTTTTTTTGGTAGTTTTTTCTTTTAGATCCAGGATTTTCTCACCTTTATAATATCCACAAACTTTACAGACTATGTGAGGACGAATCATACTTTTGCATTTTTTGCACTCGACTAGATTTATTCTTATAATTTTGTCGTGGCTTCTTCTTTGGCGCGAGCGCGTACGAGATAATTTCTTTTTTGGTTCTGCCATATTTCCCTTTCTTTAACCTATGCGTGTTTAGATTATATTAAATTGTCTCTTATTTAGCAACGATATTAATAATTTTGTCTTTTATATAAATTAACTTTACGAACTTCAATTTTTTTAATCTCAAATAATTATCCACAAGCGACAGAGCTTTTGTCTTAATTTGATCGTTCTCCAATCCACTAGTAACTAATTCGGAGCGTTTTTTGCCATTTACTTGTATTATAATTAACTTTTTATTTTGGGTGATTGATTGGGATACTTGCGGCCAGTGTTCTTGAAATATTGATGTTTGATACCCTATCTTGTTCCAAAGGAATTCACTTAAGTGTGGCGCGAGTGGGGATAAGCAAATTAGGAAATCCCTTAAGTCTTTTTCATTTAAATTTTTTAGGTTATTTTTGTTAGTAAAAATCATAAAATCCGAGACTAATGTATTAAATTGCATTTTTACAATCTTTTTAGAAGTGTTTTGAATTAAGCTGGTAATATCATTACAGGAAGCCTTATTGTAAAGCTTGCCTTTGTTATTAATATCTGGCGCGACATCTTCGAAGACTTTATCTAAAAATTTCTTTACGCCCTTGATGCCATCGGTGTTCCACGATGAAGGTTGATTAAAAGGACCCATAAACATAATATACATTCGTAAAGTGTCATTGCCGAACTTTTCGGAAATCTTAATTGGATCAACAGTATTACCTCTTGATTTAGACATTTTTTGACCGTCTGGTCCAAGAATTAACCCCACATTCCTCAACTGGGCAAATGGTTCGTTTGTGGAAGCTGCCTGGATGTCATAGAGAAATTTGTGCCAAAATCTTGCGTAAAGCAAATGTAAAACGGCGTGCTCGGCGCCTCCCACATAGATATCAACTGGCATTGCTTTTTTTTCAATATTTGGATCAACTATACTCTCTGAATATTTCGGGGACAGGTATCTCAAATAATACCAACAGCTTCCTGCCCATTGCGGCATGGTGTTTGTTTCACGCTTTGCTGGTCCGTCACATTCAGGGCATTTAACATTTAACCACTCTCCGGCGTTCACGAGCGGTGAATCACCCGTTCCCGATGGCTCGTATTTCTCAAGATTGGGAAGCTCTACAGGAAGATCTCTTTCGGGAACTGGCACTATACCACACTTTTTGCAATGTATTATTGGTATTGGTTCGCCCCAGTATCTCTGTCTAGAAAATATCCAGTCTCTTAATTTGTAGTTAATGGCAAAATCTCCGTGTCGATGTTGTTTTAATGCTTCGGTAATTTTGGTTTTTGCTACTTGACTATTTAGTCCGTCAAATAAGGCTGAGTTGACTAAGTTTCCGTATTGTTCAAAACACACTATATTTGAATAAAATTTGTTTGTCCCAATCATCTCCCACAAATTTTTGTCCGATCTTATCAAGGGTTCGAATTCTTGGCATAATTTAAATATCTCTTCTTCTTTATTGAAATAATTTTCAATTATTTCTTTACTTGTAATAAATAATTCACTTGTTCCGACTGTTTCAACCCACCATTTATCCTTTAAATATCTTTGAACAATTTTTTTATAGGAATTGATTTGATTATTATGCAATGTAACTCTGATGTGTTCGCGCCCGTTTGAACTCGTACCGATAGTAAATTTGATGTTATAACTTTCTAGTTCGGATTTAAAGCCGTCTTCAACAGAAGGACCGACAACAACAGATTTTGTTAGATTCTCAGGTTTAATAACGGATTTTATTTTCAAGTTGTATTTAATAGCGAAATCAAAATCTCTCTTGTCATGGGCCGGAACTGCCATTACTGCGCCAGTTCCATAACCTAATAATATATAATCGGCGACCCAGATAGAAACTTCATGGTTGTTAATAGGATTAATGGCTTTTATTCCCTTTATCTCAACGCCTGTTTTTTCCTTTTGCAAGTCTGTTCTTTCCAAATCAGACTTATTTTTTGATTCTTTTATATATTTTTCGACTTCATCGAGATTTGAGATTTGAGATTTTAACTTAGAGATTAATTCGTGTTCGGGTGCCAAAACAATATATGTGCATCCGTATAATGTATCTGCGCGGGTGGTAAAAACTTTAATTTTTTCTTCGGATTTTGTGATATTGAATGTAATATCTGCACCTTCCGATCGACCTATCCAATTAATCTGCATCTGCTTAATAAATTTAGGCCAGTCCAAATCTTTAAGATCCTGTTCTAAGCGATCGGCATATTTGGTGATACGTAATATCCATTGTCTTATTTGTCTTCTCTCTACTGCCGTACCGCATCTTACACACTTACCGGAAACAACCTCTTCATTAGCTAAACCTGTTTTGCATGAAGGGCAAAAGTTTATTGGCACATTGGCCTCGTAGGCAAGTCCTTTTTCGTAAAGTTTTAAGAAAATCCACTGTGTCCATTTGTAGTAGTCGGGATCAGTAGTATTGATTTCGCGCGACCAATCATACCCGAATCCAAGTCCTTGTAATTGCTGTTTATACTTAGAGATGTTTTCTTTTGTAACTATTTGTGGGTTAACACCTTTTTTAATTGCATAATTTTCTGCAGGCAGACCAAAAGCATCCCACCCCATAGGATGAATAACATCACGATCGTTCAGCAAGTAATATTTAGCCATTATGTCGGTTGCTACATATCCTTTGACATGACCGACATGCAAACCTTCACCCGAAGGGTAAGGGAACATATCAAGGCAGTATAATTTTTTATCTTGCTTTATCTCTGAAATTTCGAAAATTTTCTCTTTCTGCCAAAGATCGATCGCATATTTCTCAGATTGTTTAAAATATTCTTTCATGACTTTGTTTTATGTTTTTCCAACTACTATTCGCTATACCCTATCCTTCGACTCGCTTTTTTATAGTGGTCGAAGACCATGAGTGAGCGAAGTGAGTCGAATGGTGGACCGACGGGGATTTGGTTACCTGTTCTCGTCTGCTGACGAGCCAGTCGACCCCGCCTCGTCCCGCTTAGCGGGACTGCGGCCTTCAAATCCCCTTTGATCAGCTGTTATTTGTTCGCCGTGGTGGTGTTTGTTGGAAAAAGTCAGAACTCATTTTGAACAAAATCCCGAATGACCGCCTCCGCTTCGCTCCGGCGGAACGCTCGGGCGTGGCGGA
>PEZV01000014.1:952-9379 GCA_002778735.1 Candidatus Berkelbacteria bacterium CG10_big_fil_rev_8_21_14_0_10_41_12 | reverse complement strand
CTCGCACATCCCAGCAATGCCATCTTCTTGCGAGAAGTCGCAAGGAAAGATGTGCGTACCTTCGGCCATCTCCTCAACCCGCTCAAACATCGCCGGATAGCAGGTGATGACCGGCGAGCCACCCTGCGAGATGACCTCACGCATAGTGGCAGTTCCAATGCCACTTCCTATCCCCACTCCTGATAGCAAGACTATCTTTCCGTCTAACAGTCCCATAAGATCATCTGTCTCTTCTATGATTGGATACGTTGTCAATAAAGCATTAGGCGCAAAACCGCCCAAGGTGTCAACTCTAAGTCATTATTCTTTTTTTGTCAATGGATTGCAAGATGAAATAAGCCAATAGTCGGTATATTGTTTTTGCCGATGGAGTGATTACAATAAAACTGATATTTATAAAAAGGAGGCATATGATTAATACTGAACCAAATTCACCAAAAGCTTCCTCGAAAGATATGGGCTCGGATGAGCAAAGACAGCTCGAAAAGCAGTCAGAAAAAGAACGAGGCGAACCGACTATTCAAGAACTTATTGCAATTTGCAAAGAAGCATTGGGCGATGAGGTAGAGGCCGATTTTGAAGGAATGGATTTGCCGGAAGCGATTGGTTATGCGTACACATTATTGCTTGAAAGTGGTGAGAACCCCGATGAACTGCTCGCCGAGAAAGGTTTTCTTGAGGCCGAATAGTTATTTTATTTGGATAATTTCGCCATTTGGGTCCAGTTCGACAAAATGATGGACTTGTCCGTTTGCGTAATCAATGCATTGGTTTTGCGATAAATTATCAACATCCTGGCGCGGATTATGGACAATATCTACAACCCAGTCGCTGTCTATTTTGCCAAGACACGGTCCGGCTGACAAATCTTTCCCTGAGCTTTTTGCATCTTGAAAAATTTTGTCGGCTTTTGCGATTAGATCCTGTTGCGCTTTTACCTCGTTGGGAATATCACTTGGATAACCATGTTTAACCCAAACACCGCGCGAGTCCTTTATCCAATTATCTTCATTAGAGCGAATAAAAAGGAAAATAATCAAAATGGCAACTATCGTTGCGAGTAAAATCCATACCCATTTTTTCATTTGAGGCCTCTGTATTTATTTTATATCACAACTTTTATGTGATGGAAAATATCTTTTTAGTTTTATAAATTTAGCTCTAACCCGTCGTATCCCAAAATCGCATCAACGCCGTAAGTTTTGCCGAGTTCGCTGATCGCGTGGCGTGTTTCGCGCATATTCTTGTAAGCCCACGAACCGAAATGGACAAATATGATTTTTTTCGTGAATCCTGAGAATAGTTTAGTCAAATTGGGCACGCCGGTATGTCCGAATATTCTCCCGTCGCGTGATTTTCTCACAACACCGCCTGTTTGATAAAAACTTGCTTCGGTGATGACAAGATCAAGATCTTTTAGTAATTTATGATATTTTTTGTCTATCCAAATTAAATCGCCTGTATACAGAATCCTCTTTTGGTTTTTTTCGATTAAGTATCCCTGCGATTTGACTTTGATTGAATGAATGGTGGGGATTGATGTGATTTTACAACTCTCAATATTTATTTTTTTGTTAAACACTTGCCCATTGCCTGCAAGCTCATATTTTTCAGGTGCATAAAAAGGACGATCAAATTTTTCCCAATTTCTGACGAAAAATGCATGATCGGGATGCAAGTGGGTTATGAAAATATATTTCGGATCAAGGGACAAGAATTTCTTCTCGCCCACATCGAACATAATTTTTCCGTCAGCTAAAATTCCGCTGTGGTTGGAATGTTTAGGGGCGCTGACTTTGATTTCTCCCCGCGTGCCGAGAATTTTGATTTTCATCGATAATTTTTATTACTTGTTCGTCGCTTACTTGCTCGAAGTTCTCATAGTAAGCCCCGATTGCCCCCAAAAAGTTTATGGGCGAGAGAACAGTTGTAACTTTGTCAACATCTTTGGAGATTTTTTCGGCAGTGTCTGCCGGCGCTACTGGTACGGCGACGATAATTTTTTTGGGATTTTTTTGTTTTATCTCCCACACGGCCGCTTGCATTGTGAGTCCCGTGGCTAAACCATCGTCTACCACAATTGCAATTTTACCAGTGATTTTTTTAGGTGCTCTACCACGTGAATAGACTTCCCTCCGTCTTTGCGCTTCGAGTTGCTGGTGTTTTGATTCTTCCTCAAGCCACTCTTTGTCAACATCGGGTAGTTCATTAGTACCTAAAACGATGTGTCCATCAGAGGTCAATGCGGCAATCGCATATTCGGGATTGAATGGGTGGCCGATCTTTCGCACAGGGATAATATCGAGAGGCAGATTCAACGAGCTGGCAATTTCCCCGCCGATGGCAACACCTCCTCGTGGTAAAGCTAAAATGACAGCATCCTTGCCCCTGTATTTTTCAAGCTTAACTGCAAGTTGCTGCCCTGCATCTGCCCTGTCTTTAAAAGGTGGTACTTCTTCAAACATAAACACAGTTTTCTTTTGATTTTACGATACCTTAATTTGGGATGAATGGAAATATTGTTCCGGTGGTTTTGCTAATCGGTTGGTTATCTTGATTTTTCATGCATCACATCTACAATACTGGTAATTGCCGGATACGTTCAGGGAGGTGAGAATAGTGAACCCTAAGTGGGCTGACCGGCTGCTGATTGTCGGTCTGGTCATAGTGGCGTGGGGTGTTTGCAGTCTTTATCTCGGCCATCTGGCCAATCCCTGGGAGATGATTGTCTGCATCCTCGAGGGCAATGCAGCTGTCTCGCGCTGAGAGGCATTCCTCGTCGCTTCATGCCCGATGTCCCGGTCCGCTCCCGCGGACCTCTTTTTTAGAAAGTTAATTGAGTTGAGGCAATAGATTGATTTTTTTTGTGAATTGAGCTAATATTTTATTTGCAACAAAATAAATTAAATAATTTCTATATATGGTTTTTCTGAAAGGAACACAAAATGTCATTGGCATTAACGATTATTTTAATCGCTGCTGGCGTGGTTGTTGGCGCAACGGCAGGTTTTTTAGTTCGCCAGCAAACTTTGGGGAAGAGGTTAAAAGAGTCTGAGAACAAGTCCAAAGAATTAATCCTCGAAGCGAAAAATGAAGCTCTAAAGATTAAAGAAACCACTGAAAAAGAAAGAGACAAAGCGCTAAGTGAAATAAAAGAAGTCGAAAATACTCTTCAAAAAAGAGAGGCCTCTTTAGATGAAAGAATTTCCTCTTTTGAGATGGAAAAGAAGAATATTGAAAAACAGGAAGCGGATATAGAGAGGATAAAATCAGAGCTAAAAGATATTGAGAGAAGACAACTCACAGAGCTTGAAAAGGTAGCAAAACTCAAAAAAGAAGATGCGAGAAATGAGCTTATTAAAAGTATCGAAAAAGAATATCAAGATGAGATTATCTTGAAAATTCGAGAACTGAAAGCAGTGCTTAAGGAAAACAGCGAAGCGGAAGCGCAGAAAATTATTGCAACTTCAATTCAACGAATAGCAAATGAATATACGACTGAGCACACCACAATGTCGGTCCATATTCCAAACGACGAAATGAAGGGAAGAATTATTGGAAAAGAAGGCAGAAACATTCAAGCATTTGAAAGAGCGACAGGAGTTGATCTTATTATTGATGAAACGCCGGATACGGTTCTTCTCTCATCATTTAATCCGGTCAGGAGATATATTGCCAAAGTAGCTCTTGAAAAATTAATTGCCGACGGGAGAATCCAGCCTTCGCGGATTGAGGAAGTATTTGCTAAAGTCCAGACGGAAGTTAAAAAGGAAGCAAAAGAGGCAGGCGAACATGCTGCGCTTGATAATGGTGTCAGGGGGCTTCATCCGGATCTTATGAAAATTTTGGGCAATCTTAAATACCGTGTTTCATACGGACAAAATATCTTGGCGCACTCTGTCGAAGTTGCCAATATTGGGGCAATACTTGCCGCGGAAGTTGGGGCTGATGTGAATATTGTCAAAAAGGCAGGTCTCTTGCACGATATCGGTAAGGCGGTGTCACAAGAAGTAACGGGTGCTCACCATCATATTTCCGGCGAGATTGCCAAGAAGTATGGAATTTCAGATGACGTTGTTCATGCAATTATGGCCCATCATGATGACGTTGAGCCGAAGACAGTAGAGGCGGTTATTGTCAAAGCAGCTGATGCAATTTCCGGCGCAAGGCCCGGAGCGCGCAGAGAAACGCTCGAGAACTATACGCAGCGATTGAAAGATCTGGAAAATGTGGCAAATAGCTTTGAAGGTGTTGACAAATCATTTGCCATTCAAGCCGGGCGGGAGATTAGAATTATTGTAAGACCCGAGCAAATCACCGATCTTGAAGCGATTAAACTCTCAAAAGACATCGCTAGGAAAATCGAAAGAGATTTGCAGTATCCGGGGATGATTAAAGTCAATGTTATTCGCGAAACTCGCTCTGAGGAATACGCAAGATGAAGATTTTATTCTTTGGCGATATAACCGGCAGGATTGGGCGTGAGGCGGTAGCGGAGTTTATCGCTGATAAGCGCGATTTAATTAAGCCGGATTTTATCATTGCCAATGCGGAAAATGCTTCATCCGGCAGAGGCCCGACGGAAAATGCAGTTGAAGAGCTTCTTGGCTGTGGAATTGATTTGATTACGCTGGGCGACCACTGTTGGGACCAAAAAAGCTTGGTGGAATATCTTAGTAGAAACTCCGCTAAGGCGATTAGGCCGTTGAATTTTCCCGAGCCAAATATCGGTAAGGGCTGGACCAAGATAAAAAAAGGCAATCTTGAACTGACAGTGATCTCGGCGATAGGTAGAGTATTTACCACTGAGGGTTTGGACTCGCCTTTTGTGAGAGTAAACGACTTGATCGAGGGCGAATGCCTTAAACAGCCGATTCTGATTGATTTTCACGCGGAGGCAACCAGCGAGAAGGAAGCATTTGGGCATTATTTTGCCGGCAGAGTTTCAGCAATTCTGGGAACTCATACGCATGTACAAACGGCTGATGAGCAAGTTTTAGAAGGTGGAACTGCCTATATCGGTGATGTCGGGATGTGCGGTCCGCAAGATTCGGTAATTGGTGTTAAAAAAGAACTGTCCATTGAGCGATTTTTAACGGCGCGTCCTCTTAAATTTGAAATTGCTGAAGGGCCAAAAATGATTAATGCTGTCGTAGTCGATCTTGATTTAAAAGGCAAAGCCCAAAAAATAGAGAGAATATTTGAGTGAGTTCCTCCGACAGATCTGCCACCCCGCTTAGCGGGGCAGATCTAATTAACTTTCTTCTTCAGTGCGCCGCTTGCTTTAAATGCGATTGTTCGAAGATCGCGAGTAACTTTTTTACCCGTGTTAATATCGTAGATTATATTGGTCTTCCACTTTGTTATCTCAAATCTGCCGAATTTTGGTATGACGACTTTTTTGCCTTCGGTAATGTTAAATCGTATTTCTTTAAAATACAGTTCAATAATCTGCCTTGCTTGTTCCTGGCTGATGTTAGCATCACGACTAACCGTTTTTGCCAGCTCGTTTATTCCAATTGATTTTTTATTTTTCCTTGGCATAAGTTTTTATAATCTAAGCGATTACAGGTGGATATGGATATAACCTATAACTTTCAGTCTGGTCGAATTTGCTGAACGAAGTTCGAACTTATTTCGAACAAAATTCTGGCTCCGAATAATTTACCCCGACACTAACGAAAGTTAGTTGTGTGGGGCAAATACTACTATAGCTCATTTCTCCTTAAATTTCCAGAGTATATGCTAAATGTTTTCTTTGCTCGGGCGGGTCGGAATTTCCTTCCCCTGACCCCTTCCTTTCCGACCCGCCTCGCTGATAGCCAAACTTCCCCAATTTTGCTACATTTGGATTGACAAACAGGTTAAAATTTGCTATACTACCCTGTGATTGAACATTTACAATACTTGCGGATTAGTGACTGCTTTCAGTGCGCTAAAAGTTTACTGAAAGCAGTCACTAACATTGTTGTTCCAACTCCTGAAAGGGGAGGTGCCCTCATGGGCGCACGCTTAGTATTGCCCCAGCCGGCTCACCGGCTGGAGGGTGTCAAGATCGACTACGGTCTGACGCCCAAGCAGGCGGCCGAGTTGCTGTCCGGCAGCAACCCCGACATCGCATTGTGGCCGGAAGACAAGATGGAGTTGTGGCACGGCGGCAAGACCGGAGTCGTGGAGGCAGCCCTCCCGATCCTCTGGGATCGCCAGTCGTTCACCACGGCTCAAGGACGACAGAAGCAGGAGGCTTCCGGCATCGGCTTTGGTTGGCCAGTCGAGGTAGCTTCACTGGCACTGCCGGAGAACGAGCCGGAGCAGATCCGGAAGGCACTGCACGAGCTGGGCATTTGGTGGTTGGTCGCCTTGCGCCAGAGTGACAAAGAACTCTGGCGGCGCGACGGCGGCTTCCGCCCGTTCTATCTCGGCCTGGGCCCGGGCTACTTCAGGTTCGGCCTCCGCTTCGCTGGCAGCGGCTGGCTTGGCGGCGACGCCCTGGCCGGTGCCCCGCAAGTATCACAATAGGAACTTGGTTTCTGGGGGATTTGTCCCTTTTGAATCCCTTGGAAACTGGCTCCGCGTACCGAAGCTCTCGCGTCGATGGTGACACGGGAGCTTCTTTCTTTTTGTTACAGAAAAAGATATGTTGGAAATGGAGAGTAGATTGGAATGCTTTTGGCTACGGCTGGGAGCGATTTTTTATTTTGGAAAAAATGTATTCTTTATTTTATTTGTGTTTCCGTGACTAATTAAACCAAGATATGACGCCTTTGTTTCTTTCGAAGGATTAAGTTTTAGCTTTTTGAGCATTCTTTGTTTTGTTTTAGTTCTTAAAATTCGATGATCTGAAAAGTGAACCCAGCCCAAGAAATCTATTCCCGAAGAGAATGTTTTTAATTCCATTTTTTGCGGATGAATTTTTAATTTAAGGTTCTTTTCTAAGAAATTTTCAATTTTAGGCAGTAATGTTTTTAGATCGTTTTGGTTATTGCTCAAAATGACAAAATCATCAGCAAAACGAACATAATGCTTCATTTTAAGTTTGTGCTTCACGAACTTATCAAATTCATTCATGTAAATATTGGCAAACAGCTGACTGGTCAAATTTCCTATCGGAATTCCGTGCTCGCAAGGCACTTTACTCTCTCTCTCTCTCTCGATTTTCGCCTCGAAAATCGAAAAGTTGTAGCTGACCTGTCTGCTTACTAAAACTCCCAATGGCTTCTTCTAAGAGCCAAAAGGTGTTTTTATCGGAAATTTTTTGTTTCAAAATTTCTAGTAAAATCTGATGATCAACCGAATCAAAAAACTTCTTGATATCGCATTTCAAAACCCAACAAGTTTTTGTGTTATTTCGGCTGACTTTATAGAAATACATTTTTAATCTTGTCATAGCTTTATGAGTTCCCTTTTCTAGCCGGCAAGAAAATGAGTCAGCAAAGAATAGATTGTCGTAAAATGGGTAAAGAATTCGGTAAATGGCATGGTGCAACAGCCGATCTCTTACCAGAGCTTTGTGAATAATTCTTTGCTTCGGGTCGCAAATGTGGAATCTTTTGTAATTTCCATGTTTGTAACTTTTTTGCAAAAGTTCATTGCGAAGTGCTAATATGTTATCCATAAGCTTCAAAGAAAATTGCTGAACATCAGTTTTCTTGCGCTTACCTTTAAGAAATTCCTCCCAAGCTAAAAGCAAATTCTCAACAGAAATAATTTTTTCAAAACTATGATCCAAAATTCTCCTAACTTGCCAAACAAATATTCAGATTTGCCAATTATGCATAAGTTAATTGAAACTTACAAAATTTGGCAAGAGTTTCTTCCAAATTTTCCCAAAAGTTCGAAATACACTTTAGGTGAAAAAATTGACCGGCTGTTTGTCGAGGTTTTAGAATTTATTTTTGCAGCAACTTATCTTCAATCTATCAAGAAATTTGATTGTGTAAATAAAGCGTCAATAAAGTTAGATTTATTGAAATTTTTCTTGCGAATAGCTTGGGAGACGAAAGC
Organism: Candidatus Berkelbacteria bacterium CG10_big_fil_rev_8_21_14_0_10_41_12; assembly: GCA_002778735.1. Lineage (GTDB taxonomy): Bacteria > Patescibacteriota > UBA1384 > UBA1384 > 1-14-0-10-41-12 > 1-14-0-10-41-12. Next base: position 1,375 of record PEZV01000014.1, on the reverse strand, counting down.
GCTCAACAATAAAAAGTATATTCTCATTTCTGAAAAGTTAGATGAAATTGGCAAAATGCTCGGTGGATGGATCCGCTTAATAAAAGAAAAACTTCCGCCAGAGACGGAAGAACGAAGATAGTTGCGAGACACGGACGAGCTGATCGTTCGAGTTCCAGTTGTTGCCGAGATAGTTGAAGTTCAGTACCCACTTGTCGCCATTCCAGTTGAGGTAAGCGACTCAGCGGTTGCCGTTGTCGTCCTGCCAAGAGTACAAAACATCATCGAGACCACCGCTCATCGAATTCTCTCCGAGTTGAATCTAATTTGGGGCATTAAGCCCACCAATATTTTGCACCAAGTATCTTCATTTTTGAAATTACCGCTTGTCACTAGCAGAAAACTTATCCTCTGCTATTCTGCAAGTTCGGCAATCCCGGATTT
>PEZV01000014.1:198-933 GCA_002778735.1 Candidatus Berkelbacteria bacterium CG10_big_fil_rev_8_21_14_0_10_41_12 | reverse complement strand
AGCCATAGCCAAAAGCATCCTAATCTACTCTCCACTTTCTAACTTATCATTTCCCGCCTAAAGAAAAAAGCTCTCGTGTCAATGTCGACACGAGAGCTTCGGACCTACGGAGCCAGTTTCCAAGAATCCCAAAGTGTCAGGATTCCGAGAAACCAAGCTCCTCTTGCGATACTTGCGAGACACGGACGAGCCGATCGCACGAGCGCCAGTCGCTGCGGCCGAGAGAGCCGAAGCTCAGTACCCACTCGTCGCCACTCCAGTCGAGGCAAGTGATGTAGCGGCGACCGTAGACGCCCCGCCAAACTGTGCCGGCGCCAACCAGGTAGAATTCCCGCCACTCGACGGGTATCTCGTCCTGGTGTTCGAGCATGGTCTCGAGATGATGCTGACCGGCGAGCTTGCCGAGCTGTTCGGCTGTGTTCTTGCCGCGCTCGAGCATGGTCTCGCCGAGCACGCGGCTCTCGTCCTCCTCGAGGAAACCCGAGAGCGAGAGGCGAGGCGACCCCTCGAGCGGCGTGTCCTCGATCAACGTATATCCGTCCTTCGTCTTGTCAAACTTGAAGCCGGACGGGGGCTTCAAGTCCATGGTCGGCAACTGCTCAGCAGCCACCATAGTCAATCCTCTCCTTTCCGGAAAGTACGTCTATTTTTCTCGCAGATTTCAGTAAAATATCTGCTATCCAACTGAAATCTGCAAGAAAATCCCAAGTAATTTGTAAATGTTCAATCACAGGG
>PEZV01000014.1:0-147 GCA_002778735.1 Candidatus Berkelbacteria bacterium CG10_big_fil_rev_8_21_14_0_10_41_12 | reverse complement strand
GAAATTTGACTATCGAAACAATCCAGCCGAGTACGTGGATAAAAGCCAAAGGGCCTTTGGCTTTTATTTATCACAATGCTTTTATATGCCGACAAAAGCGATTATATAAATTAGAAATTATCTAATATTCTTTAGCAAATATTTTGG
>PEZV01000027.1:33473-36835 GCA_002778735.1 Candidatus Berkelbacteria bacterium CG10_big_fil_rev_8_21_14_0_10_41_12 | reverse complement strand
TGCGACTGGATGCGGAGTATTACCAGCCGGAGTATTTGGATGCCGCAAATAAAATTACAGGGATTAAATACACGACAATCAAAAAATTAGCAGAAAAAGTTTTTAGCGGACCATTTGGGTCAACATTAAAAAGTGAATCATATCAAAATTTTGGTATCCCATTTATTCGAATAGGCGACATCTCGGACATTTTTATTCAAAAGGAAAATTTAATTTTTATTTCAGAAAATGAACACAGGCGAATTTATAGTACACGGCTTAACCCCGGCGATATTGTCTTGTCTAAAATTGGAACGGTGGGACGGCTTTCAGTTATCAGCAATGAACTCGGTGAGGTTAACATTAGCGAAAATAACATTGGGATTAGACTACAAAACCTAGATGAAAATCTTCGTTCATTTATTTTATTTTTCCTGCTTGGCAAATACGGGCAATCACAAATTATTCGTAAAGCAAGTGGAAATATCCAGCTCAAACTCAATGTGATAGATATCGAAAATTTAATACTACCAGTTGCCCAAAGAGACCAAAACGAATTATTTGCAAATTATTTTCGACAAATAACCGAAAGTAGAAACGAATCAATAAACTTTTATCGCGAAGCTGAAAATTTGTTGTTAAAAGAACTAGGGCTGGAAAATTTTAAATCCGAAAAGAAATTATTTTCAATCGTTAATTTTTCCGACTGCCAAAAAGCCAACCGCATAGATCCTGACTTTTACCAGCAAAAATATTTTGATATTCTTTCTGCCATTTCAAAAAACAAATCTGAAAAAATAAAAAATATTGCTAAGCGAATAAATGGCAATCAAAAAATTATTCGAGATAGAGAATATAATTATACCAAAATTAGCGATATTGATATTTCCAGTGGATCAGCTAATTCAAACAAAATTATTGGCAAAGATTTGCCGGCAAATGCAAAAATTAGAATTACTGGTGGTGAATTAGCCATTTCAAAAGTCAGACCAACAAGAGGTGCTATCGCAATTATTCCAGAAAAATTTTCAGAGAATCATATTATTAGCGGCGCATTTTCTGTTTATGAAGTTAATTCGCCTATTAGAGAATATTTACAAGTTGTTTTAAAATCTATTATAGGTAAATTGCAAATGGAACGACCAACAACTGGAACTTCATATCCAACAATTACAGATCAGGACGTAGAAAATTTATTAATACCAATTTTGCCGAAAGCAATTCAGGAAAAAATCGCCGATTTTGTCCGTCTCTCCCACTCCGCCCGCCAAAAATCTAAAGAATTATTAGAATCAGCTAAGAAAAAAGTTGAGGAATTAATAGAAGAAGAAGGTGATTAGAATGGCAAACGAGAATAAAGGGAAAAAATGGACTAATGACGAAATTACGAAATTAAAGAATTTCGCTAGTGGTAATACTCCTACCAGATTAATTGCAATGAAATTAAAAAGAACAAAAGAAGGCATACAAGCAAAGGCACAAGGGTTGAATATTTCTTTGCGACCAATTAATAAATCTCCTTACAACAGAAGAAAAAAGAAATAAAAATCATCAAGGAGTCGGCGGAATGATTTCAATAGTATTGCAAATATTAGGATTGATCTTGCTTTTTACCGGAAACCTTTTAATCTCCGACGCAGTTACTAGATTCGATACAAGAAAAAGTAAGTGGTGGAAATGGGGCAATCGGTTACAGGGAGCTGGTTTCATCCTGGCTTTATTAAGTATTTATATCCAATATGCCGAAAAATAGAATTATCCAAAAGTATCATTATACTTGAGGAGTTTTTTGATTCGGCGCCAGATAAATCAATAGATAAACTGTCACTTGCGACACCTTTACCAAAAGTGATCTTTTGCACATAGTTTTGGGGTGGTACAAAAACTATCCTGAAATCTAAAAGTTTTGTATTCCTTTTTCAGGAAGTAAAAATAATTTAGCGCTTAATTAACAAGTGATTTAATCCCACGACGCAATGTCAGGATAAATTGTAAAGACAAGCTGAAAAGAAAATTACTTTTTATGCTCATAGAAAATCGTGGTAGGGATAGGAAGTTCTGATTTGAGGGGTGGTACCCGAAAAGGGGAGTGCCTTCGTTTCGGGCTTCACTCCCTCAATCTCCCTTTGGTTTCAAAATCCACGGCAAGTGTCACCTTGCCAAAATCACTAAATTTAGTCCGTAAAAAAATTTTATCTAAAAAGGCATGTTTGTTTCTTTTACTCTTCCTCTTCTTTTTCTTTTTTCTTACCGAGAAACTTGCACATCTTGCATCCGCAATCCACGCATACGCCTTTGGCCATAGTTCCGCCGTTTTTCATCGGAACTTCTTCGATATCCTTCATTTCTTTATTTTCCTTGCATCTCATACATCGCGCTGTCATTGGTTCGTCTGACATTATTCTCCTTTTTTTATTGATACAATTAAAATATATATACTTGCTCCTAAAATATCAACCCTGTGCGCCTTTTTAGCCAGAATTTAGTTAAATCCAACGACCAATCGGCACAAAATTTATAATGTCCTCTGTCCAAGCGCATCGGACAAAAAAATGTTAAAATAAAAATGAAATTATTAACACTTATTAAATGAAAATAGAAAAGAAAATTTGGCCGGAATATTTTGACGAAGTTAAATCCGGAAAGAAAAAATTCGAATTTCGTCTTGCAGATTTTAAAGTCAAAGCAGACGATATTCTGGTTTTGCGAGAATGGGATCCAAAAACCAAAGAATATACGGGTAGGAAAATAAGTAAAAAAGTATCCTATGTGCTAAAAACCAAAGATTTAAAATTTTACTCGCAAAAAGATGTCAAAAAATACGGATATCAAATTATTCAATTAAAATAAGTTATGTATAACACCGAAATAGAATTAAAATACAAAACCATTAATTTGCCCCAAATCGAAAAACAACTTAAAGGATTGGGCGTAAAATTTATAAAAGAATTCCGCTGCGTTGATTCATATTTTCTGATTACGGGAAACGATGGACGCCAATATCTAAGAGTACGAGAAAAAGACGGGAGATCAGAGCTCAATTATCATTTTGTTATCTCGCATCAAGAAACCAAAGAGTGGGAAACGGAAGTTGAAAGCGCCGAATTAACTAAAGAAATCCTGCGCAAGATCGGACACAAAGACGATGTTGCAGTCGATAAAACAAGGAAAATATACAAATATAAAAACTCGGAGATATCACTGGACAAGGTAAAAAAATTAGGAAATTTTATCGAGATCGAATCTCCGTCAAAAAAAGAACTGTGCGAAATTGAAAAAGAGTTGGGATTTACCAAACAGCAGAGATCAGACAAAATGGGTTACCCCGATATGATTCGGGGATACCTGATAGGCAAAGAATAAAAGCTTATTTTCTATTCTTC
>PEZV01000027.1:3960-33431 GCA_002778735.1 Candidatus Berkelbacteria bacterium CG10_big_fil_rev_8_21_14_0_10_41_12 | reverse complement strand
CTTTGGCCATAGTTCCGCCGTTTTTCATCGGAACTTCTTCGATATCCTTCATTTCTTTATTTTCCTTGCATCTCATACATCGCGCTGTCATTTTTTCGTCTGACATTATTCTCCTTTTTTTATTGATACAATTAAAATATATATACTTGCGCCTAAAATATCAACCCGATAGGCACAATTCACCTCATTCTCAAGGATCAGTTGCGATATACATCGCATCAATGCTTTATATCTAATATTACACTCAAAGTCAAGATAGTTGTAACAAACAAAAAGATCAAACTAACAATTCCTAAGACAAATCCACTGCATCTGTATATAATCAAGAAGATAAATCAGCAGACCAAACTACTCTTGAAAAAATTTTAACTTATGGGAGAATATAGATTATCGCTGACAGGTTGGCAATCTCGGCAAGAGATACAGTCATTGCATGCCGGGCCGCACCTGCCATACCGCATTAAAACACCTTTTGAACTCTGCCGCCAGCCCTGGTCAACGACCCATGGGGTACGCAACGTTCGAACCGTTTGCGTGCCCCTCGGCTTTATCCCCACACCAAACTCTCGACGATGGTACATTTCTACCTTAGTTGGTATGTCAATCAACCCAGTTATTTAAGCAAAAATCTCAGGATTTGGTGTGGGGGTAGACCGTTTGTGATTTGTTCGGTATAATAGAGTTATGGAAAAAGAAATTCTAATACTGCTTATTGCAATTTTCGCCGGGTTAATCATCGCGGCCGGTGTTATCATTTTCTACATCAGCCGAAAACTCCAGGAACTCAGAAACGACCGCCTTAACGACCAATCAATGCAACTTTTAAACCAAAATGTTGTGTCGCTGCAAAATAGTTTTCAGGAAAAATTAGATCGCACCAACCAATCTATAAACGAGCGTCTTGATAATGCAGCGCGCGTCATCGGATTGGTAAACAGGGAATTGGGACAAATGTCGCAGATCGGCACGAGTTTACAGAGTCTGCAAAATTTCCTCAAGAATCCGAAACTGCGCGGCGGACTGGGAGAGCAAGGATTAAAAGACATGCTGGCACAAACATTTCCCAACGAACTCTACAAAATGCAGCATAAATTTAGAAATGGGCAAACCGTTGACGCAGCCATCAAAATCGAAGCGGGAATTGTGCCGGTGGATGCAAAGTTTCCACTTGAGAATTTTAATAGAATTATCAATGCCAAGACCGAAGAAGAGAGGGGAGAGGCGAGACGAAAATTCAGAAGCGACTTTAGAGTGCACGTTAATGCAATCAGTAAAAAATATATCTTGACTGACGAAGGAACGGTCGATTTTGCGTTAATGTATATTCCGTCAGAAACCGTTTATTACGAGCTAATTTCCAATGAGAATGATCTCCATGACTATGCCATCCGAGCCAAAGTAATCCCAACTTCGCCAAATACATTTTTCTATTATCTGCGTTCTATCATGCTTGGGTTACAGGGGAAGAGAATTTCTGAGATGTCAAAACAGATTCTTTCCACTTTAAAGATTATTCAAACACAGAGCAAAAAGTTCGGAGACGGTCTGAGTGTTCTGAACCGACATGTCACAAATGCAAAGAGCACAATGGAGAAAGTTGACTCTGAGTATTCGCAACTCGCTAACAAGATCGACCACGTCAGTACGCTGGAGGCCCAGCAAACCGACTTAATTGAAGAAACGACCGAAGCAAAACCGGATGAACTTATCTAAAGTTTTCGAAAATAAAGATCTTCTGGTTATCGATAAACCGGCGGGTTTAATGGTACATCCCGGGGCAGGGGAGAATGAAACAAATTTGTCGAGGTGGTTTGTCGAAAATTATCCTGATATTAAAAAAGTTAACTGGCCAATACCGGAAAGAGCGGGGATTGTACACCGAATTGACAAAGACACCTCCGGACTTATAATTCTTGCCAAAAATTCTCAAACGCTCGCCAAATTGCAAGAGCAATTTAAAGAGCATCTTATTATAAAAAAGTATACTGCTTTGGTCTACGGCGTTCCGAATCCTGAAGAAGGGGAGATCAGCGGGCTTATTGCGCGCGATCCCAATAACCGCCAAAAACAGAAAGTTCAGTTAGTTGATTTCGGATTGGATGAGAGCAAAAAGAGGGAATCTCTTACTAAATACAAAGTAATAGAAAAATTTATTTTCAAGAAGGAAAAATTATCTTTGGTGGAAGCGCAGATTTTTACCGGTAGAACGCATCAGGTCAGAGTTCATCTAAAGTTTATCGGTTATCCAATTATCGGCGATCAGAAATATTTTACTAAGCCGTCAAGGCGAATATCGAAAAAGTTGGGGGTAGATCGCCAGTTTCTGCACGCAAGATATCTAAAATTTCAAGATCCAAGAACAGGGGACTGGGTTGAATTAAAGTCCGACCTACCAGAAGATCTCAAATCCATAATCAATAAAATTAAAGCCTGGCGCATTTCCGCACTCATCTCCGGATCAGCGGCGGCCGCCGAGAACGAGCAATTGATGAGATCGAGTCCCACCTTGTAGGCAAGGTTAGGAAGGTAGGGAATATAGGCGGCACAAGCGATTCCCTTCGACTCAACAATCAGCCCAGGGTCTCCCGAAGCCGCTCCAACCAGGAGAGAGAACTCGGCAACATTGCGAGTGAACGTTGCTCGCTGGTCGGCTGAGCATGGGACAACCATGCCGAGGACAACCACCAAAACTACGGCCCATCGTATGCACATTAGAAACATCCATCCTTCCAAGGTGCTCAGTCTATTCAACCACAAGGTTGAGTTGCTGCTGGCCACAGGATAACTGAAGATAGGGGAAATCACAATGGATTTAGGCAATCATTTTATGGTATAAATAAATAATGAAAATAAAATGGTTTGAAGAAATAGAAAAACCTATTTTGGGTTTAGCGCCCATGCATCAAGTTTCCAAATCGCCGCTTCGCATACTTTGCCGCCGTGCTGGAGCTGATGCCGTCTTTTCCGAGATGATTGCAGGCGAGGCAGTTATCAGAAGAATTCCACAAGCATTTGAGATGGCGCAATTTAGCAAGCAAGAAAGACCGATAATTATCCAAATTTTTGGCGCTAATCCGGAATCGATGGCAAGAGCGGCAAGAATTATCGAAGACGAAATTAAACCCGATGGAATCGATATTAATTTCGGTTGTCCTGTACAAAAAGCTGCCAAACAAGGATTTGGCTCTTGTCAGCTTAAGGATCCCGAAGCTGCCGCTGAGATCGTCTGCTCAATCAAAAAAGCGCTCAAAAATACTCCTTTGAGCGCGAAAATGAGAATCCCAAGCAAAGATATTGAAGAAACTATAAATTTCGTAAAGAGCATATACGATGCCGGAGTGAAATTAGTCTCTATACACGCTCGTACACCGACACAAAAATATCGGGGATTAGCCGATTGGAAACATGTTTATGCGGTCAAAGAAAAATTTCCGTCTCTTTATATACTCGGCAACGGTGATATAAAATCACTTAAAGATTTAAAAGAAAAAATCGGAAATCTTGACGGTGTATTGGTGGGGCGCGCTGCAAAGATAAACCCGCAAATATTTATCGAACTCAAATCAATTAAAAGATAAAATAAGGGGTATAAGTTTTAAATTATTCTACTCTTCTACTTCAATCGCCTCCGCAGGACAGGAACTTGCTATCTCCCGCAAGTCGCAATCCTCACAACTTGAATCCACAAATTCTGATTTGCTATCTTTGTCAAAGCGAAAACAACTCGGGCATAAACTTATGCAAGTTCCGCAACTGATGCATTTGTCTTTATCTACTTTTGCTTTCATTTTTTCCTTTTTTATCATTTTATCTGATCATACCTTTGCAAACTGGAAATAAACTGATAAATTTTAACAAGATAACTATATCAAATAATTTAAAACTATGCCTTACCAAAGCAACAAAAAAAATCTCATTATCGCTTTTGTCACTATATTCGCAATAGGAGTCGCATCACTTCTAATTTTTGCCCTTAATATCCCATCATACGCCAATTTGGCAGTGGCACTAATTGCTATAATAGGCGGCGGGCTAACCATTAATAGGCCTAAGAAATGATTAAACTATCCACCTCCGACAAAACGTTGGGATCTTTTAGTGAAATTGATAAATTTGCGATTATCCCCAAAAAATTATGGGATGATTTTCCTGCCGGAAAAAAGATGATAAATATTAGAGGAAAGAACAGAGAGGTTGAGGTTTACGAAATACTTTGCGACTGTATGGGAAAAGAGAAGAAACACAACCATAGAATTATTGATTTAAGGGAACTTTGGAAGGAACTCGACCTAAAGAATAAAACTAAAATTGAAATTAAATGAAAGAAAAAATTCTTTTTGTTCCATACGCATTTTTCGGTGGCAAAGTAAAATTTTTACTTTGCGAAAGAGTTCATGATGGTAAAATAACAGCTTTTACGGGCCACGTAGCCGACAATATCGATAATGAACATTTTATTTCTGCGGCGCGGCGTGAAATCAAAGAGGAAATCGGGCTTGAACATTTCAGAAATATTATAAACACAAATCAGCATTTCATCTGGAACAATAATAGAACTAAAATAAAAGAACATATTTTTGCAATCGAAATAGAGCCTAAAATACCGCAATTTGAGCGGCGTGAGATGAAATCCGCACAATTATACACTCTAAGCAACGCACTGTCGTCGCTTTCTTACGCAAGCCACAAAAAAATTATCTCCCGAGTTAATAAAATGATAATCGGAAAAAAGTATCCTAAGATCTTTATAGTATGCGGACCGAGTGGAAGCGGAAAGGGAAGTATTCTAAGCGCAATAAAGGGTAAGGATTTCTATCGCGCCAGTACCGCAACTACCAGACCGAAAAGGCCCGGAGAACCTGATTTATATAGATTATTCTTGACCCAGAAGCAATTCGATGAGTTTGAAAAAAGGGGAGAGCTAATCGAAAAATTTAGAGTACACGGAAAACATTGGTACGCGAGTCTGTATAGAGAAATAGAAAACCCTCTTTTTAAAGGCAAAAATATTTTGATTGAAATTGATATAAACGGCGCAAAAGAATTCTTAAAAAAGTTTTCAAATGCAATTTGTATATTCATTACTATTCCGCTTAAAGATATCAGATTAAGATTAATTACAAGAAATCCTGATGAAAACGAAAAGGAAATTAAAAGGCGAATCAAAACTGCAAAAGAAGAAATGCTCTTTTCAAAACGCGCTAATTATGTTATAGAAAATAGACAGGGTGAATTAAGCCAGGCAATTGCGGAATTTAAAAAAATATTAAAGAAGGAAACGTATGGCACGCAGTAGAGGAGCAACTACATTCGTTGTCTTTATTGCCATTATTGGACTTATTTTGGGATACGTCGTCTTAGCAACTCCACCGAACAAGCAATCTTCAACAAACCAAGACGAAGCAGCAAATCCAGACCTCTTGGAAAGAGCTGGTGCCTTTAGATTAGGGAATGAAAATGCCACAGTGCAGATCGTGGAATTTTCCGACTTCCAATGCCCGGCATGTAAGACAAGAAAAAGCGAAATTGACGGATTGCTTGAAAAATATCCAAATGATGTCAGTTTGACCTATCGATATTTTCCACTTAGCTACCATCCGGGTGGAATGATTGGCGCACAGGCAGCTGAGACGGCCGGCAGGCAAGGCAAATTTAAGGAAATGTACGATAAATTATTCTCCGATCAGGATAATATCAATGAAGATAATGTCAAAAAGTGGGCGCTGGAGCTGGGACTCGATACAAATAAATTTAATAAAGACCTCAACTCGGAGAGTGTAAAGTCAGTAATAAACCAAGACGTAGATGCGGGAACTAAACTAAATCTACAGGGAACCCCGACTCTCTATCTTAACGGCAAGGAAGTGCAAGGCAGTTTAACTAACGAAGTAGAAAACGTATTGTCAACATGAAGGCATTATTCATTTCAGACCTTCACGGATACCGCTCAATCTTAAAACGCCTCGATATAACTCTTAGCAAATACAAAGATATAAAGGCAATGTTTTGTTGTGGAGATCTCACCAGCGCCACAAGCGACAATACTTTATTTATTAAAGAACTAAAAGAAATTATCTACAAATATAAATTAATTTTTAAAACAATCTGTGGAAATTCAGACTCACAGGCAATGAGAAAATTATTTATCAAAAACGGGTGGCATTTAGACGAGGAGATGATTGGCAGGAGAACTTTTGTAGGAGTGGATTTTGGCTACGAACAATATTTTACCGGCAGGAGTGTCGCGAGCAAAATACTACTCACGCACGTGCCTCCGAGAACTAAAATACTCGAGCAGGGATTAATAAACTGCCCGATTATTCATTTCGCCGGACACAGGCATTTTGCCGAGGGCGAGAAAAATTTTCCGTCAACACGCTTGATTCAAATAAAATCCGCTCAATTGGGAAGAGCAGCGATTTTTAATTTAAAGAATTTAAGTTTAAAATTTATAGATTTGGAAAAAGCTTCATAAACCCCCACACCAAACCCGCAACAACATTATTCTAATGACTTGGGTAATTATATTCGCTGACCCAGTCATTTTAGCAAAATTCGTCAGGATTTGGCGTGGGGGTAAAATTTTGTTTTGCCTCCTTGAGTGCTATAATATAATAATAAGGAGGTTGTTTTGGCTAATAGTTCTATAACTGTAATTGGTGATTGCAGTGAAGATTTAATTTTTAGTGTTGAGGGTCCGGGCGCTGATCTCGGATATGATTCAAAAGAACATTGCAAAGAGATGTGTTTTAACTACGGCGGGAAAATTGTTGCCGAAAGTCTTGAAAAACATTTTGGGGGCAATGCATACAACACATCGATTGCTTTTTCAAAGCTTGGACTGGATACAAAGTTATGTTCCATAATTGGAGATGACGACGACGCAAAAGCAATGGCTGTTGCACTTAAAGAGGAAAATATTGATTGCTCGCATGTCATAAGAGAAGGCATGACTAACATTTCGAGCGTGATTTTATATAAAAAAGAACGGACTATCATCTCGTACCATGCAAAAAGAGATTATAGACAGATTAAATTGCCGCAAACTGGTTGGTATTATTTCACCTCTGCCTCCGGCGGCAGTGAAAAAATTTTACCTAAAATATTAGCCGAGAGAAAAATTGTTGTTTTCAATCCGGGATCGTGGCAGATGGAAAACTTCCGGTTATTTAATCCCTATCTAAGTGAAATTGACATTTTGATAGTAAATAAAAGCGAAGCGAAAGAAATATCGGGCAAAGACAAAGTCCGAGATATGATTAAAAAAATCCTGGATGAAGGAGTAAAATTTGTAGTAATCACCGACGGAGTAAATGGGTGTTATGTTGCCGACAAAAATGCATCTTTTCATAGTGGGATATTTCCGTCTGACACACTCGATCCGACTGGGGCAGGAGACTCATTTTCCGGCGGATTTATCGGAGCAATAGCGCAAGGTAAAAGCATCGTTACAGCTATTAAGTGGGGAATGATTAATTCAGCAAGCGTAGTTGAAAAATTTGGTGCGACTGAAGGACTTTTAAACCAAGATCACATTGACCGCTTAGAAGAATCATGGAAAAGTTTTAAGCTTAAAAGCCTAACTGATTAAAGGAGAAATAATGGTAAATATTTTAATCACAAGAAAAATTCCTAAAGAATTTAAAGATGAAATTTCCAAACTAAAAGATGTTAAGACTTATTACAATGATTCCGATAAGGTATTATCAAAAATTGAGCTGATTAAAGCCGTTAGAGGAATGAATATTGTCGTAAGTTTGTTGACGGATAAAATTGACCGAGATGTTATTGAAGCTGGAAGCGAGAGTTTAAAATATATTGCAAATTACGCGGTAGGGTTTGACAACATCGACATTGAAGCGGCTAAAGAAAAAAATATTTTTGTTACGAATACGCCTGATATTATGACTCAAGCAGTTGCCGAACATGCAATGGCTTTAATGCTGGCTTGTGCAAGACGGATCATCGAAGGAGACCGCTTTATGCGAGAAGGGAAATACAGGTACTGGATGCCAGAGTTATTGCTGGGCCCGGAAATTGCCGGCAAAACAATTGGGATTGTCGGTGTCGGCCGAATCGGGCAGGCGCTTGCGGAGATTGCTTACCATGGGTTTGGTATGAAAATTTTATACCACGATATAAAAAAGTGCGAGGATATCGAAAGGAATTTACAAGCAGATTACGTCTCACTTAACCACCTCTTGGAAGAATCAGACTTTGTCTCTCTCCACGTCCCGCTCCTTCCCGAAACAAAACATATGATAGGAAGACATGAACTTTCTGAAATGAAAAAAACAGCCGTTCTTATTAACACTTCCCGGGGACCAGTTGTTGACGAAATAGCTCTGGCGGATACACTCGAAGAAAAGCAAATCTTCGCCGCTGGTATTGATGTTTACGAGTTTGAACCCAACCCGGTTGCAAAATTGCTCAAATTAAACAATATCGTTATGACACCGCATATTGCCAGCGCAACGGAAGAAGCAAGAAAGGGAATGGGTGAGTGCGTTATTCGAAATATAGAGGATTTTTTATCAAGTGGAAAAATAAAAAATAATGTTTATTAAAAGGAGATAATATGGCAATCAAAATCGCAATCAACGGGTTTGGACGAATTGGCAGACAATTTTACCGTGCGATGATTGAGAAGATGGCGAAAGGTGAGATAAAAGATGGCGAGGTAGAAGTCGTTGCCGTTAATGATCTCACGGATCCGCAAACGCTTGCGCACTTGTTAAAATTTGATTCTATCTACGGAATCTTGCCAAATAATGTCGAATGGAATGATGAATCAAGTGGTAAATCATCTGGTGAGTTGTCTGTCGATGGACACAAATTCACCGTACTCTCCGAACCCGACCCAAACAAACTGCCATGGAAAAGGATGGGGATTGATGTTGTGGTAGAATCCACGGGGAGATTTGTCACTGGCGAAGACTGCCGTGCCCATATAAGAGCCGGCGCAAAAAAAGTTGTGATGTCTGCGCCTGCAAAAAAGAGCAATGTAAACACGTATATCATTGGAGTAAATGAAGACAAATTAACTCCAAGCGAAAAGATAATTTCCAACGCATCTTGCACCACTAATTGCATCGCACCGGTAATGGCAATAATCAAAGAAAACATCGGGATCAAGAAATCAATGATGACAACAGTTCATTCGTATACTGCAGATCAAGTTTTAGTCGACGGACCGCACAAAGATCTGAGGAGGGCACGTAGTGCAGCTATCAATATCGTGCCCACAACAACGGGCGCAGCTATCACAACAACCAAAATTATTCCTGAACTTGAAGGAATCTTTGACGGCCTATCAATCAGAGTTCCCACCCCCGTGGTGTCAATATCTGATATAACAATAGTCACCAAAAGAGAGGTCACAGTCGAAGAAATAAATGCACTATTCGAAAAAGAATCCGGCACGCCAAGATGGAAAGGGATCGTTATTTGCACAAGTGATCCGGTCGTCTCGACAGACATTATCGGTAATCCTCACTCAGCAATTATAGATCTTCCTTTGACCCAAGTGGTTGACAAGGATTTACTAAAAATAGTTGCCTGGTATGATAACGAGTGGGGATATTCAAATAGGCTGGTCGAGCAAGCAATACAATTTGGTAAAATATCATAAATAGATGGATTACGATTTAATAATATTGGGTGGTGGTCCGGCAGGATTAACTGCAGGAATTTACGCCCAGAGATACAATCTACAGACAATCCTGTTAACAAAAGACATCGGCGGACAAACGGCTCTCTCTGGCGCAATTGAAAATTATCCGGGATTTGACGGTAAGACCGGCTTTGAGTTAATCCAAAAAATCCGTTCTCAATTTGAAACACTCGGTGGCAAAGTCGTAGAGGGTATTACCATATCCAAACTGTCCAAAGACGGGAACATGTTCAAGGTAGATACAAATGCCACGCAGAATAATAGTCTCACCGGCAAATCCATTATAATCTCTTTAGGTAAACGACACAGAAAATTAGGTTTGGAAGGGGAGGATGAACTCGTCGGAAAAGGCTTGAGTTATTGTGTAACATGCGACGGTATGTTTACCAAAGACAAAGACGTTGTGATTGTCGGTAGCGGATATTCGGCAGCCGAAGGAGTTCTAATTTTAGCTAAAATAGCCAAATCTATAACCGTCATTAGCAGTGCGGATAGTTTTTCCGGCGAGCCCGTTACAATTGAGCAGGTTAAAAAGATTAGCGGCCTTAAAACAATTTTCAATGCTAAAGTAACTCGAATAATGAGTGAAAATGGGTTTATTAAAGAAATTGAGTACGAAAAAGATACTCAAAAATCAAGCATTAATTGTCAATTTATCTTTGTTGAAATAGGGTATATGCCAAATACCGAATTATTTAAAGAGATAATCAATCTCAACGATAAAGGCGAAATTATTATCGATGAAAAAAACGCAACCTCTTTGGCCGGCGTATTTGCAGCAGGGGATATAACAAATGTTTTATCCAAGCAGTCAATTATCGCTGCGGGGGAAGGCGCCAAGGCAGCAATAGCAGCCAATAAATACTTGCAAAACACCTCCAAATAAGGTTTAGTAAATAAATATGGACAAAAGAATTATCGCGTTAATAGGCGTAATACTTCTGGTAGCGTTATCTATTTTGGTAGTCTGGCCGAAGGGGTTAAACTTGTTCGGCCATGAAATAAAAATGCATTTGGGGCTTGATCTGCAGGGCGGGGTGCAATTAGTCTACAGAATCAAAACAAACGAGTTGCAGGGGAAAATCCCCGAAGAAGCCCAGCGGGAAACTGTCGATTTGATAAACCGAAGGATAAACGGGCTTGGAGTTAGCGAGCCTTTAATCCAAGGCACAAAGGTCGGCAACGATTACGGAGTAATCGTGGAGCTGCCCGGAATAAATAATATAGACGAGGCAAAATCTGTAATCGGAAAGACAGCGCAGCTAAAATTTTACGAATATGATAGCGACAATCAAGAGAAGGAAACCGATCTTAACGGCTCAGATGTTATTAAAGCAATTGCAAATGTCGCGCAAGGCTCAAATTCAACTGGATTTTCTGGCGCCAGTCCGGAAATTGAACTTACCTTCACGCCGGAAGGAGCAAAAAAATTCAAAGATATAACACAGCGGAATCTCCAAAAGCCCATCATTACAAAGCTTGATAACGAGGTAATTAATATAGCTACAGTACAGGCCGTAATCTCGGACGGCAAAGCGGTAATCACCGGAATCAAAACACTTAAAGAAGCAAAAGATACGGCACAGTTCATCAACGAAGGAGCTCTCCCGGCACCTATTGAGATTGTCAGAGAAAACCAAATTGGCGCAATACTTGGCCAAGGCTCAGTAGAAAAAAGCTTGGTGGCCGGATTAGTCGGGCTTATCTTAGTTGCAATATTTATGATTGCATATTATCGAATATTGGGAGTCTTCGCAGTTTTTGCGCTTATTATCTACACCCTGCTGACACTTTCAATATTTAAACTTGTGCCGGTTACGCTAACCCTCGCCGGAATAGCAGGATTTATTTTTTCAATTGGTTCGGCAGTTGACGCTAATATACTCGTTTTCGAGAGATATAAGGAAGAAAAAAAGAAAGGCCAAAGTACAAAAGAGGCGATTGAAAACAGCTTTACAAGATCGTGGCCCAGCATTCGAGACTCAAATATTTCATCATTGATTACAGCTATAATACTATTTTATATGAGCAAAGGCCTTGTAAAAGGGTTTGCCCTGACTTTGTCAATCGGGCTGATGGTTTCGATGTTTACGGCAATTACGGTCACACGAACTTTCCTTAGAGTTTGGGCAAAGGGACGAGCATGAAAAGCATAATAAAAATTAGAAAAATATTTTATATTCTCTCAGCAACACTATTCGTGCTATCAATAGTCGCAATATTTGTTTTTAAATTCAGAATCGGGATCGACTTTGTTGGGGGGACACTAATTGAGTTTAAATCCTCAAAAATATCCAGCACGCAGGATATTAGACAAGATTTTAGCGATATTGGCAAGATTTCTTCAGCGAGTATTCAATTGTCAGGTAAAGAAACCGCAACAATTAGGACCAGGGAATTAAGCGACGTAGAGTTTAACGCATTTAGAAAAAAACTCTCTGAATTTGACCCTCAAAGTGAAATACTAAGCCACGAAACGATTGGACCAACTGTCGGGAAGGACTTGACACAAAAATCTGTGATTGGGGTGATATTGGCCATAATTGGAATTATCTTTTACATTGCTTACGCCTTCAGAAAAATACCCAAGCAGCTTTCATATTGGTCCTTTGGAGGTTCGGCAATTGTGGCATTAATCCATGATGTTGTTATTACAACAGGAATGTATGTAATATTAGGCAAATTTCTGGGGTGGGAAGTGGATAGCCTGTTTATTGTTGCAATCTTAACCATTCTTGGCTTTTCCGTTCATGACACAATTGTTGTTTTCGATCGGATAAGAGAAAATCTAATTAAGAACCCTGGTGTGAATTTCAAAGTCATTGTCGATAACAGCATTCGGCAGACAATTGATAGATCACTAAATACATCCCTAACCGTGATTTTAGTACTTTTATCAATGTTAATCTTGGGTGGAGAAACAATCAAACCGTTTGTCGCAACATTGGCAATAGGAATATTTTTTGGCACATATAGTTCAATCTTTATCGCCTCACCAATTATGTATGATTGGAACAAATACATTCAGAAACGCACCGGAAATAAGTGATATAATATAATAAAAGATCAGCTAAGGAAGGAGCTTTATGAGATGGGGAATTCTCGGATTTATAATCGGTATCGCAGTTGGAATAATATTTCCGCTCTCCATCCCCGTAGAATTTGCAAGGTACACTGCGGTTATGATTCTTGCTGTTTTGGACTCTATCATCGGCGCCGCAAGAAGCGATGTTGAAAACAGTTATAATGCCACGGTTTTCTTTTCGAGTCTTGTCACAAACATGATTATCGCGGCTTTAATTACATTTATCGGAGATAAACTATCTTTAGATTTATATTTAGCAGTATTAGTCGCATTCACAATCAGGATACTAAACAACCTAAGCATTGTCCGATACTCACTTATTAAAAAGTTCGTTGATTCCAGAACTATCAAGCAACACGCGCAAGATGAAGCCGAAAGCCAGAAGTAGTAGGTAGTAGAAGATAGATGCCTGAACGCAAGGAATAGGGGAGTGGTAAGGTTTTTCAAAGTATTTTTAATTTAGGGATATTCATTAAAATCCCGGGCTTATTTAAAAAATTAAAAAAATGTACAATTTGCCAGTAAAAAGACAATAAATTTTTATGTTTTTTAAATTAGTTTTTAATACAAATTTTATTTGTTATTTTTCCTACTTTAGCCGATCAATTCATCATACATATATTAAAAATGCGTCTTACGCGCTCTCATGACCTTTTAATCAGTTATTAAATTACGGTCGTTACTTTAGTTGCAAAAATTCAGACACCTTGCCCACATTACCATAAAACCCGAAGCATTAAACCTACGCAAACCATACTATCTGGTGCCGTATAAGGATCCGTACCTGTATATTGAACTACTATTAATGAACCTTTTAGGCCTCGAATTACTGCTCGATTAAACGGTATTTTAAGGCCTATTTACACTCTCAATACATGCTATGGCGTGCAGTCATAGATACTTAATGTTTCATATTGGCGTAATATAACACGTATATACAATGTCGCAAAAGATATATTGTGCGACATAGTGAACGCAACAAAACTTAAGAAAAACAACAAGGGCGGTTATCGTCAGTCTGAAGTGAGCCGGAGTATCCACACTAAGGTAATAACACAATTCTATTTACGAATTAATCAAATAAAAAGACGGTAATTAACCTTCTTCGGAGATATTATCTTTCTCTAATTCGTTTGATTTATTTTTCTTATCGGGTAATTTATTATTTTTTTCTTTAAAATCGTGATATTGTGTCCTCGTCACAAAATACCAGCTCTCCCCCGCCTCGTCCGACGCTGATTTAAGATTATCAAATTTTTCTTCCGCTTTGTTCTTGGTGGCATGTCCTTCGATTACTTTCTCTGTTTCTCCAATTTTTGATGTTAATTCACTCCTTGACTCATTCTCAATCATCTCTTCAATTTCCTTCCTATTTGCTCCATATTTCTTCAACGATTTATCTATTACTTCCCTACCTACTCCCGACTTATTCTCAGGAGCAGGCAAGGTCTTTGCTGAAAACGGCACGCTCGTTACACCATCGATCGACATCTTGACATAGACATGATAATTATCAAGATTAACTAAATCGTTCGCGTCAAAGACAGGCTCAAATTCCCTCTGCAAATCATTTGCATCCGAGGCACCAACTCTAAATGATATTATCGTTCCAACATTCCCAAAAACAGCATGTGCTACTTCTTCCGGCATTTGTGCAATATACTGATTAGTCATCACAATTGACAATCCATATTTTCTCGCTTCAGAAAGTATCACTGCAAATGAATCTGTGGCAAAATTTTGGAACTCGTCAACATAGAGGTAAAAAGGTATTCTTTTTTCTTTTTCTAGCCCCGCTCGACTCATTGCTGCCAATTGCATTTTGGTAATCATCATCGCTCCGAGTAACGCACTATTGTCCTCCCCTATCTTCCCAATCGATAGATCCAAGAAAAATATTTTTTCATTATCCATTATATCCCTAATATCAATGCTGCTTTTTGGCTGACCAACAATATTTCTAATCGTAGACGAACTCAAAAACTGCCCTACTTTATTTTGGATCGGAGCAATTGCTTCTGTTCTAAATTTTTGGTCATATCTTTCATATTCATTTATAAAGAAATCTCTAATTATCGGATCTTTTATTTCGGAGACAATTTTTCTTCTGTACTGGGCGTCAACCAGAATTCTGTTTATCCCCAGCATCGTTGCATCCTTATAATCAAGCAGCCCCAGTATGGTATTTCTTAAAATATACTCTAATCGAGGTCCCCATGAATCACCAAATATTTTTTTGAATATCCCGACGACACCCGATGCAACAATATTTTTCATATCCGGATCAACACTTTCCAAAGGGTTAAAAGCTACCGGGAAATCTCTTTCTGCTGGCGAAAAATATACCACATCATCTATTCTTTCTTGCGGGACAAATTCCAAAACATCTCTTATCAAATCCCCGTGCGGATCAACTACTGCCACTCCCCTACCTTTGCGCATATCATCAATAATCATATTCTGCAAAAGCGTTGATTTACCTGTGCCAGTTTTACCTATGCAGTACGAATGTAATAATCTATCCTTGATTTTAATCCCAAACTGTTCCTCTTTCGCTCTATAATGGGTTTTGCCTATAATAGTAGCCTCTTCTGCTTGCGGAGTCCCGGCAACTGGCAGATTATACGGTGGCTCTCCCCTTTTGCTTCCAGACCATACAATTGTTGGCGTTTGCACAGTTTGACTTGGAAGATGAAATATGGAAGCGAGTTCCTCGATGTTTAAAATATAATTATTTTCACCAAATTCTCTACGAGCATAAAAATCTGCCATCGCCTGATCAGCAACGACCATACCTTCTCTAAAACCGTTCAGATTGGTCAAATTGAACTGTTTAAGTGAGCCAGCTACTGAGTTTAGATGATTTCTTGCTGCATTGACATTACCGGCAGACGAAACAATTCTGATTTTCGTCATAAAGCCCAGTTTTGTGACCTTTTCCTCTATTCCTGTGATGGCAGCTTTGACCGGACCAGGAAGCTCGGCTTCTTTTTCCTCTTCCTCCTCTTTATATACAGGATTGATAGCGGTCCTTGCCAAATCTTTAGCCCACTTAAAAGTACCTTTTAACGTAGACTTATAGAGTGGTTCGTGCTCAAGTGATCCTGATTTTATCTTCTCTATATAATCAAGTCCCTTCCTCTGCCAGCTATCGTCTACTGGACTAATGATTATTTGTACCCAAATTTCTTCATTTGCTCCCACTTGACTTAGCACTCCGGTAATACCGGCAAGAGGATCAACATCAAAATTTAGGAAGGTTTTGATAGGATAGACATCTTCTTTTGTTGTTATCATTTCAGTCCCAACAATGTATTGGCCCTCTTTTACGGAAGAAGCATAATCCGGAACCTCGCTTATCTCCACATTTGGATATTGCGAATAAATTTGCCCCTCAATAAATCGACGTAAATTCTTGGACATAAAAACATAAAATTGTATGAATCCATTTATCACAGCAATTTCGAGAGAGACCGATTGCTGTGCAGTAGTTGAATAACTATAAATTCCGTGAATCGTAGCGAAAAGCTGCTCTGCTGCAAGTGGCGTTTTTTCGTTATTCTTCGGAACCAACAACCTTAGCAACACGCCGTCTTTGATCATAATCCCGACTCCCTAGCTACCGAACGCTCTTGTTCTACTGGCGTATAGCTCCTTACTCGATTAGAAATTTCTGCCTCAACAATCGAAATATCCCGACCGTATTTAAGTGATGAAAGCTGACTGACTGCTTTTCTCATTTCCATGTCCTCTTTAAGTGGACTCTTAATTGTTTTCATACTAAATGGCTTAAGCGGCGCTTTATCTACTAAAAGTTTGACATAAGCGTTAAATGCTTCAATATTATTAAGGTCTGTTTTATTAAAAACAGGTTCAAACTCTTTTTCCATAAACTCGGCGTCGGGTACCCCGATTCTAAATGAGATAAGCGTTCCGACATTACCGATAATCGCATCTCTAATTGGTTCAGGGATCTGGGCAATATATTGGTTAGTAATATTCAAATTAAGCCTAAATTTTCTCGCCTCGGATAAAATTACTGAGAAGGTATCTGTAGCGAAATTTTGGAACTCGTCAACGTAAAGATAAAAATCTTTTCTCTGTTCCTCATCAATATCCACTCTCGAAAGCGCTGCAGTCATAAGTTTCGTGATTAAAATCATACCGAGCAAGTTCGAATTAGTTTCACCAATTTTACCTTTTGCTAAATCAACCAGTAGGATCTTTCTGCTATCCATAACACTTCTTAAGTCAAATGCTGACTTTGCCTGTCCGATAATATTTCTCATCGTATGATTAGTCATAAATCTACCAAACTTTGAGATAAAATAATTATACATTTCGGATTTATGAAAATCCGCTGTTTTCGCCAGTTGCTGATTCCAGAAAGCTTGGACAACTGGATCTTGGACATAATTTATTCTATCTTGCCTAAACCCATCATCCGTAAAAAGTTTTGGTATTTCGATCAGGGTTCCCCCTTGCGGATACTCCATAAGAGTCAGCGCTGCATTTCTCATCCAGTGCTCAAATTGGGGACCAATAAATCCCTGCGCATTTGGGTCAAATAATTTATAAAATATCTGGATAGATTCTTGAACGAGAAAATCTTTCTCGTCTTGCGTTTTCCACTCAAGCAGATTCAGGCCCATCGGTCTTTGCGTGTCTGCAGGGTTAAAGTAGATAACATCCTCAACCCTACTTTTGGGAATTTTTGCGAGAATATTTTCTACAGTTTCACCATGGGGATCAAAAAGCGCAACACCCCTACCGGCATAAATATCCTGTAAAATCATCGTTTCAAACAGGGTCGACTTGCCTGTACCAGTCATTCCTATCGCATAAATATGCCTTCTTCTGTCGTCATCTTTGATACGAACAATTGTCTTTTCTCCGCGGTATATATTCTCACCAAGGACAAGTCCTTCCTGCGGTATTCCGCTTGGTGCAGAAGCCCTCTTGGCCAGAAACCATCTAATACCCGGTGTTTCTATATGCTCATTTGGGAAATGATACACCGAGGCAAG
The DNA here is from genome assembly GCA_002778735.1 of Candidatus Berkelbacteria bacterium CG10_big_fil_rev_8_21_14_0_10_41_12. Lineage (GTDB taxonomy): Bacteria > Patescibacteriota > UBA1384 > UBA1384 > 1-14-0-10-41-12 > 1-14-0-10-41-12. Next base: position 15,646 of record PEZV01000027.1, on the reverse strand, counting down.
CTCTTCACAGTTTAGAAGCATTTTATCCAAACCGTAGAAATCTCTTAAAATAAAGTGTGTGATAAAGGCTTTTTTATCGAGATTGATTTTAAGTTTAAAGTTATTTCGATCCGGTGCACCAAGCTGCGCATAAGCTGAAAAAATATTTCGTAAATTCATTTCAGCTTCTTCTTCTGTTTTTGCCAAACTGACAATTCTAATTTGTGTCAAAAATCCGCTCTTTGCGCTTTTTTGCGTCAGCAGTTTTACCGACTCCTCCTGCAACGGACTCGCCGTAGAACCTTTGTCCTTAGTAGTCTGACTTCTAAACCAGTGCGCAATCACATCAGAAAAATAGAAAAAGGCTCTGCCATACCAAGAAAGCATTGCCGGAACTGATTTACCTTCACGTATGCGCCCAAGCGCATAATCAATATTTTGCCTCCATGCCGGATTAGCCGGAGAAATAACCATTTGCACTGTCGCCCTGCCGTCTTCGCCTAATTTGCTAAGAGCATTTGTAATGTTATTTATAGTGTCGGAATTCAGCTCTGTATACGTCTTAATCGGATATAAATATCGCTTTGTCGTTGTTACTATACCAACCGCAGATTTCATTCCTTCTTTAAATATTCTAAAATCAACACCCGGATCAATTTGTCCCTGCTGATAGAAACTCAGAATTTGCTTTTCAACCAAGCTCTGTAGATACTTAGGCGTCCCGACATAAAAAATTATTTCCTTATCTTTGGCCACAAGCTCAAATGATATTTTCGGTTGACCATAGAGAAAACCTTTAATCCCTGTAACGTATAGGGAATTTAGAGACGCAAACATTTGATCGGCGACTGAAGTAAGTTCTGAAAAACTTTTTAATGTTTCGTATTCTTTCTTCTCCAACTTCTTAGGAACCCGAACTTCCAGCATCACTATATCTGAAGATCTCTCCGCCAGTTTCTTGCGGTATGATTTTCTCCATATCAAATATATTGCAATGGCAACCACAGCAAAACCAGCCAAATACAAACTAAAAGTAAGCCAGTCAATTTGTATTGTCGTTTCCTCCATGACTCCTCTTTAGTAAATTATATCAGATTTTGATTAGAACTTCTCTATATTCTTTTTAATTTTTTCTATAAGTTGAAAAATAAACCTAAGATTATGAATCGACAATATTCTTATTCCTAAAATCTCTTTCTCGCGAACAAGATGATGCAAATACGCTTTGGAGAAATTACGGCAAAAATTGCAATCACACTCATCGTCAAGCGGCTCTGAGCTTGAAGAATATTTCCTTTTAGCAAGATCGATTTGTTCATAATTATAAGATATGTCTTCCAGCTCAATACCTCTTCCCTTCTCGCACCTAACCCAAGCTACCCCATGTCTTGCCAGTCTTGTCGGCAACACACAATCAAACAAATCCATACCAAAACTTATCAACTTTACGATATCTTCTGGATAGCCAATGCCCATTGCGTAGCGCGCTGACTCTTGCGGTAAATTATCAGCACAAAATTTAGAAATTTGATAAATCTTTTCTTTGGACTCCCCTACTGAAACGCCCCCAATCGCATAGACCGGGCTCTTATATTTTATAATATGACTTATCGATTGACTCCTCAAATCCTGAAATATACCGCCCTGGCAAATAGGTGCCAAAAGCTGATTCCTTGCAGTCTTGGCCTTAAAACATTGCCCGAGCCATTGATTGGTTCTGTTTAACGCCCTCTCAACCTCTTGCTTATTAGAATCTGTTGACGGACAATGATCAAAAGCCATAATAATATCCGCGCCCAAATTTTCTTGAATGTTTATCGACTCACGTGGTCCAATAAAATGCTTTGATCCATCTAAATGCGAGAAAAATTCGACTCCCCTATTCGTAATTTTTGCCGGTTTGATTTCTCCTTGTGCTACTCCCCTCTTCAACCCATTATACGAAAGTGAAAATACTTGATACCCTCCACTGTCCGTTAAGATTGGCTGATGCCAATTCATAAATTTGTGAAGTTTACCAAGTTTCTTAACCGTTCTATCGCCCGGACGCAAATATAGATGATAAGTATTTGCAAGTACAATCTCGGCTCCAATTTTCTTAAGTTCCTCAGGATGAACCGCCTTTACTGCTCCAACCGTCCCGACAGGCATAAACTGCGGAGTATTAATAGTCCCGTGCGGAGTTTTAATCATGCCCGTTCGAGCACTCGATTTTTTAGATTTTTTTAATATTCTGTAACTGAACATATTTTTATTTTCATCTAAAATCCCTACCGGATGGTAGGGATTTTAGATTCTATCAAGTGAGTTTACCTATATCAACTCAACTGTCGCGCCTGCGGTTTCGAGTTTCTTTTTGGCTTCCTCGGCCTCCGCTTTCGGCATATCTTTCTTCACTTCTTTTGGCGCACCATCAACCAAATCTTTAGCTTCTTTCAAGCCAAGATCGGACAATACCTCTCGGACCGCTTTAATAACAGCGATTTTTTGAGCGCCGGAATCCTTAAGCATGACTGTATAGTTTTCCTTCTCTTCTGCCGCCTCCCCCGCAGCCTGAGCCCCAGCAGCACCGCCACCCATTGGAGCTGCTGCAACTGATGCAGAAACGCCAAATCTCGTTTCAAGCTCTTTGACAAGATCGGCCAGGTCCGCTACGGACAATTCTTCGATTTGTTTTATCAAATCCGCATACTTGCCACTAGGAGCAGGTTTATCCTCCACAACCTTAGTGTCGGAGGGCTTTTCTTCTTTCGGCTTTTTCTCTTGCATCGGGACAGCCGGGGCTTCAGCGTCCGATTCCTCTGGTTGAGGCGTCGGAGCCGTCTTTATGTCTTCCGATTTTTCACTTGGGGTTTCTTGCTTTTCTTCTTTGGCCTCTTTAGCCTCAGGTTGTTCCTTTTTTGCCTCAGGCTCTTTTTTCTCTTCTTCTGCCATAATAATTCCTTTCCGCTATTTATTCTTTATTTTATTTTACTTTGATATTGACCCAATACACTGACCAATCCTCTCAGATTTCCACCTACTACGTTTACAAATCCGGAAATCGGCGCAGCAATAGAACCAACCACTTTTGCATAAAGTTCATCTCTGCCAGGCAAAAGTGCTAAGGCTTTAATTTGAGCCGCATTGGTATTTTCACTGTTGACAATTCCACCTAAAATTTTGAGGTTTTCATTTGCTTTGGAAAATTCATACAGAATTTTGCTTGTTTCAACCTCGTCTGCGCCAAAGGCAATCGCAATTGGTTGGTCCAAAATACCTTCAGGCATTGACCGAGCTAATTTTTCAAGAACAATTTTGACTAAGCTATTCTTGGCAACAACCAACTTGATTCCTTGTCCATTGAGTTGTTTTCTAAGATCTGTTATTTCAGTAGCGGATAGTTTCGAATAATTGGAAACAACAACTGCACCGCTACTTGAAAAAAGTTTCGTCAGCTCTTCGATTTTCTGTGTTTTATTTTCTCTTGTAAGCAAAATGCAACTCCTGTGATTATCCTCCTAAACTCTTACTGAAAAAGTGATTATATTCCCTACTTTCAGCGCGGGCTTCGAAGGGTTGTCAATTATTTTCTAAATTAAGGATGACAAAAATTCGGCGTCGAAGCGCCGAAAATAAAGTAAACTATCTACTACACTCTATCTTCTACCTACTAATGCCTCGGCAGGGTTGTGATTTAATCCCGTTTACTCCGCTGAGCGGGGCAAGCAAGACCCGGCTTTCTTCGACACAAAAATAATACCGGAATTAAGATGATTTGTCAAGGATAGAAAAGAAATTACCTTCGGATCAGGCTAAACGGTTGAATCAGTTTTTTCTTAAAAATAATTACCAGAATGGCAATTAAAATTATGCCACCGGCTATAGCAAGGAATAAAGTCAAATTACTGGATTTTTTATTATTATTATTGTTATCGTTATTATTATCGCCTATCTCTATATTAGCCTTTTTCCCAATATCACCGTTTCCATTCACTGACACTAAATTGTCTTTTTGTAACAACGCTTCGAGTGATTGTAAATATGAGGTATAGTATTCGTTACTATCTTCCGAGCTTTCTCCATTATCGGGAGATGTTATAACTCCATCGGATTCTGCTATTTTGTATTCGATGGTATCGTTTATTAAGGGAGATTCATCACCGCTGGAATTTCTAAATTTGGCATAAATTGTCTTAATACCAACATCGGAAGATAAAATAAATGTTTTTGTTGCAGAATATTGCTCCCAAGAAGCTCCGGAAAAAGAAGTATCCTCTGAAATTATCATCTCTGAAACCTCATGCGCGCTAAGAGTTAAAGTAACATCCACTGATGTTGTTTCAGAGTCCCCGCCATTAATTGTAATTGAAGTATCAATCGGATAAAGATTAAAAACTATCACTCTGCCATTGAAAAAGTCGGAAATTAAAACCTGGTCTTGGCCATTAAAAAATACCTCTCTCGGAAAGTTAAAGCTTGTCCCGTCCGGAGCGCTCATTCCTTTATTCACGCTGCCGGAAGCGAAATTATCTTGACCAAGCACCAGATTTGCGCTGTCGGAGCCGTTTCCTGCCAGTGGCCCGGGGGGACGCAAAACTCTGTGATTATTGGTGTCAACTATAAAAAAATCATCATTGACTTTGGCAACTGCCAGAGGAGAAGACAAAGTATTTGCCGCTCTCGTCAGGCCTCGATTAGGATTTTTTGAAGTAAAATTGGCCTGGCCGACAACTTTATCAGCCGCGTCCGTGCCATCGCCTAACGGATTTGAAAAATGAAGAACGCTATTATTGCCTTGATCAATAATATAAATGCTTTGATCTCCGTCAAAGAAAATATCAATCGGGTTACTTAAACTATTGGCGGCAACCCAAACCCCTCGATTGGCGCTGGCAGAGGTAAAATCCGCCTGGCCGATAACTTTATCGGCAGTATCATTGCCATCGCCAACTGGCGCCGGGAAACGCAAAATTCGATTATTGTCGCTGTCAGCTACCCACAAATTTTCTGATGCATCAAGAAATAATCCGGCCGGGCCGTTGAAAGATTTATTTGACCTTGATCCGCCGCGGTTAGCGCTGCCGGTGGTATAATTCGCCTGGCCGATAACTTTATCGGCAGTATCGGTGCCGTCGCCTTTAATCGGCGCCGGAAAGCGAAGTACCCGATTATTGCCCTGATCGGAAATCCAGAGGTTTTGCTGGCTATCAACATAAATTCCCTTGCCTGACCATAAAGAATCGATTGACAAGGTGTTGTTATTAACTGTTGATCCGCGATTGGCGCTGCAACCGTGATACAAATCCGCTTGGCCGATGACTCCGTCTATCAAATTATCTTGAAGAGAATTATCATTATTTAGATTATAAAAAATCGCCCGATGAAATTCACTATAGCCTTCGAGAATGTAAAGGCGATGGTTTACAGTGTCAAAAGTCATAACCGCTGCCTGGCCAATTTGTTTCGGTGATAGATTCCCCTTGCAGCCCTTTGTCACATCCGGCAGATTATTGACATCGGTCTATCCAAGATGGGTGTAAGAAGTTCCGTCAGAAACAGATGCTGATACATCGAGAATTGAATTAGTAACAACGAAAATTAACGATGCGATCAAGCCGATAAAACTAACTGCTAATTGTTTATAATTATTCTTACGCATATTATTACAAATTACTTTAAATTATAAATTGACAAGAAAAAGTGTTGTAATTCCGTAATTCAGAGAAATGAATAACAAAAAAAAGTGTCAACTAAACTAACATACCACTCTTCAGGGTTATTATATCAATCTTTTGATGGTTAATCACCAATCACCACTATTATTAAATAAAAACCTAATAATGTTTTATGGATCACGAAAAGTAACAATAAAAACAGGCAGACAAATTTATCGACAGGATTTATTTCTTAGCTATATCGACTTTCACCCCGGGCCCCATTGTCGCCGAGAGAGTTGCATTTAGTATTTTTAACCTCGCTAATGCCCTCATCACTACTTGGTAATTAGCAAGAATTTTTTCTTCATCCCACGAGATCTTTGCAATCGGTATATGAATATTGCTCGCTGCATCTATTTTATATTCGATAGACTGGCCGGACAATTCCTCAACTGCTTCTTTAGGATTATCTGTTACTGTCGAGCTTTTAGGATTAGGCATTTTACCCTTCGGACCTAATATCTTAGCAAGGGGAGCAAGCTTGGGCATATCCGCCGGCGTCGCAACCAGTACGTCAAAATCAGCCCAACCTTTTTTAATTTTCTCAACAAGATCTTCATTAAAAATAATGACATTTTTCTTCTTAGCCGTCCCGCTCGGCAATTTAACTATGCCACGTACGTTTTCCTGCGCGCCTTTTTTCTTTGGTTTTTGAACTTTAACAGCAATCTCTATAGTACCATCAAAACCCGAATACGAAGTCTCTTTAACCAACTTTATTGCCTCCTTCACCTGATATTTTCTATCCCGGTCAATTCTTTCAGATGCTTTTTTATACTTTACGGATCGGATTTTCTTAGCCTTGGCCTTGCTTTTGGCCAAAGCTGGCACCTTCTTAGACGGAGCCTTTTTCCCTTGTATTTCGCTTTTATTTAATTCTCTCGCAGTTTCATTATCTGTTCTAACCGCATTAACCTCGGAAGGAGTCTCTTCCTCTGTTTCGGTTTCGTGCTCAGCGCTTTCCAGATCTACTTGCTGATCATCCTCGGACTGCTGTGAGCTTTTTTCCCTATCTATATCGTCATCTTCCCGGATTGCTTCCCCTGCAACTGTTTCCTCTAAACCCTCTACTGCAATATCTTTTTTCTTAGCCATATTTTCCTTTCCGTGGTCTACGCCCCGCTTAGCGGAGCTCCCACTTAAACCGCTTCAGGCGGATTGATATTTATTGTTTTATTCTCAAAATCATCTTGAGTTATCAACTTTAACATAATATCTGCCGACTCGTCAATGATATGATCAAATAATTTTTTCTCACCACTGCTAAATTTTTTAAGTACATAATCAGTTTCATCCATACCCTCATCTTTACCAATACCAATCCTAAATCGATAGAAATCATCCCCGATGTGAACAATAATCGAATCCAGGCCCTTGTGTCCGCCCGATGTTCCCCCGCGGCGAAAACGAACCTGGCCAATCTCGAGATTAAAGTCATCGCTCGTGACAAAAATATCACTATTTGAGACTTTATAATAATCTTTGATTTCTTGTACCGCCTGGCCAGATTTATTCATTAGCGTCAAAGGTTTTGCAAAGATGAAGCCGTTTATTTTTGCAATCTCAGCTTCAAACTTTTTGTTCACAATAAATTTAGCGCCTTTTATAGCAGAAATTTTATCTATTACCTCAAAGCCAATATTGTGCCTTGAGTTTTTGTACTGCGCACCTGTATTTCCCAAACCAATAATAATTTTCAATTTTAATTTTTTATTTTTACCTTTTTACATCCCGGGCAAATTGATGCCGAGATCACCCATAATTCCTTTGGTCTTCTCAGCTGCCACTGCCTGCGCTCTGCTAATACCCTCTGCAAACACGGTTTTAAGCTTCGATTCAAGCTCGTTTTTCTTTTCCGGATGCAGGTATTCCTCTGATATTTTGACTTCTCGAACTTTTTGATCGCCGGAAACTATAACTGTAATCAGCCCGTCTGAGCTCGTTGCTTCCACTTCCGTATTCTTAAGCTCTTTTTGAACTACTTTGGCTTTTTTCTGCAGTTGCCATAACTGCTTTGCCTTATCTAACATATTGTCTCCTAACTATTAAATTTCTTAAGATATGCGCTGATAAATCCGTCTAAATCACCGTTCAACACTACTTGCGGATTAGTCTGTTCATAGCCCGTCCTGTGATCCCTTACCAGCTGGTAAGGTTGTAGAATATAAGACCTGATTTGATTGCCCCACTCGGCCGAAATATGCTCGCCTTTTATCTTAGCTTCTTCCTCTTTTTTCTGCTCAAGCTGGCGCGCTAAAAGTTTGACTTTCAATATTTTAATCGCAGTCTCTTTATTTTGCAACTGACTCCTCTCATTTTGAACAGTAACAACAATCCTGCTCGGCAAATGCGTAACCCTTACCGCAGAATTAGTCGTATTTACCGATTGCCCGCCATGCCCGCTTGAATGAAAAGTATCTATTTTTAAATCCTTCTCGTCAATTTCAACATCTTTTACTTCCTCAAACTCTGGTACTACTTCTACGAGCGCAAATGAAGTATGCCTTGCCTTGTCCGCATCATACGGCGATATTCTTACCAACCTATGCACACCCCCTTCGCTTTTCGAATTTCCATAAGCATTTGGTCCCCTTACACCAAGAGTAGCACTCTTAATCCCCGCTTCCTCGCCTGGAGACTTTTCAAATATCACAACTTCATACTTATTTTTCTGAGCATACCTCATTAACATTCGCATAATCATTTCTGCCCAATCTTGCGCCTCGGTTCCGCCCGCTCCGGAATGGATAGAAATAATCGCATCATTATTATCATATTCTCCACTATAAAGAGTCTCTTTCTTTAATAGTTCTAAGTCCTCTCGGCTAACAGCATTCTCAAACTTCCGAACTAAACCTAATAAATAATTATAGCGACTACTGAGCGTAGAAGAATTATCGCGATCCGACCAAAAATCCGATTCGGACATTCTGTCCTCAATTGATTTTAATTCCTCTTTTTTCTCGTCGATTTTGAGCAATTTAGCCAACTCGTCTTTTTCCATACTGCAATTATACCTGAAAATGCCGAATGTGAAAAGATTTTGAAAGGTAGCTAAAAGATGAAAGTGGAAAGGTAAAAAATCGTGGTTCTTGGCTTTCTCGCTTGGCGGGCTCTCTCGCACCAACCAAAAAATCCCCTTTCTTTCGATCGGGGATTTTTTGGATCTTTCGATTAGAGATATTCAGCGATAAGCGCTGACTTTTTTCTGAATCTGAAGAGTGCGGCGCTACCTCCGCCTGTCAAAAGCGATCCAAGAGCAGGAATTGCCAAAGGCAATCCTGTTTTTGGAAGTTCTTTTGTACTGGTAGAGAGAGCAACCTTTTTGCCAGAGGCGCTGGCAGAAATGCCACTTTTAGAGCTGGTCGAAGCAGGTGCTCCGGCACTCGCAGAAGAGCTTGCGGAACCATTTCCGGCCGAACTCGAAGCATTAGCATTTTCTCCGGCTGAAGCCGCAGCAGATGACGAAGCTGAACTTCCTGATCCGCTTCCAGCATTAGCGCTGGAACCAGCACCTGCGCCGGCACTGGCTGAACCGCCTGCAGAGGCGGCCGTAGCAGCAGAACTGGAACTTGAGCTCGAAGAGCTCGAGTCACCGTTTGATCCGCCGTTTGATGCGGCAGAACCGGCAGAACCTGACCCAGCGGCGGCGGCACCTTCATCACCCGCCGAAGCCGCAGCTGCGGCTGAAGATGACGAAGAAGACGAGGAAGAAGAATTATTTTCCTCGTTCGTTGATCCGCCCGTGGTAACATTGTTCACAACTTCATTGGACACAATATTTTCACTTACAACCGTGTTTTCATTCGAGTTAAAATTCGAATTGAAGTTGCTGTTGCTATTGGTGTTCCAGTTCTCAGTCTCAGGCATAGAAGAAAATGGGGAATCTTCTCCCCAGTTGGTACCGGAGAAGATATCATTACTCGCACCTGCAACGCTTGCAGCTCCTAAAACTATAGAAGCTGACGCCAAGACAATCATTAGTGTTTTCGCTTTCATAATTACTCCTACATATTACGACTTTATGCATCTAAGTCGTAATGCTATCTGCTATCGACCCGACTGAGCCGACGGCGTTTGCCGACAGACCCGTAGCAGAAGTGAACTTTATATCCACCAAATTAAGGTATTTTTACCACAATTTTGTTGAATGTAAAGCGTCCGAACAAGATTGTAAAGTCGTAGGAGGATCTCGCGTCGCGATGACGCGAGACCCTCCTGAGCCCCCTTATGGTTAAGTTGTAGCTGCCTACTTCGCTACGGCAGCAGCCGCGGCGGCGGCCGAGGCGGCGGCTGAGGCCGCCGAAGAGGCACTGCCGCCCTGGGCAGTAATGTTGTTGTAGGTGGACTGATAGGTGGCCTGGTAGGCCGCCTGTTGGTTCGCGTTATAGTTCTGGTTATGATTGTAGTTCTGGTTGCTACTGTTCCCAGAACCTGACACGCTACCACCAGTTCCACCTTGACCACCCTGGCCACCGTAGGCCGTGCCTCCGGTGGCATTGCCGCCTCGTGCCTGGGCGTTACCACCCCGGGCACTGCCTCCGGTAGCGGTGGCAGTTGCCCCCCCGAGGATGATATTGGTCCCCTCGGCGTACGAAATACCCCCGCCGAAGAACGGCGCTGACTCGACCCGGGTGACCCCGGGTGTCACGCATTGGCCAGGTACTTGTGGCAGCCCGCCGGCATAAGCATAGCCAGGCGGAATGGTCAAGACGTGCTCCATCCGGTGAATGGTCACCTGGGTGGAAATTGTCTCCGTGACCCCGGGAGCCCCGGGTGGTCCGGGAGAACCCGGAGGACCAGCCGGCCCCACGGGACCGGGGACGGGCTGGCAGGGCGGTGCATCTTTGCCCGCAGGACCCGGCGGTCCTGGTGGTCCGGGCTGGCCCGGCTGCACAGGGACCTTTATCCTTACCCTGTGCGAGGCACCAGCGTCCTGAATCGAACGCCAGTAGTCCCCGGCCGAGACCATTCCCATCTCACGCGCCTGCTGATAGCAGAGATAACGGCGCTTGCCGCCCTCTATTACGTATGGCACGTGAGCCGCCACTGGCTCGCAGCGGAATAGTGCTTCCACTGCCCGCCGAAGCGGCTGGCCCTCGGCATCGGTACCTGTCACGGTGGACAGGTACCATGTCTCCAGATCCGTGAGTTGACGAGACGACTGATACAACTGCGTCGTCCCCGTCACTTCCTGGGTCTGGCCCTGCGCCCAGGCGGCGGCAAAGCCGCCGAAGAGCAGTGTGATTAATACAGTCGTCAACTTCTTAGTCATGCGAAACTCAGCTCCTCATATCCTCAACCGTCCCGCGGGGAGCCAACGCTCCTGCGCGAGATCGGTTCTACACTTTCACTCGGGTAGCTGGCAGACGATCCAAGCCCCCGGATATTGAGGTGATAATGTCCACCTCACCAGTTCCTGATCTCCCACCTTAAGAGCCATCTCTCGTGGTTGGGAGAAGATCTCTCTGTCCTTTTCCCTCGTCGGGAAAATACCGAAATAGTACAGGAGACCTTCAAATCCGTGCCACCTCATGGGGCCCACCACATTGAGGCTCACCCAGCCGTCCCCCTCAGTATACAGCTCGGCCTGGGTTGGCGTGCGCAGGTTGGCGTGCGCATCGAGAAGAACAAAAGCGAGCCGAGGATCGCCCCCCTCCAGAAGCGAGCTCATAAACAGCTCGCTATCATCGGCAACTTCCTTGCCGGCGCGAGCCGCCATAGAGCGAATTTCGCCTAGGTCCGCCTCGGTAACTTCCGCCTCTTGGGGAGGCGGCGCGAAGATCCGCAGTTGCTTCCGAGGTGCGACCCGCACTTGCGGCGCGATTGACAGATCCGGGGCCGGCGCAAGCGCCGGCGGAGCCGTCTGCGACGCAGGCGGAACATTCTCCAGCCGCGGGTTGGAGTCGTCGTTGTGTATCATAACTCCATCCACCCGCGACCGCTCCACGGTCACACTCCCGTGTGCCATCCCCGGCGTGATCTCGTACCTATTCGGCACGAGAGCC
>PEZV01000027.1:3780-3953 GCA_002778735.1 Candidatus Berkelbacteria bacterium CG10_big_fil_rev_8_21_14_0_10_41_12 | reverse complement strand
GAGACCAAACCCCGCCAAGCATGCTTAGCCATGCCTGGATGTCCGAGTCATTGACGGCTTCGGCAATGGTCGCCTTATCCGTCACAAACAGGTAGACAAACCCCCGTAGGGAGTCGCCCCGGTTTCCGTTCCTGAAAAACACGTCAACCGTAAACCGGTATCCCCCGAAGGGG
>PEZV01000027.1:0-3696 GCA_002778735.1 Candidatus Berkelbacteria bacterium CG10_big_fil_rev_8_21_14_0_10_41_12 | reverse complement strand
CGCCGCCGCTCTCCCCGCTCATTGTCCTGCGCCATACGGACCGCGTCCGCAGGCAAGAACACAAAATCAGGGAGAAGCGAGCATGATACCTTCACCCTCGCGATCCCGTCCGTCAGCCCCGGTCTCATCATCAGCTCCGGCGCCAGACACAGCTCAACACTATGTCCCGGTACCTTGCCGATAACCAGAGCCATCGACACCGGGTCGAACGCGGCCGCCATCTGGCGGCCGTCCAAGAAGATATGGGCGCTCATAGTGAGCGCCGCGTCCGACACCAGCTCCGGCTTCGGGGTCAACAACTTGTTGACCAAGGGTACCCCGAAGTAGAACAAAAGGGGTGAGATCGCCTGTGATGCCGGCGCTATGGCCAGCATCAACGCTACTAACGTCACGACCGCGAACTTCTTCATCTTCAATCCTCTCCTTCCCGCTATGCGCGGGGTTTCCCGCCGCGCAATGCGGTACGGGTAACTACTAGACTTGTTGTCAAAGTCCTGTCGCAAACCTTATCAGGCCGGCGATCAGAGTCCTGGCCGGGAAAAGGGAAGGAGGGGCATAGCCCTATAAATAAATTTAAGGGCAAACTCTCCACGATTCCCAGCCAAGACTCTAACCACCAAAAAAGCGAAAAAGGTCTCCCCTCCTCGCTTATTTATAATGTACTATCGTGAACTTAGTTTAACACAGAAGCTTAGCATATTTGTATAGGTTTGTCAAGATAGCCACCCCCTAAAATCACGCTATGCCAACCCGATAAGCATCCAATTATTTTTTAGAGATTCTGATTTTATTTTTTTCGTCTTTAATATCGTAACCCAAATCATTAACTTTACTCCTTAAACGATCGGCTAAACCGTAATCGCTATTTTGTCGCGCCTTTTCTCTCTCCAACACCATCCTTTTAATTTCTTGACTGATTTCACCTTCGTAAATTATATTTTCTTCTCCCTTAGTATTTACCTTAAGTCCAATCGACAATACTTGATCGATATAAGACAAATATTCTTGTGCCGGTGAGCCGAAATAACTGTTTTTATATGCTTCTGTTACAGTACTAAAAACGGATTCCAGCGCTTTAGGCACATTAAAATCATCTTCTAATGCCTTAATAAAATTATCTTTTGCGGTTGCAAAAAATTTATCCGAATCTTGCTTCGATTGCTCGGCAGATTTAAAAGCAAATTCTCTTAGACGCTTCAAACTCTCCTTTGCTTGAAGGAGAGAGTTTTGTGTAAAATCCAGCTTATTTCTATAATGCGAGGATAAAGCCAAAAACCTGAATTCGTCAGGACTTGCCCCTTTTTGTTCCAAGTCAGATAGAGTATAAAAATTACCAAGTGATTTGGACATTTTTTTACCGTCAACCAATAAATGTTCGCAGTGCAACCAGTAATTCGCCAATTTTTTCCCGAATGCCGCTTCGCTTTGGGCAATCTCATTTTGGTGATGCGGAAATATCAAATCAACTCCGCCGAGGTGAATATCAAACGGCTGGCCGAGAAGCTCCCTGCTCATAACCGAGCACTCCAAATGCCACCCCGGTCTCCCCTTCTCGGTAATCTCATATTCCTCTCCCGAGAAATTACCCGTATTGATCCCCTCCTCTCCGGCGTCAAAATGCGGATCTGCTTTCCAGAGAACGAAATCTCCCGGATTATCCTTGGAATATTCATCATTATCAACTCTCGCCGAGACCTTTAGCCCCTCCTTGTCAAGATGGGCAAAATCCCCATAACCGTTAAATTTCCCGATCGCAAAATACACCGATCCGTCGGCGACGTAAGCAAATCCTCCTTTATATAAAATAGCGACCAGCTCACGCATTTGAGCAAAATAATCAGTTGCTCGAGGAAACTTATCTATCGAATCAATTCTCAATTTTTTCAAATCCTCAAAAAATATCTCTCCGAACTGTTTTGTATAATCCTTGAGTTTTGCTCCTTGCTCTCGTGCGCCCTTTAAGGTTTTGTCATCGATATCTGTCAGATTCATCACGCAGTTGACCTTATAGCCAAATAGTCTTAAAGATTTAACGACCGCGTCTACCGCAACAAAATAGCGCAAATTACCAATGTGCGGAGCGTTATAAAGGGTTGGACCACAAGCATATAAACCTACTTTTTCCGAGATCGGCTTAAAATCTTGCAATTTTCTTGTTTGGGTATTGTATAGTTTAAACATTCTCGCTGTTCCCCTCCCCCTCCTGTTCCTCTTCTTTTTGAGCAACCTCATCAAGACTAACGTCACTATCATCAAATATGTCGCTTTTCTTCTTTATACTTATCTTATTTGCCTCTTCCGAAAGCGAGTTCATCTTGCCACTGCAGACTGGACAAATATCCTCTTCGCTCGCGCTTTCATAACCACAATCAGGACAAAATTTGATGGTCCCTTTGACAATGCCTTCATCTGCTCCTTCGGCTTGTTCTTCCTTTTTGTTGTTCTCCACCCTTCCTCCTCGTTAAAAACCTTTTCTGCCCTCGAGCGATTTGCTCAGGGTAATTTCATCAGCATACTCGAGATCCCCACCAACCGGGAGACCTCGGGCAAGCTGAGTAATTTTAACATCACAATTTTCAAGTCTTTGGCAAATATACGCGGCAGTTGCCTCCCCCTCTATCGAAGGATTCATCGCCAGGATTATTTCTATCTGCGCACTATCCGCCTCTTTAATCCTATCAATAAGTTGCCCTATTCGTAAATGCTCGGGACCGATACCGTTAATCGGAGAAATAATTCCTCCGATCACGTGATAAAGTCCGTCAAAACCGGCTTTCTCGAGAGCAATTACATCAAGCGGTTCTTCGACAACGCAGATTTTATCCCTTCTTCTTCTCTCGTCAGAGCAAATATCACAGGGGTCGGATTCGCTATAATTGAAGCAAACCTTGCAGGTTTTCAGGTTTTTTTTAAGATCTGAGACTGTTTGTGAGAGCTCTTCAGTCGTCCTATTCGGTTTTGCCAAAAGATAAAACACAAGTCGGGCAGCTGATTTTGGCCCAATACCAGGCAATTTAGCAAACTCGTCAATTAAATCTTGTATAGTCTTGGGTAGTTTTGACATAACTAATCACTTTCAGCTTTAGAATTCTCTTTTTTGATTCTTTCAAGATATTTACACTTTGGATAATTGGAGCAACCAATAAACATACCATATCGCCCTTTTCTAACAGATAATTTTCCGCCGCAACGAGGACAATTCCTTTTCCCTATTTGTGCATTGGCTTCATCAATTTTTTTCTGATCCGATTCACTAATATATTTTTTCATAAACTTACAGATAGGAAAACCTGAACAGCCGATAAACTGGCCATACCTGGATCTTTTAATTAGAAGCGGCTTTGAGCACTCGGGACATTTTTCACCTGTTTCTCTATTTAAATCCTGTTTTTCAATATCATTTTCCTTTTGTAATAGCTTCTTAGAAAATGGCCTATAAAACTCGCCAACCATCTCATGCCAATCCAGATTGCCATCCGCTATTTTGTCAAATTCATTTTCAATCTGAGCAGTAAAGTTATAGTCGACTATCTCGGAGAAATGCTCAACCAAGAGATCGTTTACAACAAAACCAATCTCCTCCGGCACTAATTTTCTATCTTCTTTCTTGACATAACCCCGTTCTTGAATAGTCGAAATAGTCGGCGCATAAGTCGAAGGTCGCCCAATCCCATACTCTTCAAGCGCTTTAATTAA
>PEZV01000007.1:9936-10078 GCA_002778735.1 Candidatus Berkelbacteria bacterium CG10_big_fil_rev_8_21_14_0_10_41_12 | reverse complement strand
GGTGCCAAGGTTAACTGCTCCTCTGCGCCAAGTGGCAGTACCGGTGTTCCTGACTTTTACTTTGAAGTTATATGCTTGGCCCTTAGATAAAGTGGGATAACCATTTTGAGTAACGAAGGAATAGCTATATTCTGACACCGAG
>PEZV01000007.1:1009-9926 GCA_002778735.1 Candidatus Berkelbacteria bacterium CG10_big_fil_rev_8_21_14_0_10_41_12 | reverse complement strand
TCATCAGATTCCAAAAATTATAGTTCCCATTGTAAACGTGTGGTGTATAACGATAGAGCGATGCTGTCGCGCGGTTGTCATATCTTCCACAATTCGTTCCATTCCAATCATCAAAACAAAAACTCTGTCCCACCTGATAATCGGCAAAACCTCTGCCGTGAGCACGCTCATAGTTGTATCTGAGTTGCCAGGCGCCATTTTCAACTTGCTTAGTAAAACCCCTGTACGTCGGGTTGCATCCCCCGCCATCAGGACAGGCATAGCCCATCGCCGCATTTAACGCACCGTCATTTCTTTCGCTTCGAGTTATCAAACTTTGTTCTTTTTGAAGTGTTGCCAAAATAACTTCCGGGTTTACCGTGCCCGTTGACTGGTCAATTGTAATCCCGTTTGCTGAACCGCCCGCTTCGTACATGCCGTGTGCTGCATCCCTTATAATTTGCGCGGCCGATCTACCTCCCTCGGAAAAATTTTTCAGATAGCTATTTTTGCTTTCTAAAAACCTCTGGATAGCCGCCGTGTTCATCTTACCAATATTTATAAAATTCCCATCGGAGATTAGATTGCTTGGGTTAAAATTGGCCGCCTCGGCATGAATATCCGTCTTATTTGCATTTGCAAAAAACAAATTTAGACCGATAAAAAGTACACTTAAAGGCAGTAGATATAAGATTTTCCGATACATCTAAAATCCTCCTTTTAGCTACATTACTTTCCATTTTACCACACCTCAAATAAATGCAAACTGACATATCCGTTGAAAGTTACCTACCCGAAGCTGCTGTAACGCTGCAGACGGGCAAAGGTAAGGTTAAAAGTAATACAACATTCTGTTCTGCTTTTGTATTATTTATCTGTATTATTCCCTTTGTCCTGCCTCATAGTTGACGATTAAAAAACAAACCTCTAAACTATAATTAGCAGTCAAAAGGGAGAGGAGGGGCTTTGACCAAGGACGATTCCCACAAGGATGACAGCTGGCTCGAGGATTATGAGGGTCAGTTAGCAATCGATGCATATCAAACAAATGATGCTGTTGTTATAAAAGCGCCTATTGCCGGCGTGAGATCAGCAGATCTTGAGATTTCCATCACGGACGAAGTTGTGACCATCAGGGGAACACGCCACAAAGATGAGGGGATTACTGACGACAGTTATTTCTGCCAGGAATGTTATTGGGGCGCTTTCTCGCGCTCTTACGTATTGCCCGTCGCAGTTGACAGCGAAAACGCAAAGGCATCGCTAAAAGACGGCGTGCTTATTATAAACATTCCTAAACAAGAAAGATCAAAAACGAGGATTCTGCAAATAAACTCGGAGTAGTGTTATGAAAATAAGAAAAGCGGTGTTTCCAGTTGCAGGACTTGGAACACGTTTTTTACCTGCCACTAAGGCTCAACCAAAAGAAATGCTTCCCTTGGTTGATAAGCCAATTATTCAATATAGCGTCGAAGAAGCAGCGGCGGCGGGAATAACCCAGATGATAATGGTTACCGGCAAGGGTAAAAGAGCAATCGAGGATCATTTTGACAGCGCTTATGAACTCGAAGAAGTTTTAAGGTCAAAAAATAAAGATGATCTCTTGCGCCAGGTGGAAGATATTTCACGCTTGGGAAAATTCATTTATGTCAGGCAGCAGCAACCACCTCTTGGACTTGGCCACGCGGTGTTAATGGCAAGAGAAATCATCGGCGATGACGCATATTTTGCCGTTTTCTACCCTGATGACGTTATGAACTGCCCAACGCCTTGCATCGGACAAATGATGGAAATTTTCGCGCAAAATAATGGAGGGATAATTGCCGTAAAAGAAACTGACGAAGAAGGACAAAAGCGGTATGGCATCGCCGCCGTCGAGCCGACTGACAATCCGAGACTCTTTAAAATAACCGACGTTGTCGAAAAGCCGGGACCGGAAAATGCTCCATCAAATCTCGCCATAATGGGACGATTAATTTTGCCAAAGGAAATTTTCGATGAGCTTGAGGGCGCTAAAGCAGGCATCGGCGGCGAGATTCAGCTAACCGATTCAATCAGATCGCTGATTAAGAAAATGCCTTTTTATGCTTATAAATTCGAGGGTGAAGCACTCGACGCCGGTGAAATATTAGGATATTTGGAGTCAACTGTTAAGTTGGCGATCAAACGCAAAGACATCGGGGAGCAGTTCAGGAATCTGCTTCGTCAAATTCTTGATAAAAATTCCGAAGGATAAAACTCTCAAAAGGGAGGGTGCAACGAGTACAGGAGTTAAAATATTTTCCTCAGGCATCTGGTGGATGATATCGGCCATAGCTTTTTTCGGCGCAGTTATCGCACTGCTGATTTTAGCCGCTGGCATGAACGGATATTTTGGCAGCACAGGACTGCGATTAACTAATAAAAATGACTTCAGCAAGCTTAACTCGAACCAGGTGCAAACTGATACAATTTCTGCAAGAGACCCGGGATCGGGCCCAAACGCAGCAAACCCTATTGTGTACAGCGCAAGTGCGGACAAGCCGCGCATCGAAGGCAATACGATTCATATTGACTCAAGGATAAATAAATTATTCAACGATTATCTGGCTAATCCCAACGTTCTCGACTCCGCCAAAAAACCTTTTGCTCATGAATTTATAGATGTAAAAACAACCGACAGCAAATTTTCTTCACTCTCTCAGCTCCCGCTCCATCAACCGTCAATATCCACCTTATACCGCGGCGTGGGTATAAGAGTTATCGGGCTGGACAGGGTAAAATGCAGCTGGAGAAGAATTGACAAAGACGACAACAGGTGCCCGGTTAATTGGCAACCTTATAAACAATACCCGATACTTTTCTCTTCAGACTCAATTGATATTATTTCTGTCGAGGCAGCCGCAGATGCATCCGTTATAACCGGGTGTCTGACGGCATGCAGCGCCGATTATTTCCCGAATGTTGAATCTGCTCCGGAAGATAAAACTCCCAATCAAAAGAGGCAACCCGGTGTTTCCGACATCAACAATATCAAGAGTTTATTGTCAGAGGCGGCAATTTACAAAATGTCCATGTTGACCTGGGAATTATTGAGTGCGGACGATAAATTTGATTCTCAAAGCGAGAATCTTGGCTACCAAAAAATTGTGCCATATCAGATAATCGTCCCACAATCATTATTGCAGAATATCGGCAATGACTGGAAAACTTTTGTGCAAAAAGCGCAAAATAGTTATGTGCTCAAGATGCAGTCGCGTTTATCACTCGGAGGATTGGCATTCGATCCGCTTCTGGATACTCCTGTCAAAGCAATTCACTTTAATTATTAATTCTTTACAACAAAAACTATTTTGTTGACTTTTGCCAAGCCGGTCTTCTTATTTATTTCCTCTATAATTTCCTCTCGCCGCAGCCGATATATGCCCGCCAAGATATGGTCAGGGCAGGCAACTTTAAGGATTCCTTTCCTATAACTCACTGGTGAAAATTCATCGGGGAAAACCTCGCGGGCCATCATACAAACGCCCGCCGAATCAACCTGGGAACTTAAGCCCTTCTGTTTTATTCTCTCAATGAGAATTTCCTTTATTTTTTTCATTTTAGTTCGATTATTTTTGCGCGCCGTAAAATCTCACCCGGCACTGAGGATTTATCAGTCGCCGAAATAACAACTTGGCCTGAGCCGATAATTTGCCTTATCGAGTCTTTTCTCTTCTCGTCAAGTTCCGAAAATACGTCGTCGAGAAGGACAATTGGCTCACCTTCCTCGGTCGTAAGATACTTTTTCGTTTCTATCTTAAAAGCAATCGTCGCTACCCGCTGTTCCCCTCGCGATGCGCCTTGGGCAAGATCAAATTCTCCCTGAATAAAAGTAAAGTCATCGCGGTGCGGTCCGATCTGCGTTGAGGCGGTAGCTATATCTTTCTCCATCGAATTCGAAATCTCAGCCAAAAGATCGTCGTAAGGAGTGGATGGTCGGTAAGAAATCTCAAGCGAACTCTTGGCGCCGACAAGTCCCGTATGCGTCGTCGAAAGCGCCGTGTTGATATAATTAATCAGCTCGCATCTCTTTAAAAATATTTTCTCTCCAAAAGAAGCGATTTTTTTATTCCAAAACCCGAGATCCTCCCGCCGCGCCCGATTTCTGTTTATCATCTTCAATAGACCATTTCGTTGCCTTAATATTTTTTTATAAGCAAGCAAGTCAAGCACAAATTTTTTATCCTTAAAACAAATTACCTGGTCGAGTTCGCTCCTGCGGCGGCTCGGAGCGCCTTTTACCAAGTCAATTGTCTCCGGGTTAAAGGATATCATCTTCAAGTACCCGATTAGTTCTGAGAGCGGCTGTTTATTATCCTTGATTTTAATAATCTTTTTACCTTCAAGAATCGCCACGGACGCATCGGAAAAATCACTCTCGAGCTCGATTCTGCCAACATCCTCACCACGGCTCACGGCCCAAAAGTCATTTTTCACACTTTGCAATTGCCCAAAACCGAAAAGGGCAATTGATTCAATAATGGTGGTCTTGCCCGAACCGTTAGGACCAACTATCAAGTTTGCACCCTGGTCAAATCCAATTTCCTTTTTCTCAAAAATCCTAATGTTGCGGAGTTTGAGATTCAAAACAAGCATTTTTACTCATTCCTAAGGGGCATAATCACATATCTGTAATCCTTCTCTGACCCACTTGTAAGCATTCCCGGGCTTAACTTCCCCGATAAACCCAGAGCGACCGTCTCGCCTGAAATATTCGCAATTGCATCAAGAATATATTTCCCATTAAAAGCCACTTCTAAACCCGCGCCCTTTACTTGGGCTTTTACCCTGGCCTCTGTTTGCCCGAGGTTGGCCGAAGCGGCTTTAAGTGTTATAGCATCCGCTGCAACCGCTATTTTTATATTGTTTGACGATTCCCTGGCAAATATCCCGGCAACCTTAAGGGCCTCTCCAAATTCATTCTTATTGATCTCGATTTCTGATTCAAATTTCTTCGGCATAATTTGTTCATAATCAGGAAATGCTCCCTCTATTAATCTTGTCATAAACAGTATCGATCCTGTGGCAAATTCAATCTGGTTTTCGCCCATTTTTATCTCGACCGCTTCATCCGACTCGGGTAATATTCTTTCCAGTTCCGCCAATGTTCTGCTCGGCACGATAACGGTCGATTCAGGAATATTCGCCTGTGTTTCAAGTTTTTGTTCGGCTAACCGATAGCTGTCCGTCGCCGCCAAAACTAATTTATTTCCAGACATTTTCATATATACACCAGCCAATACCGGCCGTGTCTCGTCGAGCGCCGCCGCAAAAATAATTTTCGGCAACGACTTTTTAAGCGCAAGAGATTTCATTTTAAATATTTTAGGATTTTCAATTTTTGGTATTATCGGGAACTCACTCGCATCAATTCCTTTGATATTAACTGAATAATGGGATGATTTAACAAGGACATCTGCCCCCGAGGTATCAATGGCCATCTCTTCGTCAGAAACTGTCAATACAAAATCCATAAAGGTCTTGAGCGGTACTGTTATTGATCCGTCTTGCTCAATTTTTGCTGATACCTCCACATTCATTGCTGCCTCAAGATCGGTTGAGGTCATATCAAGACGTCCGTCCTGAGCCCTTAAAAGCACATTCCCAAGCACTGGCAGAGTTGTTCGCGTTGAGACAATTCTCGAGACCACAGAAAGACCTCTTTGAAGGTTGGATTTTTTACATCTTATTTTCATGTTGGCTCCTTTGTTATGTCCATTCTTTGATAATTATTTTTACTAGTTTGGGGCTGTGGATAACTTGTGGATAACTTTTGCTGATCTGCTTGCCCTGTTGCCCGGTGCACTGTTCGCAGAGGACACAGTCCCTTGAATAGTAAGCCGTGGTGCGGGGTGGACAACGTTGTGGAAAACTCTGTGGATAACTATGTTGATAACGCGCTAATGATCATTTAATTTTATTTTCCAGTAACTTTGTAAGACACTTATCAACATGTTTTCCACAATAATTTTTTGATTGTATCCACCGTTTCAACAACATTATTATTGTTATTTAAATAGACTCTATATTGAAACAATAGATTAACTAAATTTTCAACAATTCACAAATGTTTTCAATGTCCTTTTTTAAATCAATGTTGATTAGAACTCCTTTCTCAATCTTTCTATATGAATGTAGAATTGTAGAATGGTCTTTCCCCCCCATAATCTTCCCGATAAGAGGAAGCGAGTCGCTTGTATTGTTTCTCAGAAGATAAATCGCGACATGTCTTGGCTCGATTAATTCCTGCTTCCTGCTTTTTCCCAATAAATCTTTTTTATCCAGCTTGTAATAATCACAAACAGCTTGAATTATTTGCGCACTTGAGAGCGCCTTGCTTGAGGAGGAGATAATATCTTGAAGTGCTTTTTTAGCAGTATCTTTTGAGGCGGAAATATTATTAAAGTGACAGTAGTTGTAAACGCGGTTAAGTGCACCTTCCAACTCACGAACATTTGATTTAATCTGGTCAGCGATAAACTCAACAACCTCAGCCTCCGGATAGAATTCGATCTCCTGACATTTTTTGTTTAGGATTGCTATTCTTGTCTCGAGATTCGGTGGTAGAAGATCAGCAATAGTGCCGCCGCCAAAACGGCTTGCTAATCTATCGGCAAGGGCGGGTATCGCTTGTGGCACTTTGTCTGCGGTTAGGATAATATGTCTTTTATTCTGATGCAAAGAGTTAAAAGTATGAAAAAACTCTTCTTGTGAACCCTCTTTGTTAGAGAGAAATTGGATGTCGTCAACTATTAGAACATCAACTTCACGGTATTTCTTTTTGAATTGGTTCATTTTCTTTGCGGCAATGGCAGCGATGTAGTCATTTGTAAAAGTCTCGCAGGAAACATAATTGATTTTTGCCTTAGGGCTGTTCTTTTTGATCTCGTTGCCAATTGCTTGCGCCAAATGGGTCTTTCCTAAGCCGACACCACCGTAAAGGAACAGGGGATTATGTTTTTTCCCCGGGCTCTTTGCCACCTCTTTTGCTACAGCGAAAGCGAGGGAATTATTATTACCAACCACAAACGAATCAAAGGTATAATCTTCTTTTAGGTTGTACGTTTGTAGTTGGACACTTTCTCGCGAGCGTGAAACGGGTTTAGATTCAAGATTTATTTTGCCCCTATCTTTTTTCCGTGTATCGCCGACAAAAAAATTGATTTCTTTTATGGAAGAATTAAATTTTTGCAAACTCTCAAGAATTTGACCGCTATGTTTGCTTTTAAGCCAATCTCTCGAGAAAATGTTCTGTGCGCGGATAAAGACTTTGCCGTCATTAATTGAATCAAGCTCGGTGCCCTTAAACCACGTTGCGAACATCATGGGTGGGAGGGAGAGCTCCATTTCGCCAAGCACGGCTTTCCACAATTTGTCTTTTTCCAAACTCCTCCTTTGAGAAGATTTTAAAGTTTTTGGGGGCTTAGGATGAGTTATCCACAGGCACTTTGACTGTAGAGAGGAATCATACCGCTTGTCAAGTGCTATCTACAATATAGCTTTTCAACCTGTTAGTTTGCAAGTTCTATAAAAGTTTATGCACATTTGTTCGGTTTTTGTTTAGAGTGCCTGTGGATAACTTGTGGATAACTTTTTTAATTATCTTGGGCGTTAGTTGTCGTTAGCTTTAGACAACATCAAATCTCGCCCTGCTACCTGACGCACTGCAATAACAGGATATAATCCGTTTTGCAGTAAGGAATAAGGAATAGTGTGGAGTGGATAACTCTGTATTGACCGCGGGGCTGTGGATAACTTGCTGCTTGAATTCGCCCGACACCTTGCGGATAAATGAATTTTAAGATAGAATTCATTTGTTATGAAGCGAACATACCAACCGAAAAAAAGAAGAAAATTAAAAATCCACGGCTTTAGGGCGAGAAATAAGACGTCCGGCGGAGTAAGGGTATTGGCAAGACGAAGAAACAAAGGCAGAAAAAAGCTCACGGTTGCGAGGAAACAAAAATGATTCCCAAGAGTAACAGGCTAAACGCGAAGAGACATTTTAAGAGCGTTTATCAGAAGGGAAAAACGATCCGGAGCAAACTTTTCATTTGCCGTTATTTGAGAAAGCCGACTGATCAGCCGCCGCGAATTTCTGTCGTTATTAGCAGAAAGAAAGTTCCTGGTGCGGTCGAGAGAAACTTGATTCGCCGAAGATATAAGGCTGCGTTTAAAAATTGTATGCAGGGATTATCTGGTATTGATTTGATTTTCATCCCCAATGGTTCGCAAGGACAAGAATTCAAGGAAATTGCGCGGGGCGTGGAAGAATGTTTAAAAAATTTATAATCGGGACAATCAAGATTTACCAGAGGACAATAAGCCCGGATCATGGGTATCTGAAATCCTTGCGGCCAAACGGATTTTGTCGATTCTATCCGTCTTGTAGCCAGTATATGATTGATGCCGTCGAGGAACATGGATGCGTAAAGGGGATAGCGCTTGGAAGTTGGCGAATAATGCGGTGTAATCCGTTTAGCCGAGGTGGGTATGACGCGGTGCCGAAGTGCAAGAAACATTTTCTAAAAAAATAAAATTTGCTAATCTAAATAGAACTGGTAAAAATTTATGAAAGCATTTCTTAAAGTAATCCTTCTAAAGCCAATATTTAATATTTTGATACTATTGGTGTTTTTGACACCGGGCAATTACCTTTGGGTTGCGATTGTTATCCTGACGCTTCTTATCAAACTTGTGCTTCTGCCAAGCTCGATCAATATGATTAGGTCACAGAAGAGGATGAAAGATCTCCAGCCAGAAGTCCAAAAGATTAAAGATCAATACAAAGATGACAAAGCGGGTGAGCAGAAAGCGACGATGGACCTCTACCGCCGAGAGAAAATCAATCCTCTCGCAAGTTGCCTGCCGCTTCTAATTCAGCTTCCGATACTGGGAATACTTTATTATGCCTTCA
>PEZV01000007.1:0-925 GCA_002778735.1 Candidatus Berkelbacteria bacterium CG10_big_fil_rev_8_21_14_0_10_41_12 | reverse complement strand
ATGCACTAAATCCTGCGCCGGCCAAAAAAGAAAAAGGTGCCGATTTTGGCCGTGCAATGAGTTCGCAGATGCTCTATATTATGCCGCTTTTTACGGTGCTGATTGCTTCGTCTCTGCCGGCTGCGCTTGCGCTCTATTGGGCGTTTTCAACGCTTTTAGGGATTGTCCAGCAATGGTATATCATCAAATATAAAGCCCATGCCACCGGTCTTGATCTCAAGGCAAACCAGACTAAGGTTGATGGGGTTACGGTGACGGTACGGACTAAGAAGTAAGGCCACCCCGCGCAGTGGAGCGGCCTGTAGGATGTCGAGAGGGGTTTCACTTTTCTGTCGCCCCCTCCTCTTGCCGGGCCTCAAGCCTCTTGTTGTGAGTATGCAGGGCGTTCATGAAGAGTCCTGCGTTCTCTAGGGCCAGCTTGATCGGCGGACTTTCCGGATTCCACGGGTTGGAAATTCCGGCAATGTACATGCATTTGAGATCGACGGGCGCGACACCCGGCGTCTTGAGATAGTATCCGCCTGTGGCGTTGCGCCAGAGCTGGATTACTGCTCCTTCGCCCGAAAGCAGGAAAGACGGCCTAACCGGTTCCTCTCTCGATATCGTCCCACCTGGAGGCTCTAATGGTTCTTCCGCAGTTACCTGCTTCGTCCCTCTTCTGAGAATCCTAACATTCATCTTCGACTCACCTCAATGTGCGGCTTGATGACGTAGCGAAAGTGTAGACAAAATAAAGAAGCTATTCAAGAGTTCTCTTTAAATTTCTTTCGTTTTTAGGTATATTTTGCATGTTTGGAGAGGTCGCATAGCGGTCTAGTGCGATAGTTTCGAAAACTATTGACCTCGCAAGGGGTCCGTGGGTTCGAATCCCACCCTCTCCGCCAATAGAAACTTCGCGATTTGAAAGGGTTGCTCCGCGCTGCCG
>PEZV01000029.1:9160-9302 GCA_002778735.1 Candidatus Berkelbacteria bacterium CG10_big_fil_rev_8_21_14_0_10_41_12 | reverse complement strand
TTCCCTACTCTGTTATGCGTGAGATTCGATAATCCGATTTTTCAAATTACTTAGTATCAGTATACTACACACTCTCCGGTTAACCCTGACAATCCGACCTCGTAGGTCGGATTATTGGTTTTGCCACCCTGCCTCGCATAAC
>PEZV01000029.1:0-9125 GCA_002778735.1 Candidatus Berkelbacteria bacterium CG10_big_fil_rev_8_21_14_0_10_41_12 | reverse complement strand
GGATTATTTTATTTATAGCACAATTTTTTCCCCTTGTCAACGAGATTTTCAGTTTTGTCAATAATTTTCATTTATCCGCTCTAGCACAATTAATATTTGTATGTCAAATTCACTCGATCGAGTGAATTTGACATACTTTTCATAATTTAACATCAAAACCAACCAAAAATATGCGAATTTGGACATGGACATTGTCCAAATTCGCATATTTTGTTAATAGAGCAATAGTTGAGTTATTTTCTAAAATATTCGAGGAATTTTTTTGGTGAGGTGATTATTGCTTTCGTAAATCGCTCTTTTATTTGTTCATTATTTAGATGTTTTTTATCTAAGGTCAAAAGATAATCACATTTGCAAAGTGTTGCTCCGGCTAAAACATGGGCATCTTTATCAACAATAATTTTCAGATATGGTCTAGTTTCGCGTTCGGTAATTTCACTTCTGACAATAAATTTATGATTGGCAATAAAACTCTCGAGATTCTTTTTTGTCTTTTGGGAAAATTTTAAAATATTATTTTGTAACTCTTTTATTACAGTTTCAGTCGTATATCCTTCTATTTCCCCTTTTTTAACCAATCGACAAATCTGATATGAGCCACCAGTTTGGCTATAAATTGCAGAGAATAAAACCGAGGTGTCAAAAAAAACTTTAGGCACTTTATTTTTTCTTAGCTTTTGGCTGATCGTCTTTGATAAAATTTTCCAATTCTGACTGGGAATAAATGCGATAGGGCGCTGGTTTGTCGGGCGGTTCAATAATTAACGAATCTCCATCTTTTCTGGCTCTGACTAAACTTCCAATCTCTATTTTAAGATCAGTTCGCCATTTTTTTGGAATAGTAACCATGCCTTTTCCAAGAATTTTTAGCCATTCTTCATTCATTTTTAAATTTGTGTCTGACATTTTTCCTCTAATTTAGTTAATAATTCTAACTATTTAGATTATAAACTTTCAAACTTTTGTTGTCAATAGTTACCTCCGTGAAATGTCACTTGCCTCGCACCTGCCTGCCGGCAGACAGGGCAACGAGGAATTGTTGCTAGGTTAACCCTGATAATCCGACCTACGAGGTCGGATTATTGGTTTGCCACCCTGCCTCGCATAACACGAAGCAAGTCTTCGATCCTGAGCGGAGTCGAAGGGATCATTTTATTTATTCAAAGTGTCCAAGAGGTTTCTCATCATCTGCAGGTAACTGAGGAGAAAAAGGTTTCCATTGGCCAGGAGATAAATCGCCTAACTCCACATTTCCGATACGTGTTCTCAATAATTTAATAACTCTTGCACCGGCTTTTTCAACCGTTATTCTAATTTGCCGCTTTCGACCTTCCTTCAAAATAATTTTTAATTTAGCCGTACGATCTCTCTCATCAAGAACATTTACCGTTGCCGGCTTCGTTTTATATCCATCAATATCGACACCACTTCTAAAATACCGGAGAGTTTTTTCAAGACTGTTAGCATCTTTATAGCTAATTATCGCTTCATACTCCTTCTCGTGCTCATATCTCGGATGAGTCATTTCCTGGGCAAATTCACCATCGTTAGTTAATATCATT
This sequence comes from Candidatus Berkelbacteria bacterium CG10_big_fil_rev_8_21_14_0_10_41_12, assembly GCA_002778735.1. Lineage (GTDB taxonomy): Bacteria > Patescibacteriota > UBA1384 > UBA1384 > 1-14-0-10-41-12 > 1-14-0-10-41-12. The sequence continues at coordinate 7,563 of PEZV01000029.1, read as the reverse complement.
AAACCTTCAGAATCCTTATCTAATCGCCCCACAACAAAAAGTCTTTCCTTGGATGGAATTAAATCTGTCACAATTTTATCTGCAAATTTATCACCCGTAGTACTTATATATCCCTTTGGTTTATAGAGAGCAAAGTATAATTTATGTTTGGACTTAATAATTTTACCTTTATACCTTACAATATCATCATCTTTCACGTCCGTAGAAAGATTTTCTACAACCTGATTATTTATTGAAATCTCTTTATTTAAAACAAGACGCTCAACTTGACGTCTGCTTCCTAAACCCGCAACTGCTAAAAACCTATTTATTCTCATCCCGCACCCTTCGTGCTATAAACCGATTCACTTGCTCAACTGGACGATAAGCCAGGTTCTGTTTATGCGGCTATTTATCTCCCCTAAGGGGCCTATTATAGGCGCGTCGGGATCAATATCTTCGCTTTAGAATAAAGCTGCGGAGAACTTTTGCCTCTTTCGAAGTATGAGTTCATGCTTGAAAATATTGACCCACCCGACTTGCACCAAGCAGGAGTTTTGCACTCACGGCGCCTTCCAGCGCCGGATTGTGGTCTCTTACACCAACTCTTTTCACCATTGCCCCGCACCCTTTGTTGACAAGCCATTTTGGCTTATACCGACCTAATTATCAAACTTGATATTATAACCAAGTATGTAAATAAATCGTACCCTGATGCTAATCAGTCAACAAAGGGTGCGGGGCTGTATTGTCTCTGTGCCACTATCCCTGGGATCTCTCCCGACCTGCTTACGCAGGCTACCTTCTCTAAAGTGCCTGGACTTTCCTCCCCGCACCCTTCGTGCTATAAGCCTACTCTTTCCTTAAGCATCGCTAATCCTTTTCCGTAACACTTTAGCTGTCTTTCACGATTTAAGGCAAGCTCTTTTCGCGAATAGGCTTCATAATACACTAGTCCCCACGGTATACTTTTCTTGGTAGCCAAGTTTTTGCTACCATTGTGGGACAAAAATCTCTCTCTAAGATCACTCGTGGACCCGACATAGATTTCACTAGTTTTACGACTTTTCAAAACATATACATAATACATTTTTGTCACTTAGCACGAAGGGTGCGGGGCAACCGCTTCATCCAGTTGAGCGATTTAAGTTTAGCAAAATTAGTCCAGAAAATCAATGCTTAACGCAAAAATTCCGCTGTTTTCGAGTTCTTATTTTTAGATATTTGATCGACTGATCCTACGGCGACTATTTTACCGCCTTCGTCGCCAGCGCCCGGACCCATATCTATAACCCAATCACTGCACTTTATCACATCCATATTATGTTCTATTACCAGAACCGAGTTGCCTCTTTCAACTAATTCGCTCAGTACGTTCATAAGCTTAACAACGTCCTCGAAGTGAAGCCCTGTCGTTGGCTCATCCAGAATATATAAAGTCTTTCCGGTCGAAGGTCTCGAGAGCTCGGTTGCAAGTTTTATCCTCTGCGCTTCTCCACCAGAGAGAGTATTTGCCGGCTGGCCCAGTCTAACATATCCCAAACCTACCTCCCGTAAGGATTTGATCTTACTCATTATATCCTCGTTGTCCTCAAAAAAATTTCCTGCTTCATCTACGGTCATATCTAAAACGTCAGCAATATTTTTATTCCTATACTGAACCTCTAAAGTCTCGCGGTTATATCTTTTGCCCATACAATCTTCACAGGTTACATAAGTATCCGGCATAAAGAACATCTCAATTTTAATGGCGCCATCCCCCCGACACGTTTCACACCTTCCGCCCTTCAGATTAAAGCTAAATTGGCTTGCGTTATATCCTTTTAAGGTTGCTTCTGGAGTTTGAGCAAATAATTCTCTAATAGGTGTAAAGAGCCCCGTATAAGTGGCTAAATTACTTCTCGGAGTCTTGCCGATCGATGATTGGTCAATTTTGATCACCTTATCGACTTTTTCAAAACCCTCAATTGCGTCATGCTCTAATGGTTCTTGTTTAGTCCGGTGAAATTTGTTCGACAGAGCTCTGGCTAATATGTCATATACCAGAGTTGACTTACCGCTTCCGGATACTCCCGTCACGCAAACCAACATTCCAAGAGGAATTTCTACATCAATATCGCGAAGATTATTTGCCCTTGCACCTTTTATCACAATCGAATCCTTATAAGCTTTGACTCGCTTTTTTCTCGATATAACTTTTTTGCCCGAGAGATATTGACCTGTAAGCGACTTTGTATCCTTTTCCACTTCTGCCGGTGAACCTTGAGACACGATTACCCCGCCATTAACACCAGCGCCAGGCCCAATATCAATAACAAAATCCGACGCTTTTATTACCTGTCTATCATGCTCAACGATAATTACAGAATTCTTATCCTTTTTTAACTTATTTAGAGCGTTAATAAGTTTGTTTGTATCATATGCATGCATTCCTATAGTCGGCTCGTCCAAAACATAAATAACCCCGCTGATAAAAGACCCCAGTTGTACCGCTAATCTAATCCTCTGAGCCTCACCTCCAGACAGCGTTTCGCTAGTTCTTGAAACCGTAAGGTAACCTAAACCTATATTTATTAAATTATTCAATCGTAATTTTACTTCCTCTAAGACCGAACCCGCTTGTGGCGGCAGCTTCAATTGTCTTAGAAAATCACGAAGATCTTTCAGGCTAACTTGTGAAATATCAGCAATATTCCTTCTGTCAATTAAAACCGAAAGGGCTAATTTTTTGAGCCTTTTGCCCTCACATAACGGGCAAATACTTTCTTTTATATACTTCTCGAGTTCAGTACGTAAATATTCCGAGTCGGTTTCTTGATATTTTTTCTCTAAACTTTTTATCACTCCTTCGAAATCACCGTCACCATCGTAAATTATATTCATAATTTTTTCCGGCAAATCCTTAACGGGAATATCTAAGCTAAACTTATATTTTTCACTTAGCTCCTCGAGTTTTTTGTAATACCAACTTGCTTGATTAGCAATTCTTGACCAAGGGCGGATCGCACCCTCGGCAAGGGTCAAATTTTTATTGGGGATTACCAGCTCGGGATCTATTTCTTTTTTTATCCCGAGTCCTTGACATTCACTACACGCTCCATGCGGCGAGTTAAATGAAAAAATTCTCGGTGAAATATTGGCAAAGATTAGGTCACATTTTTCGCAAAATGACAATCTTGAAAATACTTTCTTTTTGCCATTGAAATAAATAGAAACGAACCCGTCTCCGAGATTAAAGCCCTTTTCAATATCACTTAAAATTCTTTGCTTTAGGTCGTCTGTCGGATTGGGATTCTGAGCATAGTGGGCAATTCTAACCTCTATAGTATGATCTTCCTGTTTAGAGAGTTTCAACCCTTGCAGTTCTTCTCTTACGGCATCAACGCCATCAATCTTAACTGATGCAAAGTCAGACCTCGATAGACGGTTAAGTGTGATTGTGTGTGCTCCTTTTTGTTCTCTTACTATCGGAGCAAAAATCTCGACTTGCCCTAAGCTCAAATTTGCAATAATAAATTTATAGACCTCTTTTTTAACTTCTTGCGCATTACCGATTTTCAGTTCCCCGCCACAATTGGGACACATAATTTTTCCAAAGCCCGAATACAAAATTCTCAAATAATCATATATTTCTGTCAAGGTTCCTACTGTCGATCTTGGAGACCTGGCAATACTTTTTTGGTCAATCGAAATTGCCGGCGAGATCCCTTCAATTGATTCAACATCCGGTCGTTCAATAACACCAATCACTTGCTTCGCATAACTCGAGAGATTATCGACATATCTCCTTTGTCCTTCGGCATAGATCGTATCAAACGCAAGTGAACTCTTGCCCGAACCAGAGAGACCTGTTATTACCACAATTTTCTCTTTGGGGATATTGACTGAAACGCTTTTTAGGTTATGAGTTTTTGCTCTTTTAATTTTTATATAATCCATTTTTACGACTACTTTAAAGATTAAACGCAAAGCTTCGAAAAGTGTACCACGGATGTAAATAGAAAGCAAGCGTCAAGGCCGTTGAAAACTTAGAAGACAGTCCTATAATCGTCTATTCTTCGACCAAAGTGTATTCGATAGGCTCGATACGGGTCGAGAAATTTAGACTTAATAATTCTTGATCTATTCAACAAATTTAGGATAGACAAGCCCCATTAACGTAAACCCGAATAATAAAATATTTTTCAACGGTCTTAAGTATTGAAACTTGCAAATTTTTTGCGATTATTAAAGTCCGGGCAGGACTTGAAAGATTTGCCAATTGAGGTATGTTCTTTAATGAAAAAAGAAGATAATTTTATCCGATGAAATCGGATGGAAGGAGATTGATGAAACAAGAAAAAATTGGGACTGTTGTTGGGTCGACGGTTCATTTGACGGGGGCTTTAAAGGACTCAAGCGAAATAAATATTTTTGGGAGTATTGAAGGTGAAATCAGTTCTGAGACTAAAGTTGTGATTGAAGATACTGCTATGGTCAAGGGACCGATAACTGCACCGGTTATTATCATAAGTGGGTTTATTAAAGGCTCTGTAATTGCGCAAGAAAAATTAGAACTAAATTCCAGTGGAAAAATTCACGGAAATATTGAAACATCGGATCTTTTAATTCATTCCGGAGCAACATTTATAGGGAAATGCACTATGCCGAATAAAGAAGATAAAGGGACCGAAACGGGCGAGGAAATCGAGAATGAACAAGAAGGGAAAGATTCGGAACTTATCGAAGGTGGAGAAAAAGAGGAAGACGAATAACACCGCAGGTCAATGTACTATTACATCTTTGAGTCACCAAAAAATAGTCGCGAGAGGCAACTTTTTGAGAAAATTAGAGATGTTGCACGTACTTTTGGTATTGCGGGAGAGATCACGCAATCATCACCGGCAAGAACACCTGATGAATTAACAAAGATGGGACTTGAAAAAAATTACTCAACAATTATCGCAATCGGCACGAATAGTCATATTAATAAAATTATAACGCGCATCATGAAAGAAAAACCGGAATATCCCGTTGCAATAGGACTAATACCAACTGACCCAACCTCTAGTCTTTCTAAAAACTGGTCTTACAAATCAGTTGAGGAAGCTTGCGAAACTTTAAAATACCGCAAAGTCGAGAAGTTAAATGTAGGATTAATCGATCCGGGACGTTTTTTCCTAACCAGCGCTTATATTTTTTCAAGAAAGCCCATTAAGTTTTATCTCGATGTTGATCGCTGGCAAGCTGAAGCAACAGCAAATCTCATTCAAATTTTTTCAAACCTAACCGTTGAAGTAGAAAAGTTCGACTTTGAAGGCAGTAAATTAAAAGCAGCAATAAATTGGCTGGTCGGTAAATCTAATGAAAAAGTCGAACGAAGCATTTTTAGAGGTAAAACTGTGAAGGTCTCATCCGACAAAGTATTGCCTGTTTATGTAGATAATGAAATAGTTGCCAGGACGCCAATTAGTGTTTACAGGAAGTTAAAAGTATTGAATGTTATCATGAAACGTGATAAAGTTTTACCAGATAAGACACACGACGCGGAAGATCAATCGGGAGAAAGAAACTAAAAGGAGTAAAACAATCCGTTACAAAAAAATTCCAAAGAAAAACATGATACGGCACAGAGTCAACGAATATGTCAGAGCTCCCAAGGTTTTACTTATCGACGAAGAGGGCAAATCAGTCGGTGAAATTAGCCGCGATGAGGCTCTCAAGACAGCAGACGAGCGTGGTTACGATTTAGTCGAGATCAATCCAAATTCCAATCCGCCAATCTGTAAACTCCTCGATTATGGCAAGTTTAGATATGAGCTCAAGAAAGCTCAGAAAAACCAAAAGTCCCAGGCGGGAAAGGTCAAAGAAATCAGACTCTCTGGCAATATAGAAGATCATGATTTCCAGACCAAGGTAGAACGCGCAAAAGAATTTCTCGAAAAAGGTAATAAAGTCAGAATCTCTGTAAAATTACTCGGGCGACAAATGGCTTTTCAATCCAGAGCTTACGAGCAGTTAGACCGAGTAAAAGATGCATTAGAAACAAAGTACGAAACACCGCCGACTAAACTCGGTAACATTTTTTCCGCTATCGTAGTCTTGGACAAAGACAAGAAAAATAAAGAAGAAAATGAACAACAAAGCTAAAAATAATAATTATGCCAAAAATCAAAACAAGAAAAACAGTCTCAAAAAGAATTGCCAAAAAAACTGCATCTGGAAAACTTTTGAGGAGAAAAATTACTTCGCAACATCTGGTTCATAGAAAAAGCCGTCGGACAAGAAAACAGTCCGGGCAGAAAACGAATTTCTCTAAATCTGACGAGAAGAAAATGGGTAAATTAGCCCCTTATATTTAAAATTGGAGACGATATGACAAGAGTAAAAAGAGGAACAGTCCGAAGAGCAAAACACAAAAAAATTCTATCTCAAACCAAAGGCTACAGACATGGTAGAAAAAATCTTTACAGACAAGCTAAACAGGCTTCGATTAAAGCTGGATTATTTGCACTAAGAGATCGCAGAACAAAAAAACGTATTGCGAGATCGCTTTGGATAATAAGACTAAATGCAGCGCTCAAAGCTCATGGACTTAGATACAATGAATTTATAAGTAGTCTTAAAAAAAATAAAATTGAACTAAACCGAAAAGTTCTCTCCGAAATGGCAACAAGGGATCCGAAGGCCTTTGAAGCATTAGTTAAAAAAATGGAGTCCCGCGACTAAAGCCGTAGCGCCTTATTAATACTCCGTCAGGCGGGACGAACATCCCGCACCAGAAGACCAATTTGTCAATGATTCCCCGTAGTCTTCTTGGTGCTGAGATAAAAGATCAAAAATAAGTGCTACCCCTTAGCTCTTCGCCCAAGAAGATATGGCCAAGTAAAAATTAACAGTGCCAAAACAAGATAGCTGTCGGCTAGATTGAAACTTGGCCAATATTTTAAATCAATAAAGTCCCTGATGTGGCCAAAATATAATCTGTCTATTAAATTCGCGCATATCCCCGAAAATAACAATATAAGCACCGCTTTACTTAACCAAATATTCTTTGCAAATAGAAAATAAAGTAAATATATGAGAATTAAAACGGAAATTAATATAAGTATATTGTTAGAGGAAACATTAGAAAAAATCCCAAATGCTATTCCTCTATTAAAGGTCAGCAAACTTGGAAATTTTCTTTCGACGATATATTTTGAAACCTGATCTGCGCCAACCAAGGCAGCAATAATAAACAACCAGCTTACTTCTTTTTTGAGGCGCATTCTACACATTTATCTGCCATTGGATATGCTTTTAATCTTCCTGTTTCAATTGGCCCTTTGCACGATTTACAAATACTATAATTTCCTGCAGCAATTAGCTCTAAAGCTCTCTGGGCGTCTTTTTTTTCTTTCTCAAGAGATTTAATTAACGCTTGGTTCTCAGCCAATGATTCAAATTCCTGAGTATTCTCGGATTCACTACTCCCTAAATCTTCAATTTTACGTGCTCTTCTAATCTGCACATCAATTTCACTTATAGTTCGCTCCAATACTTTCTTTTGAGATCCGACAAATTGCTCGCTTATCATATATCCTCCGACAGCCTAATCATGCT
>PEZV01000020.1 GCA_002778735.1 Candidatus Berkelbacteria bacterium CG10_big_fil_rev_8_21_14_0_10_41_12 | reverse complement strand
TTATCCTATCAAACAGGCGAGAACATATTTTTAGTCCGCTCGGTTGACAACGCCGGCAATACTTCCGCTTCAGTCCAGACAACATATTATTACTCCAACTCCGCTCCAACCAAACCGACAGATATTGCTGTTGATCCGCCGGGTCCAACCGACACCAATGCATTTTCTCTCTCTTGGACTGCCCCGGCTGTGGCTGAGGGGGAGCCACCAGTTACTAATTATGGTTATTCTATCAACGCTTGGCCTACTGCAAATAATATTACCTGGACAGGATCTGATGCTACTACGCTTGGTCCTGATGCTTTTGCCACCCAGCAAGGCGAAAATACCTTTTATATTGTTGCTAAAAACTCTGCTGGCAGTTATGCATTGGATGCTGCCAATGTAGGAAGTGTAGTTTTCTATTGTCAAACCATTGCTCCACCTATTCCTATTAATGTTTCTCTTATTGATTCTTCAAATAGAGCATTGAACAATTATATGCTTACCTTGCAGTGGCGAGCCGGTACAGGTCAAGATTCCTCGACTTTTGATCATTATCTTGTTGAGCGCTCTACTGACGGCACAAATTATTCTTCTCTTGCCACCACTGCTTCGACTGCTTATATTGATGCCTCGGGGCTTAATAATACTACTAAATACTATTATCGCGTCAAAGCCGTTGACAACGCTGGCTCAACCTCTGCCGCTTCAGGGGTTGTTTCCAGAACTCCAACCGGCAAATACACGACACCTCCAACTATTCTCTCCGGCCCAACTGCTTCTGCCAAAGCAACTTCACTTTCCATTAGCTGGGTTACCAATAGATCGTCAAGTTCTGCAGTTAGATTTGGGTCAAGTGAGAATTCTTTCACTCGATCACAAATTGATCCAAGCGATATTACTGAACATTCTATTACTATTGTAGGTCTTGATCCAGGCACACTTTATTACTATCAAGTTCAGTCACTTGATGAATATAGGGATTATTCATCGGATTCTGCTTGGTCTTCTACTTATACCGAAACCACTCTTGCCGCTCCGGGGCTCTCTGATGTAGATATTTCAAACATCACTTTGACTTTCGCTGATGTAACTTGGGAAACCACCACTGCCGCGTCCGGTACACTCGATTACGGCACAAGCATTTCCTACGGCAATTCTGTAGAGCAGGAATCAGGCATAACGACTCAGCACACAGCTAAACTCGAAGGTCTCAGCCATTCCACCACTTATCACTTCAAAATTTCCGGCACAGACATTGACGGCAACACTATCACTTCTGATGATTATGTTTTTGACACTTTACCAATTCCGAAAATTTCCCAGGTCGGATATCAGCCGGACAACTCAAGTGCTTCTCCTTCCGTAGAGATTACCTGGCGCACAAATGTTCCCACTACTTCTACCGTTGAATATGTTCCCAAAGGTGGCGATTTTACTTATGAAAGTTCCAAATCCGATCTCGTTACTGACCACAAAGCGATCATTACTGATTTGTCCAACAATACTGAGTATAGCGTTACGATCTTTGGCTCCGACCAATTCTCCAATGTGACCGACAAATATGAATTTATTCTGCAAACGCCTCTTGATGCCAGGCCGCCCAAGATCTCCAATGTTATTGTCGAATCAAGCAATCTCAACTCGCCCAACAATAATGAAAAAGCGCAAATTGCAGTGAGCTGGAAGACGGACGAATCGGCTACCAGCATAGTCGAGTATGGAGAAGGTATTACCGGCACGGATTATACTAAACGCACTAACCTCGATACCATGTTCACCAACTCCCACCTTGTTATCATTTCTGACCTTGCGCCTTCTAAAACTTATCATCTTCGCGTTGTTTCCCAAGATCAAGCTGGCAACTCTGTGACAAGCTCGGATAATGCTGTTGTCTCTGGCCAAGTCAATAAATCTATTCTTGATATCATCATCAAAATCTTCAATAACGTCTTCGGGTGGATGGAGAAGCTGATATAAGTACGAGTGAAAAGTTGAAAGTTAAAAGGGGAGAGGTCTGCGAGGGTTAAACCTTTGTAGAAACTATTCGTATCTTAGAACATCCAAGGCATTTATCTTGGTAGCGCGCCGCGCGGGGTAGAGTCCTGTCAAAAGCCCGACGATAAACGAGAAAATAAATACACCAAGCAAGAATGTAAGTGGATAAGCGAAGACCTTAATCATCTCGCCTCCCGCCTGAATTGCTAAATGGTTCAAGATCGAGTTTGCAATAATTCCCAGAACATAACCCAAAATTATACCCAGCGCTCCGCCAACTGTTCCCACAGCCAGCGCTTCTACCAGGAAAATCTTGCTCACATCTTCTTTTTTGGTGCCAAGGATTTTCAGAAGAGCGACTTCTTTGGTTCGCTCGAGCAGTGAAATCGTTAGTGTATTAAACATTCCGAGCGCTGCGACAATAAGTGCAATTAGCCCAAAGCTTGCTAAGACAATTTTGAAAATCCCGAAAACTTCTTCGATCTGCGCGACTGTGTCTCCGACATACTGAGTCTGAAAACCCATATTTTCAATCTGTTTTCTGACCTGATCCGCTTTGTTTGGATCGCTAATTTGCACTTTGGCTTGAGAATATTTATTGACACCGTAATCGGTAAAGTCTTTCCTGTTGACATAAACTTGAGGAGAACTTGAATCATTAATTACGCCGACAATCTGAAAAGTTTGTTCTTTTTTTGTTTCTGACTCGCCTTTGGTTGAAAGTTCTTTTGGGATAACGACATCAACTTTTCCTTCGCGACCGATGCTTTGTGCCGGGTCGCTCATTCCCCAAAATTGAGTACAGGCAGTGTTAGCCACAGCATACTTCACGCTCGAATCGGTTTCATCTTTCAAAGTTTCTCCCCATTTGACTTTAATTCCAGCCCAATCCATGTATTGCGCTGAAGCGCCGTAAATCGCTGCGTCTGCTTTTTGATCTTCTTTAATCGCCTCTGCGCCGGCGTTTATGATCGGTTCAATTTTATCTATATAGGTTATTTCTTTAATCTTGCCGATTGTTTCGTCGTTTAATTCGATAATTTGCGAATTTTCCGTGCCAACATCAATCAATTCAAAAGCGTTTCCACCCGTTACTTCTTTTGTGACCATTTTTTCTATTCCGTAGCCGAAGGAGACAAGAAATACAATTGCGGAAATACCAATAATCACTCCTGTCAAAGTCAAAATTGTCCTGAGCTTGTGTGTCATCAGATTTTTGAATGCAAGCTTGATTAAAAATCTTTTATCCATAATTATCGGTTATTATCTTTGACAATTTGCCCGTCTTCCATCTCGATTCTTCTATTGCCACAATTCCAATATTTCTCATTGTGAGTGACTAGAAGTATTGTTCTTTTTTGTACTTTGTTTAACACTTGCAATAAGTTCATCAGTTCATCACCGGATTTAGTGTCGAGGTTGCCTGTTGGCTCATCAGCCAATATTATCCAGGGGTCTGTGACTAAAGCCCGAGCCAAGCCGACTTTCTGCTGTTCACCGCTGGAGAGTTGGGTGGGAATTTGCTTGGCCAACTCTCCAATTTCCAGTTTTGATAAAACGGTTTTTGCCTTAGCAACAGCGTTTTTTTCATTGTGTCCCTCAATAATAAGCGGCATGGCGACATTCTCAATTACATTCAAGGATTTAATCCAGTAAGGCACTTGGTGGACCATACCCATTTTTTTAGCTCTAAAAATACTTCTTTTGTCCGGCAACAGTTTAAATAAATCCGTCTCACGTACTACGACTGTTCCGCTCGATGGTTCGTCAATGCCGAGGATAATATTGAGCAAAGTAGATTTACCGCAACCAGATGGACCAAAAATAACCGCAAAGTCAGTCGAATAAATTTCGAGATCGATTCCTTTTAGCACGGAGATAATGTTTTTCCCGACTTTAAATCTTTTGTGAAGTCTTTCGATCTCAATTACGATCTCACGTTGCTTTGGATCAGTTGATTTGGCCTGAAGATTATTCCTTTCTTCAATCATAAAGAAAAACCTCTTTGTACGTATTCTTCTTATCAATTGTATTATACATTTTAAAATTCAAAATTGTAGTTCTGAGCCTATGGCCTCAAGTAGTGTGGTTATAGATTAAGTGCGAGGGTTAAATTCTCGCAGGGGTAGAAAGATTTACCCATTAAGTCCGAGATTAATCAGATGCTCTATCATTTTTTCGTATTTCATTCCAATAGCGGTAGTTGCTTTTGGGAAGAGGGATTCCGTGGTAAGGCCGGGGATGGTGTTTAGTTCAAGCACATAAATATTTCTCCTTTGATCGGCAATCATATCGACTCGTCCGAAATGCCGAGCGCGCAACACTCGAAAGGCATCGAGCGCATTTTTTTGCGCCCGCTGTGTTAGTTCTTTGTCGATTCTTGCCGGCACAATTTCCTGAGTTGAGCCGTTGTATTTGGCGCGGTGATCGAAGAAGTTTGCCCTTGGTATTATTTCAACAACTGGCAGGGCTTCGGGTTTGCCATTTTTTTCTAAAATTCCGACCGTCAGCTCGGTTCCTTTAATGTATTTTTCGACCATTACCTTCTTGCTATATTCTTGGGCGAGTTTGAACCCGACTTTAAAATCGGCTTCATTTTCGCAGATATTGACTCCGACACTCGATCCCTGGTCGAGCGGTTTGGTCACAACCGGAAAACCAATTTTTCGGTCTTCTTCATTCTTAATTACCTGATATTCGGGTGTCGGAATCTTCGAAGATAGAAATAATTCTTTGGAGATTGATTTGTTGAGACTTATTGCTGAGCTAATGCTGCCGGAGCCGACAAACGGGATATTGTAAGATTCAAATATTGATTGGAGTACGCCATCTTCGCCTCCGTGCCCGTGGAGCGCGATAAAAACAACTTGGAAATTCCTTTTGATTTCTGCGATAGGGTATTCTGCAACCTCAGGCAGTCTCTTTGTGTCAAGAGGGATATTGGAAAGTTCAGGAATCTGGTGGAATTTGCCCGTGCCGGAGTCCAGAATTGTTACTTGGTAACCAAGCGACTCAAGAGACTGGGCGACTTTTTGCCCTGACGAAACGGAAACTTCTCGCTCTGGTGATCTTCCGCCTAAGACGATCAGAACACGCGGTTTGGAAATATCAATCTTCATTTAATCAGAATCCTTCCTTTGAGTTCATCTAGATTTACAAACCTGTCGGCTTCTTCGACAAGGTGGCTTGAGGCAGTTCTACCGAAAGCCATTACCTCCGCGCGGCAGCCAAGCGCTTTGACGTGTTCAAGTAGATCTTTGAAATCGCCGTCTCCGGATACGAGGATAATGACGTCAAGCTTTGAAGCGGTTCGCATAATATCCATTGCAATACCGACATCCCAGTCTCCTTTTTTTGCCCCGCCGAAAAATACTTGCAAGTCCTTGGAGCGTACCTCATAACCGATTTTCGAGAGTGCTTCAAAAAAATTTGCTTCTTGTTCGACATCGGCTTTTATTACATAAGCGATAGCCCTGATAAGTTGTCTCTCCGCGACGCCGATTTTCAAGATTTCTCCAAAATTCGTTTTTTGTTTGTAAAGATTTTTAGCCGAGTAATACATATTTTGCACGTCGACAAAGATACCAACGCGCTGCGAGTGATTAAGTTGTGGCATAATGTTCCTTTCGATTTATGATTTGCATTTTTATTTTACCATGATTTTACCGCTAATCGAGGGATTTAATTCGTTATGGTAACCGAATTCTCCGATGTGAGTGAAAGTATACTCATATTTTTCCGATGGGTAAATGGGTTTGTGACTGGCGAAATCGGGCAACGCGTCGTCCGTTGGATAGGGGTCGGAAGCAATTTGCACCGGCTGGTCAGATGTGTTTTTAAAAGTAACTTCTTTGTTAATTTTTACGATTGCATATTTGGGTTCAAACCCGTTTTGGGTAAAGCTAATCGTCTGTGTTGGGACAAATGAGATAGGGGATTTAGCTTCGGTTTGCTTGATAGAGGAGACATTGATGTTTGGTTTACAGCCGGTGAATAAAAGAAGCAAGGTGCAGATAATGGAAGCAAAAATTGTCCTGATAGATATCCTGACAAGCTTGTTCATAAAATTTGATCTCATTCTTATATAACTTTTTATATACAATAAACACAAAGCGCAAATTTTATTTTATAAACTAAACATGCCTCCTTAAGAAACTGCATTAGTATTTTCTCGCCGTGGAAAAGGTTTCTTCGAGAAACGGCAAAAATTATCTGAGCACGCATATATTATATCACAAAATAGTTTTTAAAATGTTGGTGACCCCGCTCAGCGGGGTCACTTGTTAGAGCTGGTACTTCTTGGTGATGCGGATAGCAATCGCCAGAGAGGTACAAACTCCGGTAACCAAGAAGACGAGGCATAGGATGGACTTCACCAAGTCGAGGTGGCTCTGTAGCCACGGACGAGTGAAAGCCTCGATGTCCGGCCAGTATATCTCCATAAACAGGGAGAAGAGGCCAAAAACGATCATGGCCAGCAGTATAAAGGCTCGGCGAATCCCTTGCTTGTCCTGCCGGCGGATTAGACGGTAATCCTGCCAGTCTTGCTTGTTCATCGTGTGGGCCTCCTTTTGTCAAGGTAGTTTCCGCTTATCACGCGGAAAAGGTGAGTATATCATTTTTATGAATATATGTAAGCCCCATACACCAAATCCCGATAATCCTGCCTAATGGACGGGGCGGATTAATATGCTTGTTAGAGTTGTCGGAAGATTGTTGTTGTGAGTTTGGTGAGGGGTAAAGTGTTAGGAAGCGTCCACTATTTTTTCTCTTGATCTCGTGCCGTGGATTATTGAAATACGGGATTTGGGGATTTTCAGATATTTTGACAATATTTTTATAATTTCACCGTTTGCTTTTCCTTCTGCAGGGGGAGATTTAATGTGAATCTTGAAATGAGTTTTACTAATTTGCTCAATAGAGCTGTTTTTCGCATTGGTTTTGACGGAAATAGAGATTTTCATGGCATAAGTAAAAAATAAAAGATTAACCAAGTCAAGCCCCGCTTAGCGGAGTTTGACTTTTGTTACCCGTGATGTTACAGTGTTTGTACTAATTAAAGGGAGCAGTATGAAAAATATTAATATAAATGAATTGCAAGATAATGCCTCCAAGTTTGTTAAGGAAACCGAGACAGGAGCAAAATTTATTATCAGCAGATATTCAAAACCGGTCGCAGTTTTGCTCTCCGTGGATGAATTTGAAGCTCTTGAAAATCACAATTGCAAAGAATGTATCGCTGACTTGAGGAAGATTGCTAAGAAAGTAGAAGAAAAATAATGAAGAGAATCTATTTGGACAACGCGGCAACTACACCGGTCAAGCCGGAAGTTTTTGAAGCGATGAAACCTTATTTCTCGCGTGATTTTGGCAATGCTTCATCAATTCACTCTGATGGGCAGCAAGCACGTGCGACGGTTGAACAAGCTAGGCATGAAATTGTCGAGGTATTAAATTGTAAGGATTCAGAAGTAGTTTTTACCTCGGGAGGCAGTGAGTCGGATAATCTTGCGATAAGGGGAATTGTGGAGTCGGCGGTTGGCACTCGGCGGTTGGCACTCGGTGGTTGGCAGAAAAATCCGCAGACTGCAGACCAATTACCTCATGTTATAACAAGTGCTTTTGAGCATCACGCAGTACTAAAAACTGTGCAGATGCTCGAAAAATCAGGAGAAATAAAGGCAACTTATGTTAAGCCGGATAAAGAGGGGCTAATTGCCGCGGAGGATGTTAAAGCAGCGATTAGAGAGAATACAGTTCTTGTCTCGATAATGTACGTGAACAATGAAATTGGCACAATTCAGTCAATTCGTGAAATTGGCAAAATGTTGGAAAAATTAAACTCTGCAAGATCAGAAGCAAGTACAGGTAGAAGAATTTATTTCCACTGCGATGCAATACAGGCGGCGGAGTATTTAAATCTCGACACCAAATATTTGCACGTTGACCTCATGACTCTCTCGGCTCATAAAATTTTTGGCCCCAAGGGAATCGGACTGTTATTTATGAAAAGCGGCGTAAAAATTACTCCGCAAATAACCGGTGGCGAGCAAGAATGGCGGCTTCGCTCCGGCACGGAGAACGTAGCAGGAATTGTCGGATTTGCTAAGGCGATGGAAATAATTCAAAATGCGAAGTGTAAAATTCGAAATTATAATTCAAAAACAGAGAAGTTGAGGGATAAACTGATAGACGGGATATTGGATAGAATTCCCAAAAGCAGATTAAACGGAAGCCGAGAACGCAGATCGCCGGCTAATGTCAATGTTTCGTTTTTTGGTGCGGAGGGAGAATCAATCCTGATAAATCTGGATCTTGCGGGTATTTCAGCCTCGAGCGGATCGGCTTGTACCTCCGGTGCGCTTGAGCCGAGCCATGTTCTTGAAGCAATCGGCGTTAAACCGGAGTGGTCACACGGCTCGGTCAGATTTTCTCTTTCGCCCGAGACCAAGGAGAAAGAGATTGATTATTTGCTTGAAGAGTTGCCGAAAATTATTGAAAAATTAAGAAAAATGAGCCCAATCAAGTAAATTAAAAGTTCAAAATTATGAAGAATTTATATAGTGAAGAAATAATGGATCATTTTAGGAACCCAAGAAATATGGGTGTAATTAATGATGCGGATGCCGAGGCGACAATTGGCAATCCGCACTGTGGCGATGTGATGAAAATGTATATCAAGGTTGCGAAACGACCTTTAAGTCAAAAGCTGAAAGTAAAAAGTAAAAAATTGGATAAGCAGACAGAAAATGAAGAATACATTAAAGATATTAAGTTTCAAACGCTTGGTTGTGGGGCGGCGATTGCTTCGTCGAGTATCGCGACTGAGCTTGTCAAAGGCAAATCGCTCACGGAGGCGCTGAAGCTGACCAGTGATGAAATTGCCAGAAGAATGGGTAAACTCCCGCCGGTAAAATATCATTGCTCAATATTGGCGGAAGAAGGCATAAAGAAAGTAATCGAAAACTATGAAAATCGACGGGATAAAAATCAGTAGGAAAATTCTTGCTGACTTGAAGAGAAAAATTTCGGGGTTCAGAAAAAAGCCGATCCTTGCTGTTATTTGGCTTGGCGATAATTTTATTTGCGGTAAATTTATCAAGGCAAAGGCGGAGACGGCAAAATCCATTGGCGTCGGGTTTAAATTGTTTAAGTTTTGTGCCCGAGTGGGAGAAAAAGAGGTTCAGGATCTAATAGAAAAATTAAACGCTGATTCGAATATCGATGGAATTATGATTCAGCTTCCTGTGCCGGAAGGATTAGACCGAAAGAAGCTAATTTCAAAAATTTCTCCCGTGAAGGATGTTGACGGATTGAGATTTTGCGCCGGACTCGATTCAAAATTCCTTCCTGCCGTTGCGCTTGCTATTCTTGAAGCATTAGATTTGGCAAAAGTAAATTTAAAGCGGGCGAAAATTGCAGTTATCGGTAAAGGTTTTCTGGTTGGCAATTCAATCGGGAAGTTATTTTCCTCAAGAGCAGTAAAGTTCGCGGTAATTGATAGCAAAACTAAGAACGCAGACAAAATAATCTCCGAAGCGGATGTTGTCATCACGGCGACAGGGAAATCGAATTTGATAAAATGCAGCTTTCTGAAAGAAGGCGTCGTTCTTATTGATGCCGGTTCAGCAGAGGAAGCAGGTAAGATTACAGGAGATAGCGAACCGGCATGTTATGCGAAAGCATCTTTTTATACTCCCGTTCCGGGCGGGATTGGACCAATAACAGTGGCTATGCTAATGAAAAACCTTGTAGAAAAATCATAAAAATTTAAATATCAATGACTAACCAAACAATAAATCCTAAGCGCCAAAAGAGCCTTTTTAAGATTTGGAATTTAATATGAAGATTGCAGTTGCAATGAGTGGAGGCGTGGATTCTTCCGTTGTGGCGAAGATGATGGTTGATCAGGGCAATGAAGTTATTGGCTTGTTT
>PEZV01000032.1:10222-10364 GCA_002778735.1 Candidatus Berkelbacteria bacterium CG10_big_fil_rev_8_21_14_0_10_41_12 | reverse complement strand
AATCATCCCCTGCTCGGGACTCATCCGAGTACGGCGAGGAAAAACCACACAGTAATTACCTGAGTGACGACACCAAAAGGAAACGCTGCCTTGGAGTGAAAGATGTTAGGGATTTTATAGAACGCATACGAGATTTTTTCGA
>PEZV01000032.1:9898-10040 GCA_002778735.1 Candidatus Berkelbacteria bacterium CG10_big_fil_rev_8_21_14_0_10_41_12 | reverse complement strand
AATGCTCCGGTTTGTGTCTTTGACCGTTCGCGCCAGTTCGTTCCGAAGTCCCAATGAGGGATGCTGTCCATGATAAAATGTGTCGTTATGGCAATTTCCATAGCTGTTGCTGGGTTCGTAAAGTGGGCGGCGATTGCGCCGG
>PEZV01000032.1:9819-9886 GCA_002778735.1 Candidatus Berkelbacteria bacterium CG10_big_fil_rev_8_21_14_0_10_41_12 | reverse complement strand
ACCGGCTCAGGTCGTATTTCTCATGCCAGTAGACGGCGGACCAGAGCAGAGAGATGACCACGACTAT
>PEZV01000032.1:0-9800 GCA_002778735.1 Candidatus Berkelbacteria bacterium CG10_big_fil_rev_8_21_14_0_10_41_12 | reverse complement strand
GTCTGGTTGTTGGCCCTGATGTCTCTGGCGAACTGTGCCTCAGGTTTGTACTGTCTGCTCAACATAAGTACCCCTAGAGACCCGGCCGTGAGACCCTTCAGCAAGCGCATAGTGACATCGCCAAACTCCATTCTCGTCACTCCCATGATGATCCAGAGAGCGATGAGGATCACCGGCGGACCGATGACCAGTGTCCAGCCGAGACAGTTGCGTGCGGTCTCCACTATCTTCTGCACCTTGAACTTGCGCCCTTCCGGCAATCCAGCCACGGTTTCGAGGGTGGCGACGAGACAGATCATCACCGTTGACAGAATGGCAAGGGTGTAAGCGACGTATACCCATACATTCGTAGTGGGCAGGAAGGGGATGGCCCCCGCCGCGAGGACTGCGAGGATAACCAGAGACCGGCTCCATCGGCTTCTAAACAGCGGTTCTTTTGCGGCAATTTCCTCTTTCATGGAGATTGCTCTCCCTCCGTTTCGCGAAATGTCAGAGAACTCTTACGCGCAGATTGTAGCTCGTTTTGTATTTTACTCAAGGATGCTTAAGGATTTGGACTTGGGTTTTGTGTTATATTGTGGTCGTGAATTACGAGGAGAAATATTTGAAGCGCTCCATGGTTGCCGGACGGATATTGAGATTCGTGCCATTTTTGAGGATGGCGGGACTAAACGGTTCGCTGTCGCGCGGCGAAGCAAAACAAAGCTCCGATATTGATTTTTTAATTATTGCCCGAGACGGGCGGTTATATACTGCAAGATTTTTTGCAGTGCTTTTAGTAGCGTTGACCGGCTGGAGGCGCAGCGGCAAAAAAATCGCGGGAAGAATTTGCCTGAACTGTTATCTCTCGGCGTCACATCCCGATGTTGTACCGCATAACCCGCAAAGTAACAAAAAAGTAGCGATTGGGTATAGATATCTCATTCCCTTGGTTGATGATGGTAAAACGGCCAAGAAATTTTTTAAGATTAATAAATGGATGGGTAAGAATTTAAAATGTAGGATGCAAAATGAAAAGTTTCAGCCAAAGGCCGATCCGCCTCTGACGGAAAAATTTAAAATTATTAATAAATATTTAAAAGAAAAGATCTTTTTGGAATATCCAAAGCAGCCGAAGCGAACATTTGAGAAATTATTGTCCGGAAGATTTGGCAATTTCGTGGAGAGAAAATTGATGGACTACGAGAGGCGAAGGATTTTAGGCGGTGCCTGTCGAGGTGATGAAATATTTGCTGATGAAAAAGAGATAAGATTGCATCCGCAAAAGAACTAAAAATGTCTTTAGGGCTTGACCCCCACACCAAACTCGCGACAGCTGTTTCCCGATTATTATGGTAATGTACAATCGATCAACCCAGTCAGTTAAGTAAAACCCTCAGGATTTGGTGTGGGGCTTGACAAGTGTGCTTTACATTTGCTAAGTTAATTTTCTGATTAAAAAGTTAACGGAGGTAAAAATGGCAAAAATTAAACCTTTAGGTGACAGAGTTTTAATAAAGCCTGTCGAAAAAGAAGAGAAAACAAAATCGGGAATCTATTTGCCCGACTCGGCAAAGGAAGAGCGCCAAGAAGGCGAAGTAATTGCTGTCGGTACGGGCAAAATAAGAGATGGTAAGAAAGTCGAGTTGGATGTAAAAGTTGGGGACAAAGTAATTTATGGCAAATATTCCGGCGAAGAAATCAAGATTGACACCGAAGAATACAAAATTGTCCGAGAGGATGATATTGTTGCAATATTAGAAAATTAATTAAGCAATCGGCTGATTTAAATTGCATAATTAGCTGAACAAAGCGAGGTTCAAATGGCAAAACAGATTAAATTTTCAGAAGAAGCGAGGGAGAAGCTTAAAAAAGGCGTCAATATTCTCGCAGACACGGTCAAAGTAACTCTTGGCCCGAAAGGCAGAAATGTCGTGCTCGATAAGGGTTTTGGCGGCCCTACGATTACAAATGACGGTGTAACTATCGCCAAAGAGATTGATCTTGAAGAAAAGTTTGAAAATTTAGGCGCAGCGTTGATTAAAGAAGTGGCGGAGAAAACTAATGATTCGGCCGGCGATGGTACAACAACAGCTACGATTCTTGCCCAAGCGATGATAAATGAAGGGCTGAAGAATGTTACCGCCGGAGCAAATCCGATGGCGATACGGCGTGGAATAGAAAAAGCGACAGATCAGATTGTTGATGCGCTCAAAAAAAGCGCCAAGAAGATTTCAGGTAAAGAAGAAATTGCTCAGGTTGCTTCTATCTCAGCCGATAATGCCGAAGTTGGTAAATTGGTGGCCGATATTATGGATATGGTCGGGCGCGACGGTGTTATTACCGTTGAAGAAGGCAAGACAATCGGCCTTGACAAAGAAGTGGTTGAAGGCATGCAGTTCGACCAGGGATTTATTTCGCCTTATATGATGACGGATTCCAGCCGAATGGAAGCGGATCTGACCGACCCGGCAATTCTCGTTACCGATAAGAAAATTTCAACGGCTCAGGAAATTGTTCCGCTTCTTGAAAAAATCGTCTCAAGTGGCAAAAAAGAGCTACTGATTATTGCCGATGAAGTTGAAGGAGAAGCACTGACGCTTTTGGTTCTCAATAAGTTAAAGGGTTCATTTACCGCAGTTGCCGTTAAAGCGCCTGGTTATGGCGACACCAAGAAAGAAATGATTGGCGATATTGCGGTGCTTACCGGTGCAACTGCAATCTCGGAGGATACAGGCACGGCATGGGAAAATGTTGAGCTCGAGCAGCTCGGAAGCGCGAGAAAAGTTTTGATTAACAAAGACAACACGACTATCATCGAGGGCAAGGGCGAAAAGGGAGCGATCAATGCTCGCGTTGAGCAGATAAAATCTCAAATCAAAAAATCCGAATCTAATTATGATAAGGAAAAAATGCAGAAACGATTAGCTAAATTGACCGGCGGAGTCGGGGTGCTGAAAGTTGGTGCGGCAACGGAAGTCGAGCTCAAAGAGAAAAAGCACAGAATTGAAGATGCTCTTTCCGCGACAAAAGCGGCGGTTGAAGAAGGGATTGTTTCGGGCGGAGGTGTAGCGCTGGTTGACGTGATCAGGTCTCTTGAGGAAGTCAAGACAGCCGATGCGGACGAGAAATTAGGTGTAATGATTGTGCGAAAAGCGCTTGAGACACCCCTGAGGCAAATTGCCGAAAATGCCGGCAAGGACGGTTCGGTTGTGATTGAAGAAGTCCGCCGAAAAGAAAAAGGTGTAGGGTACGACGCAGCAAAAGATAATTATGTCAATATGATTGGCGCCGGAATCATTGATCCGCTAAAAGTAACGAGATCCGCGCTTCAGAACGCTTCATCGGTTGCCTCAATGGTTTTGACGACCGAAGCGGTGGTAACGGATCTGCCGGAAAAGAATCCGTCGGCTGGTGGAATGCAAATGCCTCAAGGCGGGATGGGAATGGACTATTAGACCTATTGAGGTTTTGGATTGAAGAATGCCCCCGCTTAACGGGGGCATTCTTAGTTTTTATGTTTTGGTAAAATTTTGTCTATATACGATAGGAGGGCGGGTCAGTTTGTGGCTGACCCGCCCTTGACGCTCCCGGGCCACGAGAGCGTTTTCCCCGACGCGCTCGGAGGGAGGGAACACGTCGGGAAAGCGATGCTGGCGGTGTGGGAATGTGGGTATTTATGCGGCACGGAGGCCGCAACGAGGACACTGCCATGGCCCGCGGACGAACTCGCACCCGCAAAACTGGCAGGCTTCCTCGGTGTTGTCTTGCGTAGCGTGGCGCTGCGCCCGCTGGATGGCGAGCAGTCGCCGGCACAGCGGATGGGTACACCAGGGTGTTGTCGGCGTGACGGCGTGTTTCCTCTGAGCGGAAACACCTGCTCCGGTAATTCCTGCACATAGTATAATGCCACCAAGCCCGACGGGGTGTCTGACTCCTCCAAACCCGACGGACCGAATATCGACCGTGGCCGTTGTCACGCTTCACTTCCTCTTTTGCTGTAATGTGTGCTTTGTCTGACGCAATTATATGCCAAGACCTAAAAAATGTCGACTCCCACACCAAACTCGCAACAACCATTTTTAATTATTTTGAAAAATATAATAATTAGCCCAGTCAGTTAAACAAGACTCTCAGGATTTGGTGTGGGGGTCAACAGGCGACAGGTGAAAAATGTGTCTACCCCGCACCGCATGGGGTACAGGGTTCCGCTTCCGCCCATGTCAGATGGACACCCCACTAAGCGAAGGGAAGCTTCACTTCGGGATTTTTTCAAAAAGATGCCAGATTGAGAGTCCAATCTGCTTAAGCGCCGGCCAGGCGGCCGGCACCAGTATAATGAAAATAACAAGCCAGAGAAGATTTTTTCGCAAGAATTGAACCAAGGAAACAACTAAAAATATAACAATAACTACCGCTAGAAAGAATCTCGCATTTTCAGGGATCGAATTCATTGCCGTATCATAATAATGCATTATTTTTTCTATCATCCCTCCATAGCCGCTTGGGCAGTAATCTTTTGGTCTAATTCTATCACTTCTTTTTTAACCACAACTTTATCTAAAGTTATCTTTTCAATGTCTTTTGCGTCAAATGCTTGGTGGTTGATAATGCTTCTTGTAAATATTCTTACCAATCCTCCGGTTTCACTGTCGATTACCGCTCCGCTGACACGCCCTAACTTTTTGCCGGATTTTAGCATAACAGGCGAGCCGATAAGATCATATTTATAGCGGTAGAGCTTCTCAAGGCGAATTAATTCTTTCAGTTCCACAAGATCGTCCTTTGATCCGACCACAACTGCCTTGGAGTCTAAATCAACAACGTCACTAAAAGAAATGGCTTTTGGGAAGGAAAATACGAAGTGCGAACAAATAAACCCGATTACTTTCGTTTCTTGCGGGTCAAAAATAACTTTCGCAACTTTCCCAATTACCTTACTCTCGGTCAAAGAACCGATTGGCAAGCCTTTTATGTGATCAAGTTCAACCAGCATAATCTTATTTTAACATAACGGAGGATATTTACCTCCACACCAAACTCACAACAACGGTATTCCAACTACTGGGATAAACGTATTTATTGGCCTAGTCTTTTAAGCAAAATTCTCAGGATTTGGTGTGGGGGTTTATGATTTAAGGCGGCTATTTTTAATGTGCCGCCAGATATAAAGAACAAGCCCTAAGATGATTAGAATCCCGATTAGAGTATCCGCGCCATGAAAATATGTTTTGAGGGTCTCCCAATTATCCCCGAGTTTCATGCCAATATATCCTAAAAAATAAGACCAAATCCAGCTTCCTACAAAAGTATAAAGCGCAAATTTCCAGATGTTGATTTTGGAAATACCGGCTGGAAATGAAATAAAAGTTCTTATAATCGGTAATAATCTACCAATAAAAGTGGCCATCTCGCCCCAGCGAGCAAACCATTTGTCGGCGGAATCTAAATCATGGTGGGAGATGAGGACGTATTTCCCGTATTTTTCGATAAACGGCCGTCCGCCTACTGCTCCGATATAGTAGGAAAAAAGCGAGCCAATCAGGCAACCGAGCGCACCGGCGGTGGCAATTTGCCAGAGACCAAACTGGCCGGAAGAAACAAGAAATCCCGAAAATGGCATAATCACTTCGGACGGCAAGGGTATATTGGCGGATTCTATTCCCATAAGAAGCATAATTCCGCCATATCCCAGATGGCTGATAGTATTGATTATAAAACTACTGGCTGCGGAGAGAATTACACTCATGGGTTAGAAATTAAAATTATAACCAAATAAATGAAATACTGTTAGGGTAACTAATGAGGAAACAAGTACTCCCGCAATGACTTGATTGACAGAGTGTTTTTTGAGAACAACTCTTGACCAGCCAACGGGGATTAGAATTAGGTAAAAAGGCAGGAATTTAAGACCCCCAAGCACAACAATAGCGGTGAATATACTCGAAAGTGTCGCGGTGTGAAGGCTGATTTTCCAGAAGAATGTAATGACAGTCATTATGATCAATGTGACGAATCCGGAAAGGGCATAAACGAATAAATCAAGCGGGACTTTTAGGAAATAAAGGATAATGGAAGCGACCGCTACTCCGATAATGAAAATAGTCATCGGCAGCGGACGCTGATTGCGCTCTGATATATCGAAGTCCGATACCCATCCAAGTTTGTAGCTAATACCAAGATAGGTTATCGGAATAAAGATAAGAAACGGGCTGATGCCCACAAGCCATCTTAATCCCTCCGATAAATCAGAAGAGTATTTAAAAACTAAAAAGATAAAAAAAACTGTGCTCACGAGAGGCGGCGAAGAGATGAGGGACAGTATCTCTGCCCAATCCTGCCGTTTACGTATGTCCATTTTTTTCATTTTTAAGCGAGTTTAATTTTCCTAATCATGGGAATAATCGGATCGAAAATGTATTTTTTGATTGGTTTTCTCAAGACGTGGATTATGTAGGCGCCGAGCGCGCCGACGCCAAGGCCGGCGGCAACATCAAGAGGAAAGTGTACCCCGATTATAACTCGGCAGATAGCGACGATAATTGTCGCGATGAGCACATAATTTGCCGCTTTTGTTAACTTGGCAAAATAGAGTGCAAACGCAATTCCCGCGAGCATACTAACGTGATCTGAGGGAAACGAGTAATCCGGCCTGTGAAAAAATATTTCCTTTAAGCCGACAATACCAACATCCGGTCTTGGCCTAAACCAAATGTGGGAGATGATTAATTTTGTCAGAACAAACCAGCTAAAAAGTCCGGAGAGCAGCGCTAAGGCAATTTCAAATTGATATTTTCTGTATGTGAACCAGCAAATGATGAAGACAACCGGCACCAGATAGACAAAATATATCCCTCCGACGGTTAATGCCTTGTCGAGAAACCAATTCTGGTTTACCAAAGAATTAGCCTTCACAAGAAGGTTTTGGTCGATGCTCAATATATTCACAAGTTTATTTTATCAGTTAAATTTTTCGGGGCAATAGGTTCACCCCCACATCAAACTCAAAACAATATTGCTCTAATCGCCCGGGTAAACATATTGACTGACTCAATTACTTAAGCAAAACTTGTCAGGATTTGGTGTGGGGGAAAGGTTAGGATATTTTGGATAAATGTCGTAAAATAAAATAGCAGTTCATAATTTTAAGACTATAGGCATCAGATTATGGAAAAATATATTAAAGATTTTTTGGAATATCTCGAGATTGAGAGAGGGCACAGTGAACTGACAATCCGCAATTACTCACTGTATCTCTCAAGATTTAATGAATTCGCCAAATCATACAATGTAAATTTTCCACTGGGTATTGATCTTGACCTCGTGAGGAAATGGCGATTGAAACTGCATCGGATTAAAGGCGAAAATAAGGCAAATCTTGATAAAAAAACACTCAACTACCACATGATTGCCTTGAGGTCATTTCTCAAATACTTGGCAAAGAGGGATGTAAAAACGATGGCAGCCGAGAAAATTGAATTGGCCGATACGCCGGATAGAAATATCAGTTTTTTAGAGGCGGATGAGGTTGAACGGCTCCTCGAATCATACAATGGTAAAACGCCTATTAGCTTACGAAATAGAGCAATTTTGGAGGTTCTTTTCTCTACAGGGATTAGGGTTTCGGAGTTAACTGAGATGGACAGAGACGAAATTAATCTGGGCAGGGGTGAATTTTCTGTAATTGGCAAAGGCGGGAAAGCAAGATTGGTGTTTCTTTCGAAAGAGGCGCTTGGATGGCTGGAGAAATATCTTAATCATCGCCACGATAGCGATAAAGCGATTTTTGTCAAAGAATATGCAAGCATAAGGCAAAAAAGAGCACTGGAGAATGCACAACTCAATAAAAATCGTGAAGTTGGTGAGGAGAGAAATAGTCGGTTTAAGGCGAGAGAATCTTCTCAAACTGATGCCGGAGAGAAAATTTCAAAGATTAAGGATCAAGAAATGCAAGAAGGAGGCAAGCGGCTAACAACGCGCCAGATTGAGAGAGTAGTAACGCGCGCGGCAAAATTGGCGGGGTTGGTTAAGAAAGTAACGCCGCACACGCTGAGGCACTCATTTGCTACGGATTTATTGATTGGCGGAGCGGATTTGAGGGCGGTGCAATCTCTTTTGGGGCATGTTTCTGTCACTACAACACAGGTTTATACCCATGTTACAAATCAGCATTTAAAAGAAGTACACGAAAAATTTCACGGAAAGACAGTAAGAACAGAGGCAGATGAGGTTGACAACTCTGATGAGGTTGATTAGAATATTAATATCGATGAAAAGATTAAATTATTTTATTTATCAAACCTTTTCAGCTTGTTCAAGAGCTCTTATCGCTATGAGCAAAAAAATTGGAGGTGGGTTCTGAGGTAGAGATTATATCGTAAATATGATTTCCCCTCAGGACCCCGTTCAAGCGGGGTTTTTTCTTCGGCCTTGTGGTCGAGGAAAAGCAGATTGACAAAAAGGAGGATAGGCAATGCAACTTAACTATGCAGATCTGGTAGCGCTTGATTTGATCATTAAGGAATCGCGGCGGGTGACTATTACACTTGCTGATCGGCAGCAGATCGGCAGTGATGAGAAAAATGGTATGATTGTATCAAGTGCGACAGAGGGTTGTCTGCGATATGTGATGCCCAATGGCCATTGTGGGCGTATATATCCGGAGCAACTAGTTGCGCTATGTATCGAATGACAGTGACGCGGTTTGCTTGATCGGAAAAATCCCGCTCTGTTGGTGTGCTTCTTTCCCTAGGAGAAGCGCAGACCGACAGGGCTTGATGTAGTCCGAGACGCACAAGGGGCATTTCCCGTAAGGGAAACGCCCCTCCCTTTTGCTGTAATCAATACTGTGGATTGTATTAAGATTTCTCTTTTCGTCTTTAACACGATGTGTTTGCCACACTTTATTTCCGCTGTATGGATTTTGCACCCTTGACATTATTTGAAATATTTAGTCGAATGTAAGAGACAAGAAAAATGGAGTTTAGATGAATGGAAGTAATCGTAAAATATTGCTTTTGGGAGTGATATTAGTTCTGACTTTTGCCCTGACAGGATGTACTTATTTGAGTAATTCGGTCGGTCAAAACTTGTCCGGAGAGCCAGTTGCGACAAATGCTGTTTCAATTAAAAATTTTTCATTTACCCCGAATAAAATCACAATTTCGGCCGGCACGGAGGTGACATTTACCAATGATGATTCAACGACCCATACGGTTACATTTGACGCATTCAATAGCGGAAATATTAAAAGCGGCTCAAGTTACAAGCACACTTTTGATGTTGTTGGGATTTTCAATTATCATTGTTCCATTCATCCTTCCATGACCGGACAGGTGGAGGTGAAGTGATTCTTCCCGATCCAATTGTTTTCTCAAAACCCCTTCATGTTTGGTTGGGGATATTAACTCTGCTGTTTATACTTCTCCAGATTTCGGTTGGCAAGCGGATAATTAAAATTCCCTTCTGGTGGCACAGGAAAGTGATTTGGAAAATCATTCTCGTTCTGGCGATTATCCACGGATTTTATGGGTTTGAGATATATTTTTTGAGTTAAGGAGAATGGAATGAGCGAGGAATATTTGCAAAATTGGCAGGTTTTCCCAGGATTTGAATTAAAACTTGTAGCAAATGGCTTTGATCTGCCGGTCAATTTGGCTTTTGTGCCCAATATCAGCGAGAATCCCAAGGATCCTTTTTTTATGTGACGGAACTTTACGGGAAGATAAAAGTTGTTACAAATAAGTGTCCTGGCTGAGTACATCGGTAACAAAATGCTGTTACTTGTTAATGTGTCCTCATAATACTGAAATGGTGTTTTA
>PEZV01000023.1:2325-4171 GCA_002778735.1 Candidatus Berkelbacteria bacterium CG10_big_fil_rev_8_21_14_0_10_41_12 | reverse complement strand
GATACCATTATCATCGACCTCATCTAGGATTAGGGATGAGACCGCCATTAGAAGATTAGTGTCGGATATTTACGGGAACATATCGCATCACAGCTGCCTTGCGGCGAGACTATTGGGGGAAACCAGCGAGCGAGCGCCGTATGGAGATGAAAAAGAAAAAAATAAGAAAGCCCACCACTATCCCCAACCACCACCCCTAAAATGTCTGTACGATAAAAGTGGTAAAATTTAAATAATTGGAATAAGAAAAATGAGCTATCAAAAAATAAGAAGGATGTGGAAGAAATCTGGGTTAATCCAAGAGGAGCTGGCAGCATTGGCTCAAATTGAAAGTGGCAAAAGAAATTCAAAGTAAAATTATTATGTTATAGTTTAGTTACTATTGAGAAATTTTAAAGTTGACTGAGCGGAAAAATTTGTAAAAATCATGGTAGAAGTTACAGAAATCCCACAAGAAAAACAGGCTGATTTAATCAAAAAATCGGAGATTGACAGACCTCTTTTAGATAAACCGGTCCTCTGTCTATTGTTAGACCCACAACCCTTAGAGCCATTTTCTCCTGAAAAAGGTCAATCGCCCAAAGAAGTTCGCCTAAGATCCCGCCTTCGTCCGAGGTTTACGCCTTTTCTTATTACAGATCAGGATTTGAGCAATTGGGCTTTTGAAGACGTAGACTTAGTTGATTTCTATGGACCGTTCAGGGTATATCGACCAAAAGGCAATATATACCACCCAGCAACAACATATGGTGATAGAGAATCTTTTAGAAAAAGGAGAGAAAATTTAGTGAACTGGTGTCATCTTCCAGAAATGGACAGCCCGTTAACTACCGAAACCCAAGACAAAAATGGAGAAAATGGAGAAGTAGCTGATGAGGCAGAACCTTCAGAAGTTAAAACTACATTACATCCGAAAGAAGCTGGAATATTAAGGAAACAGTTATCCCAGTTACTAGATCAAGAGCTAATCGTTCGCGTAGAGGCTTCAGCCAGCTTGGTTGAGTGCCCTGAAGCTCTGCTGCAAGGTTTAACAAATGTTGTCGCAGAATTATCACTACTAGGCACTCATAGTAGTTTAC
The DNA here is from genome assembly GCA_002778735.1 of Candidatus Berkelbacteria bacterium CG10_big_fil_rev_8_21_14_0_10_41_12. Taxonomy (GTDB): domain Bacteria; phylum Patescibacteriota; class UBA1384; order UBA1384; family 1-14-0-10-41-12; genus 1-14-0-10-41-12. The sequence continues at coordinate 3,092 of PEZV01000023.1, read as the reverse complement.
AAGAGTTTTCTGCGCAAAATCTGGATCGTCTCAAAGTCTTTACTGCTAAAGAAGTTGCAAGACTAGAAAAGCTCGGAAACGAACACCCCGAAGATATACTGGAGTCAATAGTAGGAATTGAAGGATTCGACATTGTAATTGAAATGATTAAATCCCAATCAAAGCTTTTGACTGAACCAAAAGGCGCCTTGAGTCATAAAGGAGTAATGATCCCCTTTACAAGATTTGAAGGCAAACCATCGTATTCTCCAAATGCTTCTTTGGAGATTCGAAAAGAAGAGCTAGTTATAAAAAGCGATGGAAAAGAATACAAATTTCCACTCCCGGCAAGACACGGAGCCTCTGAGATCTGCTATAAAGGTGGTTTAGCAAGAGTTCTTGCAAAGATTGCCCTTGGAGAGGATATCTCTGGGGAATTGCCTGTTCATGATGTGGACTTGGTTGTTTTCGGGAAAAGCGGGCTACCTCTAAAAGAAGTTGCCGAGAAATACCTAACGAATGCAAGGGACATCGAAAGATTAGAAGAAGGTAGTTACGAGAGCTATTGTGCAACCAGAGATAGCGCCTTTAATGAAGTGTTGGTAAACCCTGACGGTGTTTTTATCTCTTTTAATGCCTTATCCAGTATGTATCAGGGATTTACACAAACGGCAGGTGACGATACGAGTGAAAGCTTGTTTAATAAACATTTTTTTTCTGTTTACAAACCAGATCTGATTACTGGAAAAGAAAGGGCTTACGAAAAGTTTGTTTATGTAGGAAAAGAA
>PEZV01000023.1:0-2316 GCA_002778735.1 Candidatus Berkelbacteria bacterium CG10_big_fil_rev_8_21_14_0_10_41_12 | reverse complement strand
TTGCTCCCGAAGGAGTAACAAAGACAGACCCAGGAATATATTGGCTGGTTATGGCAAGGAAAATTTTATCTGAAGAAGACCCTGCTATTAGAGAAGTTAAAATGGAACGCATGCTTACCCTTGCTGAGTTTGTGGAATCACCCTTTTACAAAAGTCTATCTGGCAAGGAAAAGGATAGTCCAGAAGCGTTTTTAGAAAGTTTAAAAGAGACATATCCAGATTTTGATATGGGAGAAAGCTTGAGTGATAAAGATACCATCTTGTGGGTTGTACAAAAATTGCGTAACCAAATAATCCGAGCCTTTATGCGTTCAGTAGGATATCCGGATGAGAAAAGCTTGCAAAAGAAGCTAGAACCTAGTGATTTGGATCTTAAAGTAATTACCCTACCTCCGCTAGAAGCATATGGAATTGTGAATGTAAATCAAAAAGAAATCGACAGAGAAGAACAGATACGGACTCGTAGAATTCGAGAGGCACGTAATAGATTTGAAAGTGCGGCAATTAAACCAAGTCACCAACAGCAACAAACTGAAAAAAGAATGCGTGAGTTTATCTCGCGTACGTATGGGACCACTGGCTCGACTGAAGATTTGGGTAAAATGTATTACATTCCCATAGACAGAAGACAAGAATTTTTGCAGGCATTTGAAAATAACGATTATAAAGTTGACCATGCTATGCAGGGAGGTAGTTTCTATGTTAGTGGAGAATTATTCTCTTTTATAATTCTTGATGACGGGTGTGATCCTATACGTAGCGAGCAAATTTTTTTTGAAGAATTTTATCATGCTTCAGGCAAAGAGCTAGTACACAACTTCGAATTAATGAGAAAGGGTTATAGTGTTGCTGTCATACAGAAAGAATGGTGGGGAGAAAGGACTGACTTGCTTGAAGAGGGAATGGCGGGATTAGAATGGGTAGAATATAAAAGAGAAGAGATTACTCAAAATACCGAAGTTGGTAAGCAAATACGGCGCGCCATTAATTTAGGAAAGGAAGCTGGTTTGGTGGATGATTATGGTAATGTTCAATTTGAAGTAGGCAATACCGCTCTTCAGATCCCCATGGATTTTGTAACATTTATTTTTGACAAAACTACACCAGAAGGTGTGAAATATGTTTTTTCCCCATCTTCTCTTGTTGCTAGCTTACTTGATGTTATTATAAAAAATTGTGGAGGTAGAGAGATGTTAGAGCTTATGAGAACTGCCCGTCAGGGAGATGTAGCTACACTACGTGAAGTTTCCAGGCGTATAGAAAAAACATTTGGAAGAGGTAGCTATGGTAGGTTGCTGAAAACTTCGGCAAATAATCTATTAGAAATAGAAAAAATGAAAAAAGAGTTCATTGCAAAAGAAATTCCAAAGGGTAGGGGCCTATGAAAAACGTTCTAGGAACGGTCGTAGAATTCTTCCTTAACCTTTAACCGATTGCTTGGGAATTTGTGTCGGCGCACGAGACACGGTGGGGCAACGACACTTTCTTCTTTTTTTCCTTTTCAATTTCTTAACGGCGCAAAAAATTCTCAAAAAAGCGAGGCTCGCTAAAGGCGAGCCGAGCTAAAGGAGGAGGCGGCTGCGGCGATTCCCTTTCCCCTTAAACCTTTACCCCGCTATCCGCCGAAGGCGGATTTTCGGGGCCTTTTCCTCGCCGCAGCCGCCGACGCTGTAAATTTCTACGAGTTTTTGATAAAATAAGTCCAAGTATTCCTTGTTTCCTTGAAAACTTAAAAGTTTTCTCGGAAATATGTTCGAGCTTTGTTGTAAAGTTGCACCCTTTGACTGCATTCAGGGTAAGCAACGGGGACTAGCTCAGTTGGTAGAGCGCACGGTTTGGGACCGTGAGGTCGGCAGTTCGAGCCTGCCGTCCCCGACCAAAAGAAGTTAAAATTTCAGGAAGTAATAGATCTTCGCTTCTTTCTTAAGCTCTTCCAACCAAGGCTGGAATTTTTCGCCCATTTGCTGTTGAAAAACATCCTGACGAATATCTTCTTTGAGATCCTCCAGCACCGCGTCTTTGGGGAAAAAGTCCTTGTTGGTTTCGTAATACTCCTTAATCTGCTCATCGGTGATTTCGATATCGCCACCCAAAATCCCCTCCACGATCAGCTGCACCTTCAATTGTTCTTCCAAGTCCTGACGTGTCTGCCCTTGTGAGGCCAGCAGGCTGTCTAAGTCAGTCCCTTGCGCTGTAAACTGGGCTTCGATCTTTCCCACCCGCTCGTCCACTTGCGTTTGGGTCACGGTGATGTTTTCTTTTTTGCCGGTTTGCAAAATCAAATTTTTGATGATTTCGTTTTCCAAAGTCGCTTGA
>PEZV01000003.1:3466-15093 GCA_002778735.1 Candidatus Berkelbacteria bacterium CG10_big_fil_rev_8_21_14_0_10_41_12 | reverse complement strand
CTGAATTTGAATTTGTCCGACCTTACGATTTAATTCCGAAATACAGGGCTTTTTGCGAAGCGAGACCCGCTCCCGCAACGAAGTGCGGGATAAACTCCGGCGGGGCGAGCGAGCAAACTCTTTCCCCTGAAAATTTGAAATGTCTTGATTGGTCGGGGAGGGCGGACTCGAACCGCCGACCTCAGCGTCCCGAACGCTGCGCGCTAGCCAACTGCGCTACACCCCGTAATTAACTAAAACCCATATACACAAATGTTCGCATTAAGCGATATGGGTGAGACGATCAAAAATCAAAAACAAGCGAAACGCCTTTATTATACCTGAAAAAATGTTAAAATCTATATTGAGTTTACTTTTGATAAAGTATATTGCCCCCGTAGCTCAGTAGATAGAGCGCCGCCGTCCTAAGGCGGGCGTCGCAGGTGCAATTCCTGCCGGGGGTACCACCGAGAATTTGTCAAATTTTGGGAGTTTGCGCCGCTTGTGGCGGCGACTAAATTGTAGGGAATTTTTACTTCAAATTGCCACTTTCGATTCTGTAATGTAAAAGAAAATTTTTATAGATTACTGTTATGAACATAAGGTCGCCCCCCGTGGGTTGACTTTTTGTTTCATTTGCGCTATACTTCTTTGTTTGGCAGGAGTACAAACATTCGACCAGCATAGCTGGCGAAACCCGAGGAGGGTTTGACATGAATGCAGTGATGTTTACGGTGGTTCTGTCGTTAGCGTTGGCAGTGCCTGCTTTCTTAGGGGCACGTCGCGCTGACAAGCGAGGGCTGATTCTGATTGCTCTCGCGATGATGGTCGCTCTAGACATCTGGGTGGTACAAACCCCTCGGATGCAGACAGCCATCACGGTCGGCGGTAAGTTGGCAGATCTTGCCATCATCACCGCCTTCGGGGTCAAGCTGGGAGCGCTAGATGTAGCGCTCGCCGTGGCGATCATTGCCACGATCGCTGCAATAAGCACTGTAGTCATGACGGGACTTTCCGTCTTGGCACAGGTTGCGGCTTTCGTGGTTGGTCTGGCGATTGCCAGATCGATTGCCACGCCTCTGCCTGGGGCGGCGTTCATCGCCGCTTTCACCTTGCCGTTTGTCTGGCTCACTCGGAAGGAGTGGGCAAAGATGCCGGCAGGCGACAAGATCAGCACCGCAGTCGTTTGCGGACTGGCCTTGGCCATCTCGCTCGCTGGGCTCGTCAAGGCAGTCTCTTAGCTGCCCGCAACGACCCTATCCGACAGCCCGGGTTCTCACAAGGACTCGGGCTGTTTGCTTTCTAAATCAATTTTCTTACCGCCAAAGGAGAAATCTGCTAAGATTTCTCTAGTGAGCAAAGCTCACAAAGAAAAACTTGAAATTGTCAAAGTTCAGAATTTCAGTTCGGAATTCGCGGGGGTGTTTTCTCGGCCGCTTCGCGGCCAAAATGAGTTCGAACAATTTTCAGAATAGAGTACCAATTTGTATGTTGCGAGCAGCAGGGTAAGGTAAAATATAGTAAGATAACTCTATGAAAGAAGAAATGGAAATGCCGGGAGAAAGCGAACAAGAAAGGCCAAGAGCAACAGATATGGAATTGGCTTTGTTTCTTGCTACTCACATAGACCATCCCTGTGTGGTAGAAGTTGAACCGGGAAAATTTGTAAACATCAGAGATTTTTATTTGCGTCAAGCCAAAGGAGCACTTTTAACAATGGAAGAGCCTAATGCTAAGCGATTTTTAGAATTGAAAATCGAAGAATACAAAGATATTGAATAACATCGTAAATGTGTAGAAATAGTGAGAATGGTGAGTAACAAGGTGAGGTAAATTATATTCTTGCCGCTTCTGATCTTAAATCGGGAATATAAATATATTCTGTTGAGTTCCTGAAAATAATTAGAACATCCTCCACTATGCGGTAATAGTTTTAGATGATAGAAAATAGACTTTAGATATTAAATTAAAGTGAAACAGCCTCCCCCTAAAGGGGGAGGCTGTTGAACGTGGCTCTATTAGCGGTGCTCGAGGCACCACTCGAGGGCGTTGATGCCCATGTGGGCGTAAGGCGAAAGGTCGGAATCTCCGGCGAAGTCTCGCATCTCTTTCGGCACGTAAGAGAACCGTGACAGACGTGAGAGTCGGTCGAAGACGTGAGGCATCTCATAGAGGTGCCGTCCGGTGGGATCGCAGACGCCGGCGACGAACGCTCCGCTTGGACTGTGCGGGAGAGACGTTGTACGGTGTCCGAGGTGATCAACGTAGGAGAAGACGATCAGTTGCTGGTCAAGAACTTCCTGTAATACTTCGTCCGAACAGTTGAATCGGCCCTCGCCGTTTGCGACTACGGCTGGCATGATCGAGCCGATCAAGTTCTTCGTAAAGACACAGGGGCTTTCGTTTACTCTTAGCGTCACCCATTGATGGTTGAAGTGACCGAGGTTGATCTGGGTGAAGAGCGGCCGCGTGTGCGAACTCTTGAGTTCAGGCAGAGGAGCAATCCCCATCCGCAGGCCGAACTGAGCCATATTGCAGATGCCGATTGAGAGGGTATCTTCTCGCGCCAGAAAGCGGTCGAAGTTTTCCTTGACAATTGGATTGCGGGTTGCTCGCAGATACATGCCCATCGCAGCGCCGTATACATCCATATCAGCCCATCCACCAGGACCGGCCAGTAGCTGGAACTTGTCAAGTGATTCTCGGCCGGCGAGTAGGTCGGAGAAGTGAGCATCGTGGACCCTGAAACCGCAGCTGTTGAGTGCTTCTGCGAGTTCTTGCTGGCCGTTGGTGCCTCGGGCCCGAAGAACCAGCGCATGCGGTTTCTGGCGGGTCCGGAGTTGCGGGATGGCGATTGGCGGAGCGGTTACTTTGCAGATAGCTCGTTGTCGAACTACCGTATTTCTCCATTCCAGATCAGCTTGTTCCGCGTTAACCATCAGTCGCCAGAGCTGGTGGGAGGTTTGCTCCCAGACACGCCGGAGACGCTGGGTGTTCTCCACCATCACAATCTTACCGTTGTGAGCGAAGCTGGTGGAGGAGTCCTTAGTAGTAGGTCCGAGTGTCGTGAAGGGAATATCACTGCCGGTGAGTTGGTTGTACAACCCAGGCATCTGACTATCCGGACACTCAATTATCAGACCTAACTCTTCAGCGAAGTACTCGGCTTGATAAGTGTGCTCGCTTTGGGTAGAGATCGTAGCGCCGCATCCTCCGGCGATACACATCTTCGTGATTGCAGTGGAGAGACCGCCTTGCCCAATCTGAAGGCCCGACACAGTCAGACCTCGGTCAATCAGGTCTTTTATGGTCGGGAATGCCCGCCGAACAAGTTCCGGCTCATCGAGATCCGGAGCATAATCGCCGAGCTGTCCATGGGCAAGAGCGTAACTTGAACCGCCAAGACGGCGCTTGCCGCGAGCAAAGTCAATATGGACAAGGTAGCTCCTGCCGGCTTGCTTGATGTCAGCCGTCAGGTGTTTGGTGTAGTCGTCAACCAATGCGCTCGAGGAAAAGACAATCGTCTCAATGGACTTGATCAGAAGTTCCTTGACCCAAGTAGCCATTGAGGCCGAGTCCTTGCCGCCAATGATGGCGGTAGCGAGCGCAATCAAGACGTTCCTGACAGCTTGAGTTGCCCTATACAGAAGGGCTATCTCGCCGTCCGGTGGCTTGATATTGGCTGGCCACATCCAATTGCACAGGACCTTGATCATAGCGATGTCTTTGACACCGGCCATCATCAACTTGGTCAGAAGCCGTCCGATGGAAAGTCGAGCACCGGCCTCAACGTCGAGGCAAGTGGCGAATGGTGCTGTGCCGATAGCAGTCGCTTGACCCGCTCGGCACTCGGTTGAGTTGGAGAGCGCGACTATCGAGTAGTCAGGTAGAGGAGTGTTGAATGCCCCACAATATGGTCCTCTGACGACTTGGCCGCCGACCGTTTGGTCGACGCATCTTAGAAACCAATCGGTGGAGCAGACCTCGCTGCGGCGAAGGATGTTGCGAAGTGCTGCAGCCATACCTCTTTCGCGGATCGTTAGCGGAAGCCGAACAAGATACGGTTCCTCATCTTCGATCGTGAATTTGCCGGCTTTGGTCAGCAGGTCTTTCATCAGCATCTCGAAGATCGGTTCAGTGCACTTCCGCTCGACTTCGCCCATATTTGCTTCGTGGAAAACCTTGAGCTGACCATCGCCGGTGATGTAGCCGATGATGTCAGCCGTGCAGTTCTCCCTGAGGCAGATCACCAGGAATTCGTCGAGTCGGTCTTGTTCGATCAGCACCCCTTGGCTCTCCTGCCATTCCGCGACGTAGATCATGATGTCGCCCATGGAAGGGTCGTCGCAGGTAACTGCGCCGAGAAAGACATGCCCTCCGGCTAGACCAATCAACTCATTGGACATGTTGCCGAGTCCGCCGGCTCCCTGATCGTGGATGATCCTGATTGGGGATCGTCGCCTCATGGCCATGCAAACGCGCAGGACCTCGTAAAAGGTGCGTTCTTCGATTGGGTTGCCGCGTTGGACCGCGTTTCTGTCGAATTCGGCTGTGTTTGTTCCAGTAGTGCTTGATGAACCTGATCCGCCGCAAAATCCGACAGGTCTCGCTCCGCCGCCGATCCGAACAATGACCCACCCTTTCTTAGGATTGGCTTTGTGCTTGTGTTCATCGTGAATGTTGCCGACACCCAGTCCGTAGCAGACTGGCTTGAGTGACTCCACACGCTCGAACACAATCTTGCCGTCACGCATCCTCGGTCTCCGAATTGCCCCGGAGTACGTTTCGAAGAGGGTGAGTGGCTTGCCGAAAGCGTTGGCGTAGTGGACCCAGCCCTTAGCTCCCTCAATCAGGATCTCGATCGGGGTTAGCTTATCAGATGGGTAGTCATAGTCGATGCCGCGAACGATCTCGCCCGGGATTCTGTAACCGTTCGGGAAATGGAGCGATCCAACGACTCGGAGACAACCGGCATGGGTGATATCGGAGACACTGCCGGCGCCGAGCTGGTCGCGGATCTCTCCGCCGATCTCGGTTGCTGATCCTTGGAAGGATGCAACCTGGTTGGGGTAGTTGTGTGTTTCAGCTGAGAAAAGGAGGTGCAATAGTACATCTACCCAGATGAGTTCACTGGGGCGGCCGGGGTACTTCGGTTGGAGTACCTTGACTCGCTTACCGGTGATCGCACTGGCATTGTCAGAGAGGACAATCTCGGTGTTGTCCGATGATGTACCTTTGAGCCGCTCGAATGGCTCTTTAAGGATGTCAATCAGGAATTCCTCTATTGGAACTCCGTCAATGACAAACTCGGTGAGCATGAAGAGGATATGCCAGCAATGGTCCGACCACATCTGTGAGATGTTGTAGAGAGCCAGGTTGGTTGGGTTCTTGTCGTAGGCGCGGAAGATCTGCTCGACGAGGTCAAGCTGCCAATCCTTAAGTCCCAGGTTATACTGTTTGTTGAACCGGTTGAGTTCCCGGCGTCCCTTGCCCAGAAGGTCTATATAGCGTACTTTGGGCGGGCGACGGATGATTTGGTAGGTGAGCGGCAACTTCTCGTAGATCGTTTCCACTCTGGAATCGAACTCGAGAGTTTCGATGAACTTCTTGTGGCTCGTTCCAGATGGAACAGAATAGCAGTGAAATTGCTCAACGCGAGTGACTTCAGCGAAGCCAATCTGGTGAGCGATCTCGACTGCGCCTGACGAGAATGGTGTGTCGGGGAAGTCAAGCCGCGGGCCAATGATAACGACATCCTGTCCTCTCGGTCGGCTTTGGCCGGTGACTTCGTGGTCAGGGAGGTATTCGAACGCTTCCCTGAAACCGTCACAGAATCTCTCGAGCTGATCCGGAATCTTCTGCAGCTCGACTCCGAAGGCGCTCTCCCTCCCATCAGGCTCGAGTCTATAGAACCAGACGATCGGTTTGCCCAGGTGTGAACGCCTGGGCGCCTGCCTAGGCTTTCCCATCTGCTTTCCTCCGAACATGAAGTTAGTGTCTTGCGAGTTGCATTGACCGGGTTAATACATTTCACCTTTCTTTCAAGGGTCGGTCCAATCCGACCCTTAGTTTGTTCGGACTGTACTCGTGAGCATTGTAGAGAAAAAAATCTTTGGTTACAAGATTTCACTTATAAAAAGTATTGGACCTTCTGCCAGCTGTGCTAAGATAAATAAGGTATAAATTTATGCCATATTATATTGCATTTACTATCTTTTTGTTATTAATGCTGATTGGGTTAGTGGGGTTGGTGGTTCCGATCTTGCCCGGTATCCCATTTATGTTTATTGTGGCTCTTGTTTTTGCGGCTGTTGGAAAATTTTCGCATATTAGCGTAGGGGAGTTGGTAATTCTTGGAATTATTGTTGCATTGTCGTTTTTTGTCGATTATTTTTCCGGTATTTTCGGCGCAAAATATGGAGGTGCCGGTGCCAAAACAATTTTGGCCGGAGCAATCGGCATGGTAATTGGCCTGATATTTTTCCCGCCACTTGGCGGATTTATAGGTCTTTTTATTGGTGTTTTTGTAAGTGAATTAATTCTTTGGAAAAACCACATCAGGGCATTGAAAGTCGCTTCTGGCAGTCTAATCGGTTCGGTAATCGGTTTGATTATTAATGTAATTTTAGCACTTACATTTTTAACTTTGTTTGTTGTTTTTGCGTTTTGATGTAAAAATAACATAGAATCTGGTAAATTTTTGCATAAATTCGCAAGAATTTATTGTTTTTTTGTACGAAAAAGCGTATTTTGTGTATGTAAATTGAAAAATAGGAGGTTTTTTATGACTAAAGAAAAAGTTCTGTCTTTTTGCAAAAGAGAAGGTATTGAATTTATCCATTTGCAGTTCTCCGATATTAGCGGGACGGTGAAGAGCGTTACAATCCCTATTACCCAGCTCAAAGGCGCAATTGAAAACGGAAAATGGTTTGATGGCTCTTCGATCGAAGGTTTTGCGCGTATTGCCGAGAGCGATATGTTTCTAAAACCGGATCTTAAAACCTTTGCCATTATTCCGTGGCAGGAGGATCACAACAAATCTGCCAGAATAATTTGTGATGTTATGACGCCGAACGGGGGTAATTTTGTTGGGGACCCGCGCGCAGTGTTGAGAACAAATTTAGAAGATGCCAAAAAGAAGGGATTTGAATTTAATGTTGGACCCGAGCTCGAGTTTTTCTTTTTTCCAAAAAGCGAAAGCGGAGAAGTTCTCACGGTGCCAACGGATGCAGGTGGATATTTTGATTTCACGGCTGATTCTGCTTCGCATGTGAGAATGGAGATTGCAAATGCAGCGGTGTCATTTGGTATTGAGGTTGAGGCAAGTCATCATGAAGTTGCAAACGGTCAACATGAAATTGATTTTAAATATTGCGATGCACTGACGGCCGCCGATAATGTAATTACGCTAAAATATATTATCAAAGCAATAGCTGAAAAATACAATCTGCATGCCTGCTTTATGCCGAAACCCATTTATGGCACGGCCGGCAATGGGATGCATGTTCATCAAAGTTTGTCTGATGGCAAAAATAATCTGTTTTTTGATAAGAAAGATAAATATGGCCTCTCGAAAATAGTCAAAAGGTTTATCGCCGGACAGCTTCACGCTGCCCCTGGAATTTGCGCGGTGATGTCTCCGCTGGTTAATTCGTACAAACGATTAGTGTCTGGTTTTGAAGCGCCGGTCTATTTGACATGGGCAAGAATAAACAGATCGGCCTTGATAAGAGTGCCAAAATTTGCCAGCAAAGAATCGGCTCGAATCGAGCTGCGAAGTCCGGATCCGTCATGCAACCCATATCTTGCCTTTTCCGTAATGCTCGCGGCAGGTCTAAATGGAATTGCTGAAAAATTGGACCCGCCGAAACCGGTTGAAGAAAATATTTATGAGATGGCAGATAAGGAGAGGAAGCTGCGCCGGATTAGGACTTTGCCTGATTCTTTGGGAGCAGCAATACGGGAATTTGGGAAATCGAAAGTGGCCCAAAGTGCGCTTGGCGAACATGTTTATGAACGTTTTGTCGAGGCAAGGCAACTTGAATGGAATGAATATAAAATTCAGGTAACTCAGTGGGAGCATGATAATTATTTGGGTAAATATTAGACAAGTGGAGCACCGTGGGGCGAAAACCCCGCTAAGCGGGGTAATATAATATATAATAGTAAGTAAATGCCTAAAATATTTCATCAGTCTTGTTGTAAAAATCTACTGATTGCGTCTTCTACTGTAGGGGACGGTAATATGTCTTTTAAGCGGGGGCGTCGCGAAGATATTATTGGTAACCGAAAAAAGTTTTTAGCAAAGCTGCATCTTGATCCGGCAAGGTGTGTCCTTATGAATTTATGCGGGGAAGTAAAAATTGGCAAAGTAAACGACAGGGATTTGAGAGAGGGGATTTTGAGTGATGATTTTATATCTGCCGAGGCGCTTATTACCAAATCAAAGAACTTATTTCTTGCGGTATTGACCGCTGATTGTGCGCCGATTGTGCTTTTCGAGCCGAAAAGTGGTATTGTTTCTGTTACCCATGCGAGCAAGTCAAATACCGATCGTAAATTTACTCAAAAAGTGATTGATTATTTGGCGAAATATTTCTCGCTCAAGCCCCAATCAATCAGGGCTTTTATTGGGCCGACGATAGAAAAAAAATCTTATGTTTTTGATGAGTTGCCTCGTCTAAAATCGGATTGGGGTAAGTTTTGCTTGCGCGAGAAGGGGAAATTTTATTTGGATATAGTTGGATATAACCTGTCGCAGATGAAAGAGAAAGGCCTGAGGGGAGAAAATATTAACTTTTCAGGAGTAGACACATTTGACTCAAAAGATTTTTTTTCGCACCGTCGATCGTTGGCGGAAAATCTGCCCAAAGGGCGTTTCTTGACAATTGCCGGGTTTATGTAGACTGCTGACGGCTAACCGTCTTGACGACTCTACTTGATTTGTTAAGCTTGAACTAATCAAAAAATAATCTGTCGGAAGGAGGCAGAGTGTCAAAAATAACACTGGGCATTATCGGCGTGCTTTTAATACTTATGGGTATTGCGGCGCTAATTCCATCGTGGACTTTTTCGAATGCGCCGACGTGGTATGCTTGGGTGAAGATTGTGATTGGCGTTATTGCCCTTATTGTCTCAATGGTAGATTCCAAGTAGGTTTTCGGGATTAAAGTAAATTTTGGCGAATACCTTAAGAGTATTTGTTTTAAGATTTGAATATTGTGTTTAGTGTCCGAATAAGTGATAAAATAGATATTAATGAGAATCACCTCAATTTCTAAAAAGCTGTCTATACCATTTCTTTTAGTAGGTTTTTTACTCGGCCTATTTTTTATTGCGCAATATAACACTAAACTACCCCGTGCCGTGAGTCCCGTTTTGCAGTTTGCAGCGCTTGAGAGGACGGAGAAGAAACTCGAATCTGAGCAAGAAATTTATAAACAGCAAATAAAAGATACTCAAGATAAAATTGATGAAATGCAAAATGATCTGAAAACTTACCAGTCAAATTTGAAAGGAAAAGTTGATACTGTTGATTTTTATAAACAACAAGCCGGATTGACAGATTTAGCAGGCGAGGGTATATCTATTACTTTAGATGATTCGCCGTCCAGGAAAGGAAATCCAAACTCAATAGCACACGCTTCGGATATGAGAGATCTGGTTAATTATTTATGGCTTAATGGTGCCAAAGCGATTGGCATAACAGGATTTGGCGGGAAGACTGAAAGAGTTGGATTTAGTACATCTATAGATTGCATTGTAAATACAGTGTTGGTGAACAACACAAAGTTGGTCCCACCATTTAAGATTAATGCTATTGGTAACAGGCAAAATTTGATTAATGCTATAGAGAATAAGAACGGTCTAAAACAAATCTATAAAAGAGTTGATGAAGAAGGGTTAATATTTGGCGTTGACGAAAACGACAAGGTGATTTCGGTGCCTGCGTTCAATGGAAATTCAGATATCAAATCTGCAGTGAATATTGGAGTATGAAGAAAATAAGAGATAGTCAATTTATGGTTCTGATGATTGCGACTTTCATTCTCGCTCTTTTTGGAATAATACTTTATAGATATAGCAAAAAAGTTGGGCAAAGTAATATTTCGCAGGAAGCGGAATCACGAGCTATTAGAGTTAGTTCTCTTTTTGAAGAAAATGAAAAACTTAATGAGCAATTAAAGTCGTTGACCAAACAAGAATCGGAACTCGAGTCAGCCCTGACTAATAATACCGAAGCGAATAATTTTCTGACAAAGGAGCAAAACAAGTATACGATAATGTCCGGTGTATCGGGGATTAAAGGGCCGGGAGTTGAATTGAGTATTAGTCATCATCTTGAGATTACTCAGCTTGTCGATCTGATTAATGCTATTCGAAATAGCGGTGCGGAGGGTGTTTCTGTAAATGGATCGCGCGTTATTTATAAAACACCGCTTAATTTGTTTGCCGAACAGGAAAAATATACAATCGAAATTATCGGTGATAAGGATGTTCTTTATGATGCGTTAACCCGTCCGGGTGGTATTCTGGAGCAGATTACGAACGGAGTTGTAGAGCGCAAAGATGAAATTATCTTGCCCAAAATAGCGTAAAGTAATATAATACTCCCAATGGAAGAAAAAAAAGTAATTTTCGAAATTTCGGTAATGTCGGTGGTAAAAGTTGTTGCCCTGCTTTTTGCTTTTTATGTTTTGTATTTAGTGCGCGATATAGTCTATCTGTTGATCGTGGTTTTGGTTATTTCAACTGCTCTTGAACCGCTTGTTGCGCGATTGGCGACGCAGAAAATTCCAAGAGCGCTTAGTATTATTGTTATATATCTATTCATTTTAATTATTCTGAGTTTCTTGCTTTATTTGATAATCCCGCCAATGGCTCTCCAACTTAAAGAGTTGGCGCTGAACGTTCCGTACTATTCGAAGCGTTTGAGTGATTTTACACAAAATGCCGGCATACAATCTTTGCAGAATGTCCTGTCCCAGCTTAGTTTGACATTGTCCTCGTACGGAGGAGATGCCATCGGGGCGGTCTTCTCGATTTTCGGAGGTATTTTTTCTGCCGTAACAATATTTGTGCTGACATTTTACTTTCTGGTTGAGGAAAATGGAGTAAGGCACTTTCTGTTTAATCTTGTCCCGGTAGCCAAGCAGGAACGTGTAGCGAAGATTATTAAGAAGGTTGGCATCAAGTTTAGTCATTGGATAAGAGGACAGCTGGGGCTGATGTTGCTTATGGGCATTATTGACGGAATATTATTTTATATTTTGGGTGTTCCTTTTGCGTTGACTTTAGGAGTATTAGCTGGACTTCTTGAAATTATACCGATTGTTGGGCCGATATTGTCAGGGATAGTTGCAGTTATCATCGCATTTATTGCCGGGATTGCGTTTTGGAAAATTCTTTTGCTGGTGGGACTTTTAATTTTGGTTCAACAATTGGAGAATCAAATTTTAGTTCCCAAAATTATGCAGAAGGCAGTCGGACTCTCACCAGTTGTCGTAATAATTGCGCTTTTGATTGGCGGCAAATTGTTTGGTATCGGGGGAGCAATTCTTGCTGTTCCATTAGCAGCGGGGATTCAAGTGGTTTATCAGGAATATACTGAAATTAAATGAGTTAATCGCACCAAAAAAACACCTGAT
>PEZV01000003.1:0-3456 GCA_002778735.1 Candidatus Berkelbacteria bacterium CG10_big_fil_rev_8_21_14_0_10_41_12 | reverse complement strand
TTCCTCTTTTTTCAAAATGCAAAATGCTTTAGCGTGCGCAGGAGGGGGTGTGGGGAGGGAATGCGCACGCTCTCGTTTTTTGGGCGGGGCGGAATTATTCAGAAATAGTTTCTTTGCCGTTTTCCTCTTTTTCCACCTGCTCTTTTATAATTCTAATCTCCTCAGTGTTTTCACTGAGTCTTTGAAGCTCTTGTTTGACAAGCTTTTCTGTCGCAGATACGGGTGCGTGCTCTGTGTCAATAGTAATTTTTTTGTTGTCTTTTTCGGTTGTATCCATATATGTTTTCAGCATAACATTTTCCTTAATTTTAAGCATTAGATAAATTTGATATTTTTTGATTTATTGCTTCTATTGTCTTCGTATTCTTTCCAAAGTTCCGGCCATATTTCTATCTTTTCTGAGAACTCAACAATAAAAAACCAATCCTTTAATTCATTTCTGCGAATCGCAAAACTATGATCTGGATACAGCCAAATCAAACGTCTTATCATAACCCCAGCCATTCTTTGACGAAGATTTTTATTTTTTATTGTTTTCAACATATTTTGATTTAAAAATTCCTGCCCGTAATTTTCGGCGATGACTAATAACCTCTTCGCCTGGTTGTAGATCTTAACATCTTCTCTGCACAGCATTGGTGAGACTAAACCGGTAATCGTTTTGGACGCTATGTCTAGACTTTTTTGGATCGAGATTCCATAATCTGTATTCAATTTCTCAGCAAATTCCTTTTGTCTCTCAAACGCTGTATCAAGCATTCCGTCAATAGACTTCACTATATCAAGAGCGGAAATTCTGGCCATCTCATTATCTGGGTGAACCATTGGTTTGTCCAATGGACCCAGCTCTGATATCGGGCTCATAATAATTTTGTCCGCTCCACAGCACATCATTGTGCCCGAGCTTTTAGCAACATGGGGAACGGCGATAGTGATCTCTTTGTATTTACTTCTAAGTAAGTCCATTATTTTAACTGCCGAGTAAACATTTCCGCCACTTGTATCGAGTAATATTAGCAAGGATTTTTTTGATGAATTTTGTTTGGTAACAGCATTGTAGACTAAAGTTTCATCATTCTGATCAATACTTTGCATGAAGTAACCATTTTCATCCTTTGGGTACAACATAATTAAAACATCATTTTTCTCTAGAAATTTTTCTAGAGGAGTATTTTTGGAAACCTCGTCTGCTTGAGCGGTTTCTTCTTTGATAGGTTCTACTGCAACTTGAACATTTTCGGTGCCTTCTGAGGTTTTAGTTTTTGGCATTAGACTCCTCCTTATTAGAAAATAAGGTTTGTTTTTTTTGATTATAATTTCCAATTCTATTTTTTGCTAGTTCGCAGTACTTCTCGTCAACATCATAACCGACATGCTTCCTGTCTAATTCGAGAGCGGCAATATTAGTTGTTCCAGCGCCAGTGAACGGGTCGAGGACAACATCATTTTCAAAAGTATAAAGTTTAATTAAGCGCATTGGAAGTTCCATTGGAAACGGAGCAGGGTGTCCGACTTTTGAAGCTCGCTCTGCAGAAAATTTCCAAACACTTTTGGTATATTCCATAAACTCTTCTTTTGTAATTGTACTTTTCTTTTTGTGGAGGTTTTGCATTGAATAAGTTTCTTTACAAAAAATTAATATATATTCATGAACATCGCGAAGAACTGGATTATTTGCTTTTAAGTACGAACCCCAAGCTGTTGAAGGACTTGCGCTGGAGCCCTTATCCCATATAACTTCACCTCTCATTATAAAACCGATTTTCGCCATATCTTCGATTATATAACTGTGAAGCGGCAAATATGGTTTTCTTCCTAAGTTAGCAATATTTATGCAAGCTCTTCCGCCAGGGACTAAAACTCTGTAAGTTTCTTTGAAAACTCGGTATAAGAGTTTTCTATAGTCGTCTAAAGTTAAATCTTTGTCATAATCTTTTCCAACATTATATGGCGGGGAAGTAATCATAATATGGACACTATCATTAGGAAGTTCTGACATTTTCTCGCTACTTTTACAAAATATTTTGTTAATATTCTCTTCCTTGATTGGGTTTTCTCGGTACTCAACATCTCCGTTTCCGTTGTTCAGCCCGTTGTACATTTTGCTTCCATAAAATTTCGAAGCGTCATGGTTGCTTCTTCCTGGAGTTCCAAAAGAACTCGTTTCTGTTCCTTTTCTTTTTTTAACAACTTCAGCCATTTATTTTGCCTCTCTTATTAGTTCAAGGAATTTCTGTGCTTTTGCTTCCTCGGTTTCTTCTTGATTTGCAATTTTTATAATTTCACCTAATCTTTGTTTGTTCTGCATACTTGAGAAAAATTCTCTATCATCTGCTCCTAATTCCAAAGTTCTTTTTACAAGTTCGTCATAAGTATTAATTCTTATGAATCCACCGAGTTTGGTTGATTCCAAACTCTCACGGCCATTATCTAATGGCTCTGGGTTCACTGACCAGAAGCCCTGAATTATTCCGCTTTGTTTAAGATGGTCAACTTTGCTGTGATATGAACTTGTAACCGGAGTATTGCCAATAATTACAATCGGAATTCTGCTTGCAGCAAAACTTGAAACTCTTATGTTTATACTTTTTCCGATTGCCTTTAACATTGAATCCGATCTTAATAAGCTAGGGTTTCCTTGGTGAGTGTTGTAGTCACCCAAGCAGACCAGATCAAAATCCTTCCCGTTTTTCTTGAGCTCCCAATTCCATGCAATCGACATTTTTATTTCAAAAATCATCAGAATATTTTCAGGTTTTTGAATAACATCTTTGGTTTTGCAAATAGCAACATCAGCGGCTGATTGTCGAGATAAACCAATTTCTTCGCAAATAACGCCTTGAACCGAAAAACCGCCAAGCTTTTCAGCAATTTCTCTAAATAGTTCAACACCCCATTTTTCTGTATAATTTCCGATAAGCGAGTTCCTGCTTTGGAGAGTTGATTTTATATCGCCATATTTTTTTGGCCAGTAAGCACAATATTTCTGGTCGTTAGTGACATAAAAAAGTTGCTCTGGAGTTGCAAGTTTCAATGCGCTGAAGAAAAAGTCCTTTTCACAATCTTTGCACCATAACCTATTCATGATTTAATCCCATTTTGTTAAATTATTTATACTTATTTTTAATGCCTTCGCAATTTTTTCGATGTTGAGTAATGTGATATTTTTTTCTGCTCTTTCGATCATGCCAACATAAGTCCGATGTACTCCAGCTTTGGCCGCCAATGCTTCTTGCGACAAACCCAATTTCAATCTTTCTTCCCGAACCCTGATACCAAATTTTTCTAGGACTTTTTCTTTATTCATTTTATCATCAGTATAAGCTAATTGCTAATTTTGATACTACATACTATAATTAGCATAAGTGTTTCATCTGTGTCTAATTTTTCCGCCCCGCCCAAAAAACGAGAGCGTGCGCATTCCCTCCCCACACCCCCTCCTGCGCACGCTAAAGC
>PEZV01000019.1 GCA_002778735.1 Candidatus Berkelbacteria bacterium CG10_big_fil_rev_8_21_14_0_10_41_12 | reverse complement strand
AAGTTTTTGTGCCGGTGTGCGGTTTAAATGTATTTACCTGCAGACCGACGACTGCCAGAATTTTTGCTTTGTCAAAAAGAAACTGGCGGATTTGCTGCATATTTGTATTGTTAAAAACTCCTTGCGGCAAAACAATCGCCATTCTTCCGCCCGGGCGAATCATTTCCAAACATCTTTCGATAAATAGAATATGCCGTTCGATTTTATTTTTGTATTTGCCCTTTTCATTTTTTGCCAGCTCGTAATCCTTGAAAAGAATTTGGTCGTGAATTTCTCCGGCAAATGGCGGATTAGTCAAAAGAACGTCAAAGTTTAAATATTTAAACTTTTCCTGATTTTCTTTATTTTTTGGATAATCTTCAAATCCGTAAAGAAGCGGCTGGAGTTCGGCTCGGGCGCGAACTTTTTCTGCTTCCTCGCCCTGCCATTCGCGGGTATCGAGTGAATTGAGTTTGAAAACATGAGATCTGCCGTCGCCGGAAATAAGCATCAGGGCGCGGGCGATTTTCACCGCTTTTTCATCAAAATCAATCCCGTATAGATGTTTTCTGGCATAATCAATTTTCACTTCTTTGTCGGAATCAGCTAGTTCATTTTGCCAGACATACCACATAGCGTGAATTAAAAATCCGCCTGAGCCGCAAGCCGGATCAATCACATTTTCATTTCTTTTTGGACCAAGCATTTTTACTGCCATATCAACAACATTGCGTGGAGTAAAATATTGTCCGCGGCTGCCTTTGGCGATTGAAGTCAAAAGATATTCAAATGCCTTGTCCATAATTTGCAAACTGGCGCCGAGAAGTTTAATTTGCTCAAGTTCGCCGATGCAAATTGAAAGGTGGTAAGGAGTAAGATTTATTTTCTCGTGCGGTTCAAAAATTCCCGGCCACTCCTTTTTGGCATCGGAGAACAACTGATTTATTGTGTCATAAGTAATTTGGTGTTCTGTTGATTTTCTAAATAGCACTTCTTGTTCTGTTCGATTCTTTGCTTCTTTCTCGTCGTAAAGTTTAGCGTAAATTAGTTTGAAAATTTCAGTAAAAGAATCAGCGCCCGAGCCAGCGAGAACAAGTTCTTCAAGAGCTTCAATTATTTTCTTTAGATCATATTCAGTTTTAAGTTTGGAAAGAGTCAATTTTTCTTTAATAACATCTTCGACTGTCTGATCGACTTTCGGAATTTCACGAAGAGTTTCGTAATCTTTTGGCCATGGGCGATAAAGAACAACTTTTGCGTTTCCATTTGACCAGACGCCAATCAGAGCGCCTTCAGCGGCAAGATAAGTTTTAAGTTAGTCTAACCCCTCTTCCTCTTTTGGCCTTTTAGTTTCAATTACAATGTAGGGCGTGTCTTTCTTTTTGTTAAAAACTACAATGTCAACCGCTTTTACATTAACTTCGCGACCGAAACGCACATCTTTTTCAACTTCGATTCGGTCTTTTGGATATTTGTAATAATTCAGTAATTTATAGAGCCAGAGTTGACGAATGATTTCTTCGGAGTTCGTCTGATTATTTTCCGGATTATAAACTTGGATGTTTTTTTCCCGCTTGAAACATTTTAGATAGTACTTTTTGTCCTTTTCAAAAATTTCCAAAATTTCGTTGATATTAAGATCGGAAAATTCTTTTAGCCCATAAAGAGCTTCAGGGTCCTTGAAAATTTTGGCAATAATTTCTGATGTTTTATTTTCCATTTATACTCCTCAACTTAAGTTTTTGATAAATTTTCCAAGAAAATAGGTGTCGTGAGTGATAGCGATGTCGCGACAGGCGGGATTTTCCGGTTTTAAATATGCTCTTCCGTCTTTATGAGTAAAAGTTTTAAGAGTTACTTCGTCGCCGATGCGGGCCAAGACAATGTCACCATTCTTGTACTCGTTAGCTTTTTTGATTAAAACATGGTCGCCATCGTAAATGCCGATTTCAACCATAGAATTACCGCTGATCTCGACAATAAAAACATCTTCGTATTTTTTAAAGCCGCTCGGCATTGATAGCCACTCATTCTGCTCAATGGCTTGGATAGCCGGACCAGCAGCAGAAACTCCAACATTTCTGATTAGCGGTTCTTTCTTGATTGCTTCATAACCCAATGGTCGAATGAATATACCTCTAGCCGAACCTCCATCCCTTTTTATCAATTTCTTTTTTTCAAGTGCTGCAAGATGATCAATAATTGCTTGATTTGACCTAAAACCAAATTGTTGGTTAAACTCCTCGAGGGTTGGTGGAAAGCCATTTTCCCTGATTGACTGATAAAGAAATTCGAGAATTTCTTTCTGACGTTTTGTGATATTTTCCCCCTCCATATCTATATTATGGCTGACTAAAAAGTCAGTGTCAAGTCAGGAATTAGTTTAATTTTCCTATCTAATTTCGCTTTTCTGAAACCTGCTCGAAGTTGCTACGACGTTGCAGGCGGATCGCTTTGATTTTTTGGTTGTTGATGTGGAATATTGGCATGGCTATTCCTTAAAACCCTCTTCGATATGTGTGGCGTCACAGAATGGTTTATTTTTGGATTTGCCACACCGGCAAAGTGTAACACGATTGCGTTTTTCATAAATTTTGCCATTCGGAGATTCGATTTTAATCCCACCTTTGACCCAAAGAGGACCGGAGACATTGGCTGGTTTATCTTCAGTGATACTGATTGAAGGCTGGTATTTTTTCTCAATGGTTTTGCCGGTCTTTTTATTTTTTAAAACCAATCTTCCGGAAGGGCAGTTATAAACTTCCGCTTTCAGAATATTTTCTGATTCTTTGTCTGATTTTTCGACTAAATTCCAGGCTGATCCGGCGCGATGGCAAAATTTAGCTGAAGCGCATAGTTTTGCCTTGTCGCAGAGAACATATTTTTCGCCTTCGAAATTTTTTGCGCCATCAGTATATTTTTCAGCTTCGTCAGCACCATTTGCTTTAAATTTTTCTCTTATGTGGCTTCTATCGCAAAATGGCTTATCTTTTGATTGACCGCATCGGCAGAGACGATAATTCCCATCTGTCTCCAGTTTCTCCTTCTTGCGCCAACGACAAGAAAAGCCTTCTTCGTCAGCTTCAATTTCTTCCCGCTTGAGCGGAATTTTATCATCGACTTTGTACGGACCATTTTTACTAACTTTAATTTTCATAATTTTATTTTTATCCCCGACACTATTAATTCACAATTATTTCATCAATAAAATCCTGCTCGAGTTTTTGATTGTTGATGTGGAATATTGGCATAAATTCTTAATTCAAAAAATCTTAAATCTAAAGTATTTTCACCTGCATTCTACTCCTGTATTAACAGATTAGCAAGGAAGTATGGAGTTTATGAAAAAAGGGCCGATCCCCGGAGGGACCAGCCCGCACCGCAGGGACTACACCAGTATTGCTGGCGCGAATAGCATCGCCACCAGCAACTATATTTTTATCCTAATGTTGAAAAAATTCAAGAGTAAATTTAGATTTTTGCGAACAGAAGTTTGCATTCTTGGCAAGGTAAACCTTGCCATGGATGTCAGAACCAAAAGGGCTTAATTGCGAAGCAGCCCCTATGGTTCTGACAATTCCTTACCCTGCACGCTCAAAAGCTTGCCTTTGCTTTCTGAAAGACACTCTGGAATTTATCCTCGCTAGCGAGGTATGCAGTTCCAGCTTCTTTCGAAGCGCAAAGTCAACTTTTGGTAAATGAAGAGATTTATTCTAAGACACTATGACTTTATAAAAAAAGGGGCCGGAGGCCGGCCCGGGGAACATCTGCAATCAGGTGTTGATGGTGTGCTTTGTGAAACGTCGCTCAAGCTCGAAGTAGTTGGTCTCTGTGACGTCAACCTCACCTACGGGCTTGAAACGGTACTGACACAAGGGGTTGCCTTTGATATAGGTAAAACATCCGTGGTCAATACAAAACGCGATCATCGCCGCCAGCTCTTCTTTATTCGTTGGGAAATGGTTGAGCTGGGCGTACGGCTTTGGACTTGCGGGAACGGCTTGCATCGTGAGGACCGGCATGGGAACCTCCTTAATACCAACCCAACCTGATTGCGAGTAACTCGCAATATACTCGTCATTTCTTTATTTTGCAATGAATTTTATAAAAAAGGGGGGCAGGCAGGGGCCCTGGCCCGAAACAGCTTCCGATAGGAGCGCCGCTGCGGTGCGGATGCCGCAACCAGCACTTATATTATTATCTTATTGTTAGAAAAATTCAAGAGTAAATTACAAAATACGGGCGGGTTTAGAAAATTCTGCTTGTTTCGATAGAAATAACCTAACAAATTGTCTTTTTATATCTCGATGTGAAGGAAAGTTCGAACGAGATAACCGATTAGAAATGAAATTAGAGTGATGCCAAAGCTAATGATAATGTTTTCCGAAAAGCGTTTTATAAAGCTCGTGCCTTGTGAGACCGAAGCGTAATACGAAAATAACAGAATGATTAAGGTACCGTTGAATAACATGATTGTTAAAGCAACTAAATAATTTGACGCGATAAAATATGGGAAAATTAGTAATATAACAGTTATGATATAGGCAACGCCCGTATAAACGGCAGCTTTGGCAGGACTTTTGTTGCCGCCTTCAGTTTTAGTTGAAAGGTATTCGCTTGAGGCCATAGAAAATGAAGCGGCAATGCCGGTGATCAGTCCCGCCGCTCCAATTAAGCGACCATTTTGCATCGCTAATGTGAATCCCGCCAATGCTCCTGTCAGCTCGACCAATGCATCATTTAATCCAAGCACCACCGAGCCGATATATTTTAGTATTTCTTCATTGATTAATTTGATAAGATCTTCTTCATTTTCCTTTTCGTCGCGAACCAGCTCTTGAAAATCCGGATGAGTTTTTACCAATCGTTCATATATTTTTTCCGCTCTATTCTCTCTCTTTTCCAATAACTTAATACAAAAAATAATGCCGAGTATTTTTGCCGTAATAACATAGTAAAGAACTGTTAAATCGCTTTCGTTCGCATCCTTACCGGTGTGTTTTTTTAATATGTTGTAATGCTTGTCTGAATAGCCGGCGAGTTTGTTAAGTATGTTTTTAGTTGTGCCTTCTTTGGTTCTGTGTGCTAATTTTTTTAAAATAAAATACTCGGTTTTTTCAAAACCTTGAGCGAACACAAGCTCCCTTTTTATTCTATCGTCAATTATCATGTAAAATTAGAATCTTACGGTTGCTATATATTGGAGTTGAACAATGAGCGGATGAGATCCTGAAAACTATTGGGACTGATAATATGAACGGCAACAATCATAGAGATGAAGATGATGACAGAAAGCCATTTTGTATAGATTCCTGCAGTTCTGAAGAATAGGATGACTGACAGAACTGCCATAGCAGCCGGAAAAACCACTGTCAGATCGCCAAGCGGAACGTTAGTTGAGCCGATATAAGCATAATCTTGCCCGAGAAAACTTGCTAAATTAAACTTGATGTTAAATAAAAGAAAGATAAGTTCAACAACCAAAAGGATTAGTAAGAACCAAGATGCCCATTTAGTAGATTCACCCTCGGTCCTGTATACCTCATAAATAACCGTTGGCAAGAGCAAAAAAATTAGCCAGAGAGCATTTTTTTCGAGAATTCCGGCGATAATGCCAATGGCTGCAATTAGTGTGAGTACCAAACAAATTGGTGTTGCGTATGTTGTTGGCTTTGCCATATTCCCCCTTAGTTTTTTATAGCGATTTATTTTATTATCCTAAATATGGAAAAAAATTCAAGAGTAAAAAAGGGGCCGGAGCAAGCTCCGGCCCCGCTAGCAGGTTCTACGGACTCGACTTTCCCGGCGCGGGCAAACCACCACCGGGGGTTAATTTAATTATCGGGTATTTAAAAAGAAAATCAAGAGTGGATTAAATATTTTTTTAGTAAAAAAAGAAACGAAATACATTTTTAATTGATTATTAAAGAAGTAGGGCTTCGCCGTAACGGCGAAGCCCTGAATTATCCGGTTAGCCTCCTGCTAACCATAGTGCGCTGCTATCTTGCAGCGCATTTGGGCTGCAAGTCACCGGCTCGGGCACGATCGGTGTTCCCGATCAGGCCGAGCTGGGTTAGTAGTGCCGCCGCCGCGAACCGCCGAGCCCCAGGCTTGTTGTGGGCCCAACCGCCAGAGGCCGTCTCAAGAATGATCCCCTCCCTGTTCTTAAAGGTGACGGTGCAACAGAATCTTCCTTCACTCTCGTCGTGGTTGTACTCGGGGGTTGGTAGCCCGAGTATATGGGCGATCTCATTGATCGCCGTGGCTCGGTCCTCACGGCACTTCGCGATTCTTGCTTGTACTTTGTCCCGGTGTTCCATCAATAGCCGGTGCAGGTCGGACATTGGATGTCCCCTCCTATGGTTTTCTCCAGTTCTCCGAACCCCTTTGTTCAAGCAAGCTTGAACCATCTATTATAATCAAAAACTACTTGCTTGTCAACTCTCACCAGCAAGCAATAATGGATCTTAATTTTGGATTTCTTTTCAGGAAATAAAAATAATTTTTTTAAGTTCTTTTGTGCTATGCACTAAATATGTTGGCTGGGCAGTTTTTAATATAGATGGTGTATTCATTCCCCAACTGACAGCTATGCTTTTAATATTAGCCGCTTTGGCGCACTCAATTTCGTGGACGGTATCGCCGATGAAGACAGTTTCATTCAACTTGAGTTTTTCGTCTTTGATAAGTTGGATTAGATCATCGGTTTTATCGTGTAAATCTAAAATGATTTTGTCAAAAACCTTCTCGAGTCCGTATTCTTTCATTTCTTTGCGAAAAAATCTTGGTAAATCGCCTGAAAGCACATAAAGTTTATATTCTTCTCTTTTGAGCTGATATAAAAGTGTTCGCATGCCGGGAAATATTTTCCTTTGTTTAAATTTATGGATCGAATTTAGATAATGTTTTCTTTGTTCGGTAAGCGACCATTTGGGAAAATATAAGTTGTAAAATTTCATATACGGCTGAGTCCATTTTTGGCGCAATTCTCTTCTTGTAATTTTTCGGCCGCCATTTGCTTTGAACATATTAGAGATGACTTGAATAAAGTCATCGGTATTATTGTTAATCACTCCCGACCAATCGAAAATAATGTTTTTTACCATCTTCACCTTATAAAATAATACCTTCACCTTTTGGGTTATTCAAGAAAAAACTAATATTATTAGTATAAATAGAGTGCAAACTATTGATTTCATCAGAAGAATATGCTAACTTTTGGCCAGAACGAAACCAACCGATTTAGCTTGTTTAACAAGCAATCGGAGGACATACTTGGAGGTAAGTCTCATGCCCAAGCGCAATGGTTTCACGCTCATTGAGTTGCTGGTAGTGATCGCCATCATCGCGATCTTGGCGGCGATTCTCTTCCCGGTCTTCGCCAGGGCTCGCGAGAAGGCACGCCAATCGAGCTGTCTATCCAATACCAAGCAGCTCGGCCTGGCGTTATTGTCCTACGTCCAGGACTATGATGAGAGGTTCCCCGGACGTGCTGTAGACCCGGGCGTGTATAATCTACCGTGGTACAACGTGATTGCACCGTACATGAAGAACGCTCAGATCTTACTCTGCCCCAGCCGACCCAATCAGACCCCGACGGGGTACGGTTACAACACTTACTCGACAGTGGGCTACTCACTGGGAGTCGGGGCTTGTATGGCTGACATCCAGTACCCGGCGCAGGTCGGTATGATCTTCGACAGCATGTATTGGACGGCGTATAGACCGTCCGACTACGCCTGGGCTACCTGGACAACCTACTATCCCGACCAGCACAACGGCGGGATCAACATCGTCTTCGTGGACGGCCATGCGAAGTGGAACAAGAAGGAGGTTGTCTGGAACGATCAGAAGGACTCCCCCTTCTACCGGGACTGATTGCTGGATCTACCGAGACATCAGGGCCCGCAACCTCGGTTGCGGGCCCTTCCAATATCAATTTAAATATTCGTAATTTATCCGTTTAAATGTTTCAGATTCGGACCCTTCTTGGCGACAAATTCATCCCACCACCAATCTTGCGGATCGCTGGTTTTAATTAACTTTATTAGAGTTTTTGCTGATTTTGTTTTTAGGTGCGGAACACGATATTTCAGATCACCCTTAAACCATTTTTCTGCCAGCTTATTCCCTTGCCATGACAGAGTCCATTCCATATACATTTGCGCTACAGTATCCGCATCCTTGACGCATTTTGCAATTTTGGTTTTTCGCTCGTTATATTCTTTGGTTTCCCGCAAGAGATCTTTGCCAAATTTAATATCTTTAAATTGGTCTTTTTCCGCCCTTTGCTCGTCCATAATTGTGTAATTTTTGGAAACAAAATCGTTGTCGCCCGTTCTCGCCTCGGCCAAGTCGTGCATTAATCCCATATTCATCGCTTTTAATCCTTCGTCATGTCCCCTTCCCTCCATACGCGTGATGCAATAGGCAATAATTGCGACATGAAAACTATGCGAGGCAATAGTATCAAATGTGATATTGCCGAGATTTCGAATATGATTTCGGTTCATCAGCATCAGTGTTCCCGCTTGCTGGATAAGGTGCAAAATGTTTTTATCTTCTTTGGGTTTTGTCATTATTCGCATTCTATCCCTTCGGCCGAGTTGGTTCAAGATTTTTAGCTACAAATAACCATAGGCCTCTTGATAGCTGGCATCCTCTATGCTATCATATAGCTGGGTACCAGGCCCTCAGGGGAGAGTTGCGATGCTTCGGCAATCGCGGTTCTCCCCTCACCTATTTATAATAAGTATTAAATTGATAGACCCTATAAGTTTTCTTACGATGAGAAATTAAGTAGAATCCGCCTCGCACTTTGTCTTTTAGGCCGCTTTTTCCGGTTTGGTTTTTTCTTGCGGTTTATATTTATCAATAATCGATTGGACAAACATTCCCATCTCTCCCCCCGGCGTATCATTTGTCAAACTTTCCCAGTTAGAAATTGGCTGGCTGCTTCCGGATAAAATATGGTGTAGTTTTCTTGCCCTTACCTCACTATCCCCGTATTGCTCAGCTAAGCGGGTATATAACTCGTAATAATTTTGATGCCAGTCCCTCGCATAATTTCTCAAAATTTCTAAATCCTCTTTTGGAACCGGCATATTTTCTTCACCTAATAAATTTAACGCATCCTCGTACGAAATGTCACTGGTAAAGTCTTCTTGTTCGCTCATATTTCCTTAGATATTATTTTCAATCCCAAACCCGCCGCTCACGGGGTCTCGAAAGAGACCGACATGTGGAGGATTCAAAGTAGCATAGATGAAGAAAACAAATATTGCAGCCAAGATTATGGCGGAAAGAGTGTTGAGTCCGCGAAATTCGTATTTCTTAAATCGGTCGGTTAATATCAAATATCCGGTCCACTTGGCTAAAATAACGCCGACGATAAAAGATGATATATCAACCCAGAGAATACTATCACCTGTGAATGCGGTGTAGATGTAGAATACGGCAATGATAAATACAATAGCAACCCCCACTTCTTTCATTAAAGCGAAACAGTAATTCTTAACTTTACTCCCGAGGTATGCATAATCGATGAATCCAAAAATAATGAGCGGGATAAATGCCAATTTCATATGTTCCCAGACACTTTCATTGACTGGTGCGAAGAGCCCAACGATGAAATTATCTCCGCTCCAACCATAAACAAAATGCAAAAGCGTACCGGCGACGATCACGAAAATTGCTCCAACTATACTGAGTCGCGAAATTAGTTTATTCATATCGCTGTTTAATTAATTTTTCCAAAGCCCGTGGATATTGCAATAAATCCTTGCTGATCTTGCTTCTTTCAGACAAAATATTGCCTCTGGTTTACCGCCTGGCTTAAGTGTTTGACGGTAGGTTTTATCGCCGGAGAGAACTTCTATCCATTCAATATGATGTTCTTTTTCCATCGGGTGCGGCACGGATCCGACTTTGATAAGCAATCCATCTTTGGTTTTCTCAATCACTGGTCGGTGTTTTGCGGTCAGATTAGCTTCGTCAGTTTTTTCTTTTTGCAATTCCATTGGTTTTCCGCAACAGACAAGTTCTCCGTAACTAGCATGCACGACCTCGATGATATTCCCGCAAATATTGCATTTGTAGATTTCGTTTAATTTTCTCATTTTATCTTCTTATCTTCCCAAATTATTATTCACTGTTTTGTGAAGTTTCTTGTTCCTTAGTTTCTATCTTAGTAAGCTCTTTTTGGATGAATCTTTGATAATCACCGTCTGGAGTATCAAATGGCAACTCCAACCAAGCACTAATTTTCAGAGTACTCCCCGCTAGCGGATGAAATAATTTAAATTTATTGGGATTTGGTAATTCTTCTCCCTTTTCTTCGTGGAGCGTTTTAAGAAAATCGGTAAAGTCCTCAATCCTGGTTTCAAACGGAATTTTATTGATATCCTCTTGCACCTGGTGCGCTGTTGGTCTTTCCGTTTCCGGCAGGAGTTGAATGATATCCCTGAACGGCCTTACGTGATTTTCGATTTCTGGAGAATGTTCTTGTTCGATCATAATAATCTATTATTTTCAGTTATAATACCACATTTATCCGAATTTTCTATTTTGACTATGGATTATATAAAGTTAGTGGGTCAATCCAACTGGAAAGTTCGGATTGAGTCTGCGCATATCCGCGATAATCAATTCGCGCATCGGAGAGTATAGCAAAGTGAAGATGCCGTCTCTCCCCGTCGGTTTCCGAGCCATAACCGGTTCCGAGCACTGCTATTTTATCTCTTTTATTAACATGGCCGAGTGCCGGCAAACTGCTCGGGCGGATATGGCCGTATAAAGCGGTATGTTCCTTGCCATTCCACGTAAATTTGATGATAAATACTCCGCCATAACCCAAAACTGTCTGTGATGCTACGACCTCTCCATCGGTAAAAGCGTAAACCGGTACGTCTGTAGTTACGTCTTGGTATTCGATATCAACTCCGGTGTGATAGCCGGTAAATCGCTCCGGCTGGATTGGCGAATTTTGCGGGGTTATGTAAATTCCAAATAGCTTCTTGGTGATTCTGGTGGTAAATTCATTGATCGGATAAGTAAATTGGCCGCTTTGATTTGTTGCAGTGGGTGTAACTGTCGGAGTTATAGTTGTAGTAGGGCTTGGTGAAGAAACAATTGCGCCATTGGTGTTTTGGCGGGATTTTTGACGAAGAAAGTAAAAAAGCAATATAAAAACTACAATTATTAAAATTGCAATAAATATAAAAAATATTCTTCTATTTTTTGGCATTTTAGATTTAGGCGCAGAAATAATTAAAGATTTTACTGCCGTCTGCTATTTGCTTATTTTTTCTTTTTATCGTACAGCTTTCTCAACTCCGTTTTAGCATCGTCGAGGGTCTTCTTTTGCGATGCCTTAAGATTCTTGCCTGCTCTATTTATATAGAAATTCAGCATGGACATTACTGACTGAAATGAATTGCCTTTCTTACCTTTATCTTTCTCGGCGGTTCTGCGCAATGATTTGGCTATCTTCGCAGGATCTTTCCATGTGAAAACATCCTCCTCCAGGTTTAAAACATCGCTATGTTCGGTTACCTTCTTAGACCAATATTTTTTTGCCATTTTCCTCCTTGTCTGCCTAAGTATTTTTTTTGGCAGAACTTTATTAAATTGTTTTTTAATCTATCCTTGCAAATAATCCGTAAATGACATAAAGAGCGCCGGGAAAAACCATCGCGAGAAAAATTGGACTTAGGTAAAATGCAAAATCACTTACATCGAAAAGGCGTTGATAAAGGCAAAATATAATAAAGCTGACAACTGTGATTGTCCCGCCGATAAGTTCATATTTGAAAGCAAGCGCTAATCCTGCAATTAGGCCGATGGGAATAAATAAAAAACCGATAAATTCTTTGGTTGTTGGACCTGCGCCTTCGCCAGGCATAAAAAGATTTCCCAGGAACATTACTGTAAGAAAGACGATTATTAGTCCGCCCCAAATTCTTGCTATAACTCGCAGGATTCTTAAGGGCTTTTCCATTTATTTTTAGTATGAACCTAAAAATAAAGTTGTCAATAATAAAAGCGAAAGCCCCCCGGTTAGCGAGGGGCTGGAGTGTGACCGAGGAGAACTGCGGAGGCGGGGTTAATCGGTGGGGAGAGTCAGGGATGAGTCAGTAGGGGTTCGAGGCCAGACCCTGTTAGAAGCTGGGCTGATACATACCTCGAGTAAGTTGCTTGGGTGGCTGACGAAAAGTCTGAGTGTTGGGGGTTCGTTCGAGAAGTCCAGAAGGACAGCTTCACGCGGTCCTTCGAAGTGCTT
>PEZV01000002.1 GCA_002778735.1 Candidatus Berkelbacteria bacterium CG10_big_fil_rev_8_21_14_0_10_41_12 | reverse complement strand
AGGTGCAACAGGTTCAAAGTAAAATATTACAGGTATAAAGTGTTCAAAAAGTATCTGTCACATTAAGTCTCTTAAAAAAATCTTGAGATAAATAATTTTGCTAAATTAGCCTCGAGTGGTTTCCTTTGATTCGTCGATCATACTAACCAGAATCGAAAGAATAGAATAAACAAGAGCAGCTAAGAACGCACTCCAGAAATTTGAGACATCAAACCCCTTGACAATATTTGACACAAACCAAAACATAAACCCGTTAATGAATAAGGTAAAAAGCCCAAGTGTCAAAATATTGATTGGTAAAGTCAAAAGAATAATAATCGGCCTGATTACCGCATTGACAAAGGCCAACACTATTGCAACAACAAGCGCCGTAAAGAAATTTGCCACTTCTACCCCCGGCACTACATACGGCAAAAGCATAAGAATCAGGGCATTGATCACCCATCTTAATATTGTATAGAGGCACATAATTCCCCCTTTTTATTTATCCAATTTAGGAAATAACAGCTCCGGTTTTAATGTCTTAAGTTGTTTACTCATCTTTTCAGCAGTTTTCGGCATGAAGGGATTCAACAAATAAGAGATCTGTACCAACTCTTTATAACAATGATAGAGCACACTCAAATTTTTATTTTTTTTTGCCAACTCCCAAGGTTTTTCTCTATCAATCAGCTCATTAGAGGTTTTAATATATAGCCACCAAATATCATGTAGATAATCGTCAAAAGAAAAATTTTTCATATGTTGAGCATAATATTCATCCTGCGAAAATTTAACGCCGTTAACTGTTAATGTATCAGGAACAACTTTTTTGATCTGAAAAGTATCTTTTTCTAGTCCATTCTTATTAATCATGCTTATAGTCCGATTAAGCAAATTTCCCAGACCATTGGCCAGATCATTTTCATACCGCTTGGCAATTTTCTCCTCCGAGATATCCCCGTCTTCGCCAAACGGAAATTCGCGCAACAGAGCATACCGAAGCGCATCAGCACCAAATTTGTCTACCAGTTTATTCGGATCAAGAATATTGCCGATCGTTTTAGACATTTTTTCTCCGCCGATGGTGAAAAATCCATGAGCAAAAATCTTCTTAGGCAAGGGCAGATCTAATGCCACGAGCATTGCCGGCCAGATAACTGCATGGAACCATAAGATGTCTTTACCAATTAGATGAATATCTGCCGGATGCGATTCCCAATCGTCAAGTTCTTTATAAATCTTTGTCGCAGAATAATAATTGATTAGCGCATCAACCCAGACATAAACTGTCTGCTTCTCATCCCCGGGAAATTTAATTCCCCACCGCACATTTTCTCTAGAAATACTCACATCCTGCAAACCTTGTTTTATCTTGCCGAGTATCTCGTTCTTGCGCGAGATTGGAGCAATATCTAATTCTCCTGATTCAATCGCCTTAATTAACCTCTCTTGAAATTTTGAAAGTAGAAAAAAATAGTTCTCTTCAAACTGTTTAACCGGCTCAGTTTTGTGATCAGGACATTTGCCATCAACCAAATCCTCTTGAGATAAATACTTTTCGCAACCAATGCAGTACCAGCCCTCGTAGGATTTCTTCTCAATATGTCCCTTATCTTTAAGTTTTTTTATAAAATCCTTGACGACCTCTTCATGTTTAGGGTCCGTAGTTCTAAAAAATTCATCATATTTAACATCAAGATTTTTCCACGTGTCAATAAACTTCGGCACAAGTTCATCGGCAAAATCTTTAGGATCTTTACCGGCTCGCTTTGCCGCATCGGCAATTTTGGCGCCGTGTTCATCCGTGCCAGTTAACAGAAAAACCTCATTGCCTTTTGCTTTGTAATGCCTACTGAGCACATCTGCCGCAATTGTCGTATAAGCGTGTCCGATATGGGGCACGTCATTTACATAATAAAGTGGGGTGGTTATATAAATTTTATTCATTAGTTAAACCATATCACCCGATGAACTGCGAGGCAATATCACCCCCACACCAAACTCTCAACAATGGTAATTTAATCATTTTGGTAAATACGTTAATTAACCCAGCGGTTCAAATCATACCCTCGGGATTTAGTGTGGGGGTAAATTTGACAACAAAATACACTTGCTTTAAAATTATCGCAAGATGGCAAAAGTACAAATGCACAAACCCAAACTTGCTATCACTATGCCGATTGACAGTCCCGCTTGACGGGACTGTTTTTGTATAACCCCCCGCTTAGCGGGGTCGAATCTTGACAGATAGGAGGCATAAAGTGTTCGCCGCCTCAAAGCAACCCGGAAGTCCCAGTATGGTCGAGTTCCAGCGCGAGTTTCATCTGGATACACGTCCAGGAGAAGACATAGCTCGCGTCGCCAGACTCGGCCACGTCATTACCACCGCGCTCTATGGCAAGTTCAGGGCTTCAAGGCAGCCGGCGTGCGAACACGCCTATGCCTGCACACTTGAAGCTCTGAGGGAAGTCAGTGACTTCGCGCTGATATGTATCGCTGGCCTGCACGACGTACTGGAAGAAGGCAATAACGTCAACGCCGAGATATTAACCGAGTATTTCGGCATCGAGATCGCCATGGCGGTCATCGCGCTCACGAAAATCAAGCGAGGTAAGCTGAGCCAACACGAGGCAATGGTTCTCTACGTCGCGCAGATGCGCTCGTCAAACAATTGGCGAGTAATCTTCGCCAAGCTCCTCGACTGTTGGCACAATGTCCTCACCGCCGACGACTTTATCGTTAACGCCACCTCAAACGCCGAAAGGCGCCGCGCCAACTGTTACCGCAAGACGCGCGACTACTACCTCCCAATGTTCAGGGACTGCCGAGCACTGATCCTGGTCGAGCATCTTGACGCCTATGACAAACTGGTAGCAGAGATCGACCGGATCTCCGCAAAAGGCCTGTCTGTTGACCAACTTGAGCTTCCCATACCAGCCGCAACATCCGCTATAGCATAGCCGTGGGCCTGATGCATTGCATCAGGCCCTTTGACTTTCTCCTGATAAAATGGAATAATTAAGTTAGTAAAATCGATAAAGACAAAGGTTATTAAATTTTCTGGTTATTGACTTTCAACTTTTAACTTTTTAATATGTACTGGATTGACGAGTGTGTAAAAAAAATAATTGACACTAAAAAAACAGACAAATATGTCTGTGCGGCCGGAATTACTCCTTCTGGCATAGTTCACATCGGCAACTTGCGCGATGCCATCACCAGCGAATTTGTTTTTCGCGGCTTAAAGGAAGCGGGCAAAGATGCCGAATTTATCTGTTCTTGGGACGATTACGACCGGCTGCGCAAAATTCCCAAGGGCGTTCCGGAAGAATTCTCTAAATATATCGGTATGCCACTCTATAAAGTGCCAGACCCTTATGGCTGCCATGATTCGTATTCGGTACACTTCGAAAAAGATGTTGAAAAAGATCTTGCCAAAGTCGGGATTCGTCCTCGCTTTATTTATCAGCACAAGATGTATTTGGATAATAAATATTATCCTCTCATCAAAATAGCTCTTCAAAGGAGAAAAGAAATTGCCAGAATCCTATTTAACTTCAAAGTGCAAGATTTCTCCAAAGAAGATATTGAAAAATATTATCCCCTAACGGTTTATTGCGAAGCCTGTAATAAGGATTCCACAAAGATAACAGATTATGATGGGGAAAATCTTGTCAGTTACGAATGCAAGTGCTCTCACAAAGAAACCGCGGATATTTCCAAAAAAAATATTGGCAAGTTAGTATGGAAAATTGACTGGCCAATGAGGTGGAGTTATGAAAAAGTCTCATTTGAACCGGGTGGTAAAGAACATTCCACACGGGGTGGATCGTTTGATGTCGCAAGTAAAATATCTCAGGAAATATTTAATAATCCTGCACCCGTATATCAAGCGTATGAATTTATCGGCATAGTCGGGATGAATGCCAAAATGTCAAGTTCACTCGGCAATGTAATAAAAATCTCCGACCTCTTAGCCATCTACGAACCCGAAATAATAAGGTGGTTTTATGCCAAGACTAAACCTCTATCTATGTTAAATTTTGCCTTTGATCAGCAAATTCTAAAAAACTACGCTGAATTTGATCGGTTCGCAGGAAAAATCTCTACAAACTCGGCAACAGACGAAGAAAAACAGATCGGTTTTTATAGTCAAATCAAACCCGGCAGAAAAATCAAACCAAACAGTCTTTCCTTCCGACAGCTTGCTTCATTTGTCCAACTCACTAAAGGCAACAGGACCGAGCTCGAAAAACTTCTTAAAAAAGCCGGTGCTAAATTTAGCCAAGATAATTTAGACGCGAGATTTAATAGCGCACTTAATTGGACTGAAAATTATGCCCCTCCCGAGTATCGCGTCAGTGTCGAGAGTAACGCCAATAAAGACTATTTCGCCAAATTGCCCCAAGGGCAAAAAGAAATGATTAAAAAACTCATTAAAAAACTTGACCAGCATTGGAGCGAGGAAGCTCTGATGAATTTATTGTATGATATTCCCAAATCACAAACTCAAGACACCCAAGAACTTAAAAAAATCCAAAGAAAATTTTTCAAAAATATTTATATGCTGTTAATCGGACAAGAAACAGGCCCAAGATTAAACACTTTTTTTCTCGCTCTCGGTAAGGAAAAAGTTACCAATTTACTCGATATAAATGAATAAATTATTTTTAGATATTGAAACCATTCCCGCACCAGATAAATATCGGGAATATTTCAAGGAAAAATACGATAAGCAGTTCGTCCAAAAAGAAGATTTTGAGACCTTTTTCCGAAGGAGTGCGTTAGACGGTAACTTTGGGAGGATTCTTTGCATCGGGTATGCTAAAGACAACGAGCGTATAGATATAATATATAGCAAACGCGAAAAAGAGATTTTGGAAAAATTCTGGGATATAGCAAAAAACGTTGACCTATTTATTGGGCATAACGTAATGGATTTTGATCTGCGCTACATTTATAAACGATCTATTATAAATGCCGTTAGACCATCCCAAATATTATCTTTTGCGAGATACCGCAGCAGCCCAATCTATGATACAATGCGTGAATGGGAATATTGGGCCAATAGCTCAATCAGTTTAGATACTCTCTCGAAAATCCTAAATCTTAAAACTTCAAAATTAGGTCTCTCAGGCGATAAGGTCTACGATACATTTAAGGCTGGCAAGATTAAAAAAATTTTAGAATATTGCAAACAAGATGTACGCTTGACCCGAGAAATTTATAACCGCATGAAATTCCTTGACAAAAGAACTTTATTATAGTAACCATTTTGTTTATAATAAAGCTGGAGATAAGGAAATAAGGTTTAAATGAATATTGGAAACCTATTTACATCTATCGGATCGTCATATTCCATACCGATCAACGCTAATATTTTTCTGCCTCTCTTAATATGGTCAATTTTCTGGAAAGGTTGGGCCCTGTGGCGAGCCGGACGGAATAATCAACTTCCCTGGTTTATTATCATTTTAGTTTTAAATACACTTGGAATACTGGAAATCATATATCTTCTCGCATTCCAGACAAAGAACAAAAAATAGTATTGTATTTAGCGCAAAATTTGTTTTTATAATTAAAAAAGCAAAATTGAGGGGGGGGTGATATCAATGGCAGATTGGGATAACAAACCAGCAGATGACCAAGCTGATGACACAACAGATACAGATGAAGAAACGAAAGGCGAAGAAGAAGTAGCCGGAGGAGCAACGAAAGTGACCGAAGGTGGAGAAGAGGAAGCCGAGGGAGCAAAGGAAGAAGGTGAAGCAGAAAAAAAGGAAGAAGAAAAGGAATAACAAAACTTATCTTGAAAGAGCCTTAAAAAAGGCTCTTTCTTGTAGGGGCAATCACTGTTGATTATGAGGGTAGAAAATACAATTTTTGCGGTATTGAGTTTGATATTTTTCATCGAGGCAGTAGGAGTAGTGCGATCAATCAGGGCACTAAAACTCTGGTCTGCTAACGCATGGGTAGTTTTAGGCGCATCGATGAATATTATTTTAGTGATTCTAAATTACAACAAACCTACCTTTTTTATTATATCTATCATCAACGCTCTTCTATTTTTTACGTTCTATCTCCAGCCAACTTTTAGAGTCAGCAAGTATCTTTCGCTTATCTTTATACCCTTAGCTGTTGCTCTTATCATTTTATCTTTGATCGCATAAGTTTGAAATAATTATAGAAATGCTATAATATAATCTGTCAAACTATTAAAAAGGAGGATTATTGAAAAAGGTACTTATTTTAGCAACAATATTTATTGTTGCCTTGGCATTTTCT
Source organism: Candidatus Berkelbacteria bacterium CG10_big_fil_rev_8_21_14_0_10_41_12 (assembly GCA_002778735.1). Taxonomy (GTDB): domain Bacteria; phylum Patescibacteriota; class UBA1384; order UBA1384; family 1-14-0-10-41-12; genus 1-14-0-10-41-12. Next base: position 40,866 of record PEZV01000002.1, on the reverse strand, counting down.
GGGTGCACGAAGTCAAATTCAAATATTGATGATGCAAACAGTGCATCAATCGATACACAAAATGGAATTCCCGAACCTCCTGTCCCGCCAGCTCCGGACATGTGATCGGAAACGACCTTCCTTTAAACTTGAACGTGCAATAAAAAATTGTGGTAAGTTTAGTGTGTGCGGAATTGATGAAGCGGGACGAGGCGCTTTAGCCGGTCCGCTCATCAGCGCCGCAATAATTCTTCCCTCAAGGATAAATCTTAAAGTGATGGATTCAAAAAAACTCAAGGTTGATGAACGTAAAGTGCTACTTGGAAAAATAGTTGAAAGGGCAATTTCTTGGTCTGTTGGGATTGCATCTACCCAAGAAATAAATGATGTTGGGATCCAAGAAGCTACTTATATTTCTTACTTGAGAGCAATAAAATTGCTAAATCCCCAGCCGGACTTTTTACTCCTTGATTTCTACAAACTTCCAAACACTAACATCGATCAATTCTCGATAACCAAAGGAGATGAAATATCTGCGTCTATCGCCGCTGCTTCAATAATTGCAAAGGTAACAAGAGATAATCTTATGGAAAAACTTTCAACTAAAGAACAATACACGAAATACGGGTGGGGACAAAATTGTGGTTACGGAACAAGGGATCACCTCGAGAAAATAAGAAAATTTGGGCCTTGTGACATTCACCGCAAAAATTATAAACCTATTGACGAGATGCTTTCTTTGAGGTTTGATTATCTTAAATGATAATTAAGGAGCTAAAATGAAAGAAAAAATATCACTGACAATTCAAAGGATTCCCAAGGTAAGCTGGCGAAATGTAATAGATGCAACAATAATCTGGTTAATTGCAAACTTGCTTATCGGATTTTTGATCTCGCAGGGATCCAGTGAATCAAGTTATTATATCGGGATAATCTATATTGTTTTTATCCTGAGTGGAATTTATTTCGCCATGAGAAAGCACCATTTCCACAATGTAAAATCTGCACTTTCCTATTCTATAATCTTATTAGTCACATTTGCTCTTTTAGATTTTCTTGTTATTAATTTACTCTTTGAGGGAAATAGCGGAAAGATATATTCCCAGTGGTATATAGGATTAAGTTATGCAGTAGCGGTAATTACCCCTATTATTTATACAAAAATGCTAAGTGCTGACATGGGAATTGACACAAAAATAGATACGGAAGGGTTGACAACATAGTAGCATACCATATAATCAGGTGAGAACATAAAAATATAGGAAGGGGGTGATATTAATGGCGTACAGCGTAAAATCACAAAAGACTGGCGAGACATACTACTTACACTCGAAAGAGGTAACGTTGAGAGGCGGAAGAAAACAGGTCATCTACTATTTCGCAAGAGAAGCAAAAGATAATGCTTGCGAGCTGCCAGATGGCTACTCGGTGATGGAAAACTCGAGAACCGGCCTTCCGATGCTCAAAAAATCAAAATAGATAATAGTTTTATACACGAAAAACTCTGTCCCCGGGGCAGAGTTTTTCGTTAAAATAGTCTAATCTAATTGATTAAAAACCTCTAATCTGCTATAAATATAAACAAAAAATGAAAAAATTTGATCAATTTTTTTCCGTGATCTTGATACCGGCAGATTTCATTATGATATTTGCCGCTTTTATTGTAGCTTATTTCGCCAGATCAAGTTCGTTAATTCTTCCTGTAATATACATCTGGCCATTTGAACAATACTTGAAGTTAGCTCTCATCATGACTCCACTTTGGATTTTGGTTTTTATCATCTCGGGTCCCTATTCTGTCAAAAGAAAAGGGCTTGCTGAGATTGGACAGATTATAACTAGTGCAAGCTTGGGCGCTATGATTCTTGTCCTCTGGGTTTTTCTCAATCGCAGCGATTTCTTTTCAAGGTTAATCGTATTTTACATCTGGATTTTAGCTATTATTTTTGTCTTGGCGGAACGCACAATACTGCATCTTGTTAAGACCAGTTTGCTTTTGTTTAATATTGGAAAACGTAAATTGATACTGCTTGGTGAAATCAATCCGACAACACTTCGGATAATTCAGCAGGTTAAAAACAAGCCCTCACTGGGATACCGGATAATTGGATATATCAGCGACAAAAATAACCCGAAGAGCGTAATTGAAAATCTCGGACCAACTGCAGAACTTGAAAAAATTATAAAAAAATACAAGGCCGATGAAGTTATAGTTACTGACAACAAAGTGGATGATGAAATGTTATTTAACTATCTGCGAACCTGTCAAGAAAACGGGGTGGGTTTCAAATCAGTACCAACATATGCACAAGCCGGCGTCAAAACACTTGAATATGATAACTTTGCCGGATTGCCAATAATTGAATTTCGGGGAACAGCACTGGATGGCTGGGGGTGGATTGCAAAACGTCTTTGCGATGCAATTATATCCATCTTTGCAATAATAATTTTATCCCCTGTTTATCTGGTAATCTCAGTTATTATTAAAACGACCTCGAAGGGACCTATAGTTTATAGAAATATCCGCATCGGGGATAAAGGCGAGTTTGAAACACTAAAATTTAGAACAATGTACATAGAGTATTGCACTGGCAAACTTTATGGTGGAACCCGCGCTGAGAAATTCGAGGATACCTTAATCCAAAAACAAAATCTTAAAAAAGGCAGCGCTGTATACAAAATATATAACGATCCGCGAGTCACCCCGATTGGCAATTTCTTGAGACGAACCAGCTTGGACGAACTACCACAATTTTTTAATGTTCTGGCGGGGAATATGAGTGTTGTAGGACCCAGGCCTCACCAACCAAAAGAAGTAAAAAACTATACGCCAGAGCAAAGAAAGCTCCTTTTAATAAAACCGGGGATTACTGGAGTTGCTCAAATATCGGGAAGAAGTGATTTGACCTTCGACGAGGAAGCAATACTCGATATTTTTTATCTTGAGAATTGGACTATTTGGCTCGACTTCTACATAATACTGCGAACCATTAGAGCGGTTTTATTTGGAAAGGGTAGTTACTGATGAAACCTAAAAAAATCGCTATTGTTGCCGAATGGCTAACAAGCCGAGCCGGTGCCGAAGTAGTTGTTTACGAGTTGGCAAAAATGTTTCCCCAAGCCGACATATTTACTACCGTTTTTGACCCCAGTAATCACCCTAAATTAAAAAAACGAAGGGTAAAAACAAGTTTTCTGCAAAAGATACCTGTTCTCAACAAAATTCATCAACTTGCACTTTTTCTTCTCCCTATGGCAATTTCCAGTCTAAATCTGGAGGGATATGATCTTATTATTTCAAGCTCATCTGCCTTTGGAAAAGGAATAAAAAAACCCTCCGGTTCAAGACATATTTGTTATTGCCATACTCCTATGAGATACGTTTGGGAACCGGATTTAGATAACAGACTTGCAAAGTTGCCCTTGGGAAATCTCATCATAAAATGGCTAAAAAAATGGGATTTAAAATCAAATAAATCCGTTGATCAGTTTATTGCGAACTCCCAAAATAGCGCCCTGAGAATAAAAAAATATTATGGTTGTGAAAGCAAAGTTGTCTATCCCCCAATTGCTACCGATCTTTTCAAAAACGTTAAAACTTCCTCTCGGCGCGATTACTACTTTACTATCAGCCGCCTCATTGCATATAAGAAAATCGATTTGGCAATTAAAGCATGTAAAAATATTGGCAGAAAATTGATTATTGCCGGATCCGGACCCGAACTGAAAAAACTTAAAAGAATTGCCGGTAATGAAATTACATTTACAGGTCAGATTGGTGAAAGAGAAAAAGTACATCTTTACTGTCAAGCGCGAGCCACAATTTTCTGCGCCGATGAAGATTTCGGTATAGTGCCAGTCGAATCGCTTGCGGCCGGTACTCCGGTAATCGGTTACAAAAAAGGTGGTATACTGGAAATTATAGAGGATAAAAAAACCGGAGTATTATTTGATAATCAGACCGCTAAAAGCTTGAGAGCTGCAATTGCGAAATTTGAGAAACTGAGTTTTGATAGAAATAAATTAATCAAATCGTCTATGAAATTCGATTCGAAACACTTTAAGGATAAAATGTTAAGTATAATAAAATCCCTATAAAAGGAGAAATTATGGAACTTAAAGATTACCTCAGCATTATCTGGAAAAATATAATTTTGCTTGTGGTCATAATCGCGGTTTTTGTCATCGGCGCATATTGGTCAACGGTGAGAAAACCGGTCGAATACCAATCATCAACAGCAATATCAGTGGCAAAAACAAAATCCGACAACCAATCCAACGCAAACTATTACGAATATGATAAATATTATTCAATTCAGGCATCGAGCGATTTAGGTGACTCAATTATCGGACTGTTTTCATCCCCATCGTTTGTCAGTGAGGTTTTTTCAAAAGCTGGTTACAATTTGCCCAGCGCAAATCTAAGATCACTTGCAAAAATTTTTACTGCTAAAAAACAAGTCTCGACCGCTGCCGTAGTCACGGTTAACTACAACAACACAAATAAAGAAAAAGCGGGCAAGATAATTGAGACTTCGGCCCAATTGGCAAAATACCAAATTGAATCTTCATTTTCGAGCGCTAGTGAAGAATTTACTGTTAGTTACATTAATCCCGTCGTCATTGCCTCGCCTAAGCCAATTTTGATTAACACTCTAATTGGGCTCTTTGTCGGTCTCTTCGTCGCCCTGGGAATAGTATTCATCAAAGAATCAATCAAAAAATAAGGATGGGGCAAGTTTCTCCTAACCGACACAAAAGAATTCAAGACTTAGACATAAAAAAACTCAAGCACGTTAAAAAAATCCGCGCAGATTATGTTAGAAGTTCCCAAAAAATACGCATCATCCGAATTAACCCCGTAAGAAAATTTAAGGTCGGAGGATTAATTCTTGTCCTGGTGATATTGGCTCTTGCCCTAATTTTTTTCAATTCTGAGACATTCGTAATACTAAAAATTGCCAATTCCCTGCGTGGCAAAAATACTCTTATTGGTTTCCAAAACTCGGCAGAGCTACGTCCGACAGGCGGATTTTGGGGTAGTTTTGCTACATTATCCGTTGATAAGAAAATAATTAAGCCTCAAATTAATTTTAATATCGAAACGAATGTCTATCGTAATGACAATCAGCTTGTCGCAATGGATCTCGACAACGCCCCAAAACCGGTGCGCGAAACATTCATCAACCGCCCTCAAACTTTTGTAAATGCAAACTGGGATACTGATTTTCCCGAAGCAGCCAAAACGCTTTCTTGGTACTTCGGGCAAGGATGGGAGAAACCTATTGATAACGTAATCGCCATATCTTCAACAACCGTTATAGATCTATTAAAAATTACCGGACCGATTACGCTTAGCGACGGGACCGAGATAAACTGTGACAATTTTTCTTCTATTATGAGCCAAAAGATTGATCAAGATTACTGGTTCAACGAGAAAAATAAAGTAGAAAATGAACCTAAAAAAATTCTTCTCGAAATTCTCCCAAAATTAACAGAGAAGTTCAAAGGTATTGGCAAGTTCAAACTTTTTTCGAAAACCTTTTTATACCTAAACGAAAAAAATGTAATTATTTATTCAAGCGATACAAAAATTCAGAGTTTAATCGAGAAAAGGGGATGGGGAGGAAACATACCACAGTGGGGAAATGATTTTCTCTACGTAATCAACGCAAATTTAAACGGCGGCAAATCAAGCTTAAATATTGACCAAGTACTTAACCTTAATGTAAGGCAAAAAGGCAAAGATTTAGAATCTGAATTGACTATTGTTCGTACTCATAATCCGAATCCGTTGGGACCCGATATTCTCAACCGAAACTATACACGCGTTCTTGTCCCGATGGATGCAAAAATTGAGTCTGTAAAGTTGGCAGGAGAAGGAATATATCCCGATAATTGCGACGAGGCAATCGAGTCGGGCAAAAAATCAATCGGGTTTTGGTTCAGCACGGGTTTTGGCAAAGAATCAAGCGTTAAAATTCAGTATCAATTGCCTTCCAATATCACCAAAAAAAACTACAAACTTATTATTATGCGTCAGCCGGGAACAAATTTTGACAGCTTACATCTTGACTTATTCGGCAAAAAACAAATCGATACACAGTTGATAAAAGATCTCTCTTTTTAAATGGTCTAACCCTTGCAAAATTCTAACTCTTGAAAAAGAAATTTTATTTTATTGTGCAAAAGCTATTTTTATTCTATAATTTCCAGATCGAGTTATGCTCGATGTAAGCCGCAAAATCGGCGTTGACATACACAAGAAAGGACGGAAACACATGCAAGAGCTGTATCTGCTGCTCTGGTCATACGTCATTGGGGCATCGATGGCTGCATGGCTGCTATGCTACCTCGCAACGGGTCGTGACCTGCGGAAGCTCGGCTCTGGTAATGTCGGCGCCTCCAATCTGAAGCGGGTTAAGGGTTGTGAGAATCTGTATGTGCCCGCAGTCGTGTTTGATGCCTTCAAGGGTTTCGTTGCGATCATGCTGGCGCGGCACTACGGCTATGGCTACAGCTTCCAAGCCCTGTGCGGCTTCATGGTCATAGCGGGCCATCGCTACCCGTTCTGGCTGACATTCCAGGGCGGCAAAGGTGTGGCCACATTCTTGGGAGTCGCAGCGGCCTTATGGTGGCCGTTCGCCCTGGTTGCGCTGGCGTTCTTCGCGCTTCTCAAGAAGAAGAGCGGTTACACTTCGCTGGCGAGCGTAGCCGCCGCATTTCTGTTCACGGCGATGTTCGCGATCGGGATCGGGTGGGGAAACAGTGGCTGGGTCTGGGCGACTTTCGCTCTGGTTCTCTGGGGCCATATCCTGAACCTTAACCTGATCAAGCTCGGCTACGAGCCAAACTCCAAAAAGGGTCGGCCGTGTCTGCAATACGGCTTCGTGGTGCACCCCACCACAGACGACCCGACCTATCTCAAGGACTACTTTGTCAAGAAGAGTCCACGCCTAGCGTTTCTGCCTTACTGGTTCTTCAACTCTCTCCTGGCGCCGCTTCTCTTCCTTATCTACCCGGCGGCTTTCGTCCGCGAGGCGATGTTTTGGAACAGAGTTGACGGGAGGGAAGACTGGCGCAAGCCAAGTCAAGGCTTAATCCCTCCGGTGCCGATAGATCCAAGCTTCATGATGCGGCATCAGCAGTTTGCCCTCTGGGCCATTTCGCGCATGATCCGTTTAGGAGCAATGGCTGGAGCAACCCACGCCGGACTCGGTGCTTATACAGCCATCGTCGGCAATAGAGGGCAAGTTCTGCGGGACCGTTTTCACGGCCGGATCCACATTACGACCGGCAATGACTACACCGCATGGATCGGTGTGGGTTCACTCAACCTGGCATGCCAGAAGATGGGCAAGGACATCAAGGACTGCGTCCTGCTTGTCATCGGCACGGGCGGAGTCGGTTCCGTTGCCGCCATGTTGGCCGCCGAGCTGCTGCCTATTAGAAAGATCATTCTCTATAATCGGACACTGCAACGAGCGGCAATATGCCAGCAACAGATTCACATCACACACCCTGACCTTGACGTCGTCGTGGCAAGTGATTTGAACGAGGCGCTATCTGAAGCCGATCTTATCATCTCAGCGACCTCCTCGGCTACGGAACTCGAGATTGATGAGACTACTCTAAGGCCGGGAGCGATTGTCTGCGATATCGCGCGCCCTAGGGACTTCAAGGTCTCACGCGAAGACGTATTGGTCTATGACGGGGGGCTGGTTGAATGCAAAAATGCTAACCTCCCAAGCATTCTTGGCTTGCCCGAAGACATGTCGTTCGCCTGTCTCTTCCAGACGCAGGCACTAGCCGAAGCAGGCGAAACCAAATATCTTGGCGGAGTGGGCGGTAAGTACGACCTGCTAGAAGTCCTGCATATCGCCAAGATCTGCAACTCTCGCTCCGACGGGACCGGAGCGCTGCGCACCGGTGACGGCGGAGCGATCACTGACAAGCAGATCGAACACATCAAGCAAGCCGCGGCAAAAGCCGCATGCCGCATAAGGAGGCTCTCTTAATGAGGGTCGCAATTATCGGTGCCGGCCACTTCGGACAGGGACTATTTCACGCCTTTGAAGGAGCAAGTCATAACTGCCTGATGTACATCCGCGATCCGGCCAAGGCACAGTCGGCCGCCGAGAAGTTCGGCGCGGACAAGGTAACAACGGGTCTGCCTGATGTGGATGAGTTCGATCACGTCTTTATCACCACGCCGGCCGCCGCGGTTCCGGAAGTGCTCGCACAACTCGAAGGTGATCACCTATCGACGTCGCTCTGGCTCGTCCAGAAAGGTGGCCTCAGCAAAGACATCTTCCAGGACAATCGCTGGAATGGGGTCTACTACCTAACCGGCGCTGTTCTCTCAGAGAGTCTACTGCGAGGTGAGATTGTCGGCATGATCGTCGCGGCATACCCTAGTTATCGCCGAGCAGACAATGGCGCCGAGATATTGATCCGTGAGATCTCGAACTTCTGGCCGGTCAAATGGCACGATCCTATGACGATTGTTCACTTGAACCAACTGCGGACAATCGTCTCCCTCCAACGCGGAATGGCCGACTGGGAGTTGTTAGGCGAACCCTCGACTTTGGCATTAGTACAAGCAAGTATCGAGGCCGAGGCCGCGAAGATCACCGGCATGCACCGCTGGGACACCTGCGCGAGCGCCGACCATGACGCTGAATGTGTCCGCCGGATTCTTAGAGCCGATGAAAATCTCTGCTCAAGTTCCGGCAGCCGCAATTATCATGTTGGTTTGCTCATCGCTCAAGGTTCGTATCCGGACGAGGTCCGATCTCGAATTGAGAACGAGCGCGGCGTGGTTGAGAGCTTCAACAACGTGTACGAGATGTGCAAGAAGCCCGGTATGTCAGCGACCGACCTGCCTTACCTGCATTGTACCAAACACATCCTTGACGGACAGTTGACCGTCAAAGAAGCACGCAAATCGCTCGAAGGAAGAAGGTCAGGCTGGCTGTGATGGCCGAGGCATCTGAACCCAAGCACATAAAATGGGGCTGGGCGGTCTAACTGTCCCAGCCCTTTCTCTTTTATGCCCTATTGTAAAAGGATCGTTCGTACTTTTAAAAACATATATTTTGCAAGTGGAAATGAAGATTTTCGAATTTGGGACATTTGTGTTATATCTATAAAAGTGGTAAAATACACTAAGAACTTTAAGGAGTAATTTTTTGTTATGAATCAAGAAGAAGCAAAAAAAACAAATTATGATGCATCCTCTATTTCAGTCTTAGAAGGTCTGGAACCTGTTAGAAAACGCCCTGGAATGTACATTGGCGGAACCGGCATAGAAGGTCTTCATCATTTGGTTTGGGAAGTTTTGGACAATGCCATTGATGAAGCTATGGCGGGATATGCCAAAAATATTAATATTGAGATATTGGGTGAAAACGAAGTTCGCATTACTGATGATGGACGGGGAATTCCGGTAGATAAACACAAGCAAACCGGTTTGTCGGCTCTCGAGACAGTTCTCACTAAACTTCATGCCGGAGGAAAATTCGGCCAAAACGGGAGTTATAAAGTGTCCGGCGGTCTCCACGGAGTCGGTGTTTCCGTTGTTAATGCACTTTCAGAACAACTTATTGCCGAAGTCAAGAGGGATGGAAAAATATATACTCAAGAATATTCAAGGGGGAAACCAAAAGGCAAATTGATATCCAAGGCCGAGCCGGAAGCAAACACCGGCACGATTATAACCTTCAAGCCAGACCCGGAAATTTTTTCAAACATCAAATTTTCGTGGAATACCATCACGGATCGTGCCCGCCAACACGCATATTTGACCAAAGGAATAAAAATTCGCGTGAAAGATTTGCGCGAAGAAAAAGAAAGGCAATATACCTTTTACTTTGAAGGTGGTGTTATTGCTTTCGTCAGACACATCAACCAAAATAAAAATCCTATATTTGATCCGCCAATCTATATCACTAACAACAAAGAAGATGAACCGGCACCTATTGAAGCTGCTATAGCCTATGCAGATGACTACAATGAGCACCTCTATTCATTTGCCAATAATATAAATACAATCGAGGGAGGAACGCATCTTACTGGATTTAGGACGGCTTTGACACGCGCGCTCAATGATTATGCCAAGAAAAAAGAATTTCTCAAAGGAATGGATGCTGTCATAACGGGAGACGACGCCAGAGAGGGCTTAACTGCTGTCCTGTCGGTTAAGTTGACCGAGCCGCAATTTGAGGGACAAACAAAGGCCAAGCTCGGAAATCCCGAAATGAAAGGAACAGTGGAGTCAGTAGTTTATACCGGCTTGGGTTCTTACTTAGAAGAGCACCCAAATGAAGCCAGGAAGATTATCGAGAAAGTTCTACTTTCCGCTAAAGCACGTTTAGCAGCGAGAGCAGCACGTGAAACAGTTATCCGAAAAGGCGCTCTGGAAGGAATGACCTTACCGGGTAAATTGACAGATTGCTCCAGTAAAGATCCCGCCAAGTCAGAACTATTTATCGTCGAGGGAGAATCCGCAGGCGGTTCGGCGAGACAGGGCCGTGATCGAACCTTTCAGGCGATATTACCGCTTAAAGGAAAAATTTTAAATGTGGAAAGGGCAAGGTTAGATCGAATGCTTTCTTCGGATGAAATAAAAGCGCTTATTGTCGCTATCGGCGCAGGTATCGGCGAGGATCTGGACATAGAAAAAACAAGGTATCACAGAATAATTATAATGACTGATGCTGATGTTGATGGAAGCCACATTCGCACACTCTTGCTCACATTTTTCTTTAGACATTTCAAACCATTTTTCGAAAAAGGATATATTTATTTTGCCCAGCCACCGCTTTATCTTGCACAGTTAGGAAAAGAAAAAGAATACTTTTATAACGACGACAATATGAATACATGGCTGGAAAAAAATAAAGGCGCCAAATATTCCATTCAAAGATATAAAGGCTTGGGTGAAATGAACCCTGATCAGCTGTGGGAAACCACAATGAATCCGGAAAACCGGATTTTAGTGCAGGCAAAAATCGAGGATGGCGAGATAGCAGATCAAGTTTTTTCAATGTTAATGGGTGATGAAGTACCTCCAAGAAAAAGATTTATTCAGCAAAAAGCAAAATTGGTACAAAATTTAGATATATAAAAAAGTTCAAAGTCAAAAGATGAAAGTGAAAAGTAAAAAATAAGAAATCAAATCAATGGAAGAGAAAAAAGAAATAAAGCAAGAACCATTATCAAACAATAACGAGCCGGAAGTTAAAAATATCGTTGGAGTTGGGAAAGTAATTGAGAGAAGCATAACTCAAGAAATGGAACAATCGTATCTTGATTATGCTATGAGTGTTATTGTCGCAAGAGCCTTGCCCGATGCCAGAGACGGGCTCAAGCCGGTACATCGCAAGATTTTGTTTACAATGGGCGAGATGAATCTCTACTCGAGCAGCAAAAGCACAAAATCAGCCAAGATTGTTGGTGAGGTTATGGGTAAATATCATCCGCACGGCGACACCGCAATTTACGACACTCTGGTGCGAATGGCACAAGATTTTTCCATGTCAGTTCCGCTTGTCAAAGGACAGGGAAACTTTGGTTCGATTGATGGCGATCCTCCGGCAGCTATGCGTTACACTGAAGCAAAATTAACAGCGCCTTCCGGCGAGATGCTCTCAGATATTGACAAGAAGACTGTCAAATATATCGATAACTACGACGGAACACTCAAAGAACCGTCCGTTTTACCTTCAAAACTTCCTAATCTATTACTTAACGGCGCAGTTGGAATCGCAGTCGGAATGGCTACAAATATTCCGCCGCATAATTTGAGTGAACTGTGTGATGGCATAATCCATCTTATCGATAATCCACAATCCACAACGGACGATTTGATGGAGTTTATTAAAGGTCCCGATTTACCGACAAATGGTGAAATTCACGGCGCCGAAGGAATAAGAAATGCTTACACTACCGGCAAAGGCAAAATTATAATCAGGGGCCAGGCAAATATAGAAGAGTCAAAAAGAGGACTTAGGATAGTCATTTCTTCAATCCCCTACCAAGTCAACAAATCCGATCTGATTACAAAGATTGCCGATTTAGTAAAGGGCAAAAAAATTGACGGTATCACTGATATCAGGGACGAATCGGATAAAAAAGAAGGTGTCCGAATTGTCATAGAATTAAAATCTGCTTCTTATCCCAAAAAAGTTTTAAATAAGTTATTTTCTCTTACTCCTTTGCAAAGCGCATTTCATGTTAATCTTCTTGCTTTAATTGACGGAATTCAACCCAGAATACTTACTCTCGGATCTGCCCTCGATGAGTATATAAAACATAGACAAATAGTTGTACGCAGAAGAATCGAGTTTGATCTCACCAGAGCAAAAGAGCGAGCGCATATACTGGAAGGATTAAAAAAAGCGCTTAACCATATTGATGAGATAATTACTATAATCAAAAAATCTGCAAATCGCGAGGATGCTCTCAAAAATCTAATCGCCAAATTTGAATTCTCCGAAATTCAAGCAAATGCAATTTTGGATATGCGTCTCTCGGCTCTTGCAGCACTTGAGCGGCAAAAAGTGGACGATGAGCTTGCTGAAAAATTAAAACTAATTAAAGAACTTGAAGCAATTCTATCCGACGAAAAAAAGATTCTTTCCATAATTTCAGACGAACTCAAAGAAATCAAGTCCAAATATGGCTTCGACAGAAGGACAAAAATTATTAAAAGCGAATTGGATTCTTTCAAGGCAGAGGATTTGATTCCTAATGAAAAAACAATCGTAACAATTACTAATGAGAACTATATTAAAAGAGTTCCAATCGATACATATAAAAAACAAGCGCGCGGAGGCAAGGGAATTGTTGGAATGACACCCAAGGAAGAAGATTCTGTAAAAGAAATGGTGGTAACTAACACCCTGGATACCATCTACTTTTTCACCGAAAAGGGTAGGTTATTTTCTACAATGGTTTATGGAATCCCGCAAGCCAGCCGTCAGGCAAAGGGGCAAGCAATCGCCAATCTTATTCAAATCGGGCAAGATGAAAACGTAACAACTATCTTAACTGATACAAAAGATAAGCTGCAAGACAAAAAGTTCTTTATTATTGCTACTAAAAGAGGACTGATTAAAAAAACAAAAATTGAGGCTTACAAAAATATAAGAAAAAGTGGTTTAATCGCAATTAAGTTAAGACCCGATGATAAATTAAGATTTGCGACAACCAGCTCCGGTGAAGACCAAATAATTATGGTAAGTAGGAAGGGACAGTCAATCCTCTTCGACGAAAAAGATGCCAGGCCAATGCAAAGAGGGACTTCGGGAGTGCGTGGAATTAAGCTGCGCGAGAGCGATGACCTGATATCCCTCGATATTCTCTCTAAAGACGACACTGATTCAGACCTGTTGACTATTCTCGAAAACGGCTATGGCAAACGCACAAATATAAGCCGAAATCATCCCAGGCAGCATAGGGGCGGATCCGGTGTAAAAGCAGTTAAAACAACCGTTAAAACTGGTTTGGTAGTCGAGGCAAGTGTTGTAGAGGGCAATGAAGGCGACATGATTATTTGCTCCAGGCATGGTCAAGTTATTAGAATCTCACTCAAATCTGTCAAAAAACTCGGGCGCGACACGCAGGGCGTAAGATTAATTAGGCTTAACGCCAACGATAAAACCGCTTCAGTAATCCATATTATCAAAGACGAAATAATCGAAACAATTGATAGCGGGAGCCCACCCATAAAGCCCGATAACGACGAGAAGCATAATAAACAAAGTCCGAGCTTACATATCAGATATTATAAGGATGAAAAATAATGGATAAAAAGATATCACTCCCGGTTGTTGTACCCATTAGAACATTGTCCGAAAAGATTGGTATATCTCCGTCAGGAATTGTGGCCAAGCTTATTCAAAATGGCGTTATGGCAACTATCAACGAAAGCATCGACTTTGAAACTGCGTCTATTATCGCAGACGAATTCGGATTTGAGACTCGAGAAGAAAAAGAGAGGGGAAATGAAGTCCATTTTGAATCGAGCAAGAAACCCAAGATAGAGATTAGGCCACCGGTTGTCACAATTATGGGACATGTCGACCATGGTAAAACAAAACTATTAGACAGAATAAGACAGACCAATGTTATCGATCAAGAATCAGGAGGCATAACTCAACATATAGGCGCATATCAAACGGTAATCAGTCTGCAGAGTAAATCGGGGAAAAAATCCGAAAGAACAATTACTTTTATCGACACGCCTGGCCACGAAGCATTCTCGATGATGCGAGCGCGGGGCGCAAACATTACTGATATTGTCATTCTTGTTGTAGCAGCAGACGATGGTGTAAAGCCACAAACAATAGAAGCTATCAGTCACGCAAAAGCCGCCAAGGTGCCCATTATTGTGGCAATTAATAAAATTGATAAGCCGGAAGCTGATCAAGAAATGGTCAAAAGAGAGCTTTCCGACCAGGGTCTTATTCCCGAAGAATGGGGCGGAAAAACTATTATGGTGCCGGTTTCAGCAAAAGACGGCACTAATATCCACGAGCTTTTAGAGATGATTATTTTAAATGCCGATCTTGCTGAATTAAAAGCCGACATAAACAAACCAGCAAAGGGCGTCATCATCGAGAGTAAGATGCAGCCAGGCAAGGGAGTAGTTGCTACAATTTTAATCCAAGAAGGAATAATACACGTTGGAGATAGTATAATCTTTGACGACGAAAGCGCAAAGATCAGGATCCTGGAAGACTGGACAGGAAAAAGAATCAAAGAAGCCGGTCCCTCAATGCCCGTACTTGTCTCCGGATTCAAAAATATTCCCAGATCTGGGAGCATAATTAAAGCCGCACCAGACGAGAAAACGGCAAAAACAATTGCTGAGAGCAATAAGAAACAAAAAAATGTTAAGGGATTTTCCTCGGGCACAGGATTGGTAGAAATCTCCAAACAGGCCAAAGAGGGCAAAATAAAAGAATTAAATTTAATACTAAGAGCAGATGTACAAGGTTCGCTTGGCGCAATAAAAAATTCTCTAAGCGAAATTGCATCCGACGATATTGGCATAAAAATTATTTCTGCTTCAGTCGGGCCAGTTAATGAATCTGATATCAACCTTGCCATTTCAACAGAGGCAGTCATAATCGCTTTTAAAGCTCCTGTCCCACCAAATGTTCGTAAATTGGCTGAACAAAATAAAATTAAAATTTCCAAATACGACATAATATACCAGTTGCTTGATGATATAGTGTCTGCGTTGGAAGGAATGCTCGAACCGGAGATTGTCGAAACCAGGATAGGCAAAATGAAGATTCTTAAAATTTTCAGGACTGAGAAGGAAAGTGGAATATTCGGTGGCTTAGTCACTGCCGGAGAGGTGACACCGGCAACCAAAATAGAAATATTGAGAGATAGTGAAAAAATCTACGAACTTAAAACTATTAGCGTTAAGAAAGGGCAAGGAAGTGTAAACAAAGCGCAGCAAAATGATGAATGCGGAATAAGTTATCAGGGTGCTGCCAGATTAAAAGAAGGCGATATCGCCGAATTCATCAGAACTGAAGAAATTGTAAAATCCATAAAGAAAAAGTTGAATAAATAAAAAAAGGAAATATACTTAAATTAAAAGGAGGGGAAAATAAATCCAGGCGTAGTCAAAGTCTTAGGATCGGCAGATCAAACTCTGTCTCTATTTGAAGCGATATTTTCAAAATTCAATTTTATTTCGGTCTTAGATATCATTATTGTAGCCGCATTATTTTATTGGATATACACAATTATCAAAGAAACTAGGGCGGTTCAGATTCTATACGGTATTGGACTGTTATTTGTTATCTGGTTTTTCGGCAGAACTCTAAATCTCACAGCCCTTAACTTTATCCTTAAATATGCCTTAACTGCTATCGTGGTCGCTATTCCAATCGTTTTTCAGCCAGAACTTAGAAATGCACTCGAAAAAATTGGTACCGCTAAATTAGTCAATGATTTTAATAAGCTACGAAAAAATCAGCTTATTAGCATTATTGATATTATCTCCGAAGTATGCGCAATTCTCTCAAAAAATAAAACGGGAGCCCTGATTGTTCTCTCAAGAAATCAAAAGCTCAAAGAACATGTCGAGAAAGGCACAGTACTTGACGCTAGACTCTCTACAGAATTGCTGCTCAATATTTTTTCGCCCAAAGCACCACTTCACGACGGTGCGGTCATTATCGCCGGAAATAAAATAAAAGCTGCAGGAACAATTCTCCCCCTCTCCGAGTCCAAATTCGATTATCGTCTCGGCACACGGCATCGCGCTGCGATAGGAATATCAACAATTTCGGACGCAATTGTAATCATCGTTTCAGAAGAAAGAGGAGAAATATCTATCGCTGTTGACGGAATACTGGAATCCGGTTTAACCCAAGAAAGTTTGAAAAATCGGTTGATGCAGCTTTTGAATCTGAAGGAAAATAAAAAATGAAACTGTCAAAAAAAATATTTTCGAATTGGCCATCTAAATTAATTTCTGTAATTATTGCCTTAGTAATTTGGATTTACACAACAACAAACGCAAGTTCTGTTGTAAATTTTCCAGGGAAAATAATTATAGAACCTAGAAATATCCAAGGCGGCCTGGTTGCGCTTCTCGACAATGACTCCGTTTCAATAAAAATAAGATCTGATTCAATTGCTCTAAAAGATATTAGTACGGATAATTTTAAAGCTTTTGTCGACCTGAGCGGACTCTCGAGTGGAACATACGAGAAAGACGTTACGGTCACTTCGGCAAATTCCAACATCCAAATAATCGATCGGGATCCGCGTGTAGTTACGGTCAAAATTGAGCCCATCGTCACAAAGACCGTTCCTGTGCGCGTCAAGTTCGAAGCAAAAGCTGCTGACGGCTTTTCAGCAATTGAGAAAACCATTTCTCCACCCGAGGTTGAAGTGCAAGGCCCTGAAAGTGAAATCAAATTGGCAAATGAAGCTGTCGCCACAATCAAGTTATCCGGCGAGAATAATAATTTCACAAAAGTCGCTAGTTTGTCAGCATTTTCAGCAGACGGTGAACAACTGAAAGACATTAAGTTTTACCCTTCTGAGGTTAGCGTTGATGTCGTGGTCGATAAAACAGCCGGGACTAAAACTGTCAGCATCAAACCAGTATTCCAAGGAAACTTGGCTGATGGTTATGCTATAAGTTCGGTTACAATAGACCCTGAAACAGCACTAATTTCGGGGAGCGCAAACACGATTGCGCAAACCAAATATATTGAAACAAAATTGATCGATATTTCTGGGCTTAATCAAACAAAGACAATAACAATTTCCCTCAACATCCCGAGCGGTATAGTTCTTGAAGATAAAACTAATCTTGTGAAGGTAACATTAACTATTAGTCAAGTCGAGGCAGTTGAAAATTTCTCTATCAAAGTTAATCCGGTTAATCTATCCGCTGATCAGCGGATAATTTCGATAGCTCCTCCATCTATACAGGCTACGATAGCGGGTTCGAGAGACTTGTTAGATTCTATCAACTCAGACTTATTATCCGTAGACATTGATTTAACTAACAGAAAAAACTCAACATTCTCAATTCCCTATTCAAAAACAATAAATGGACTCCCGGGGAGCCTTTCCGTAATATCTTTTTCTCCCGAAACTATCTCGGTGCAGTTAGGCAATAAATAAATAATAAAGAGCACCCTAAGGCTTGACCGCACACACCAAACCCTGAGAGTTTTGCTTAACTAACTGGGTTGATTAATTGTACTTACCAAAATAATTGAAAAACGGCAGTTATAGTTTGGCGTGGGGGTTGACAACGCTTAGCTGGACTATATACTAACTTACGTATAAAAGATGATTACAAATTTAGAGGAACCTCCCTCTGTAGAAAATAAAAGAACAAGGTTTCTAATTAAAAAAATTCGGATTTTGGCTAACGAAGTTCGAACTTTATTTTTTGTTAACTCTTTAAAAATAAAGGTTTTCTTTAGCTCACCTATTGGTAAGCGATCTACCTTGAATATTATACTTCTTGCTTTTATTGCACTAATTCCTTGGGTTTCCGAAGCGTCTGTCAACAGTCAAATATACAGAGATATTTCAATGTATTCAGACCCAATTGACCCCATGAAAGCTGGTACGTTTGTCGAAGATATATCTAAATATACTCCGGGTATTGAAGAGAAGAAAAGTGATGTTGCTCTTTCTATGATGATCACCAAAAATGAATATGATGTTGCAAAACAGTTACAAGTTAACGAAGGTACAACGACGCCCGAGCCCGTCAGACAAGCCGCAACATACACGGTTGCTCAAGGAGAAACAATTACACAAATTGCTGAAAAATTTAATTTGCACGTTGCAACTATTCTAGATGCAAACAATATAAGTCCGACTAATACCAAAAACATTAAAGAAGGTATGGAACTTTCAATTCCCAAGAAAGACACTTCCACCTCTGATGATTGGATTGTTGCTATTAAAAAAGCGGAAGAGGAAGAGCGCAAAGCAGCTGAGGAAAAAAGACAAAAAGAGCTCGCCGCGAAACAAACAAAAGTTCTTGCCGCTTCAACCTCGAGATCTTTATCTGCCAGAAGCAGTACCCAACAATCTTCCGCATATGACGGCACTTCTTCGGGTAGTCTTATTGTACCGATAAGCCATAACGGGATTTCGAGAGGCTTTGGAGGAGGACATACGGGAATTGATTATATGGCACCTATTGGCACATCGGTGGCAGCGGCAGATTCAGGTAAAGTGACTATTGTCAGTTCTGGCTGGAACGGCGGTTATGGCAACCAGATAGTTGTAGACCATGGAGGGGGAAGGACCACAAGATATGCGCACCTTTCAGGTTTCGCTGTTAGCGCCGGTGATTACGTTTCACAAGGACAAGTTATTGGATATTCAGGATCGTCAGGAAGATCAACCGGTCCGCACCTTCATTTTGAACTTATAATTGGCGGTAGGCCAGTCCCACCGTTCTAATATAAACTCTTGAAATAATTTCACTTTGCAATAAGCTTATTTTAGTATGCTAAAAGATTATGAAAAAATCAAAATCCAAGCCGGACGTGGAGGAAATGGGGTTGTTTCTTTCCGAAGAGAAAAATACGTGCCCAAAGGTGGACCCGATGGTGGAGATGGTGGGGATGGTGGGGATATTTATATTGTTGTGCAAGAGAATCTCGATACTTTGTATGAATTTTCACACAAAAAATTATTTAAAGCTGACAACGGCGAGAATGGGAAAAGTAAGAAAATGCATGGTGCAAACGGTAAAAATCTCGATATTCGTGTGCCACCCGGAACGATAATTTACAAAAACTCCAAGCTGTTCGCAGATTTAACTAAATTGGGAGATAAAAAATTAATTGCCAAAGGCGGCAAGGGCGGTTTGGGAAACACCAAATTTTCAACATCTACTAATCGAACGCCACGCCAATCAACCCCAGGCAAGGATGGTGAATCAGCCGAATTAACTTTAGAGCTTAAATTCATTGCTGACGTGGGACTCATCGGATTACCAAACTCGGGCAAATCCACCCTTATCTCCGTTATTTCTAACGCTAAGCCCAAGATTGCAGACTATCTATTTACTACCATTGAGCCAAATCTTGCAGCAGTGGACCATAAGAAAAAAAGATTCATCGTGGCAGATATTCCGGGCCTGATCGAAGGTTCGTCAGGAGGGAAAGGCCTGGGTGATAAATTCCTCAAACACACTCAAAGAACAAAAATTCTTGTCCATTTAATCAGCAGCGAAAGCCAAAATCCAAAACGTGATTATACAATCATTCGTAATGAATTATCCTCATTTGACAAGACTCTTACCACAAAAGACGAAATTGTTGTCATCTCAAAAAGCGAGCTCTTAAAGAGAGCGGGCAAAATTAACTTAAGGCCCGATTTATCGATCTCGTCCGTAACCCACCACAACATCAATAGGCTTCTTGATTTAATCGTCAAAAAATTATCCGAAGAATGATTCATCGCCACACCAAATTTGCAACAATGTCCGCAACAATGTCAGATAATCTTTCAAATAACTTTATCACCTTGTCTCTTAAAAGAAAAAATTGAGGTTTGGTGTGGGAATTTACAGTGTTCTTGTAAAAAGAAAATTGTCAAAAGACAGTTGTTTCGATTATATTGCAGGACAAAAATTAGAGAAAGGGCAACTAATAAAAGTTCCTTTCGGCCAATCTTTGACTCAGGGAATTGTTTTCGGCAAAAAAAAGACCTCCGATACTCGACGTGAACTAAAATCGATTAAAAAGATTCTGACTCCGGTCGCAATAATAACAGACAATCAGTTTATATTGGCTGGACAAATCGCAAAGGAATATTTTTCCTCTCTTGCCGATGCAATATTTTCTTTCCTGCCAAACATCTCCGACAAATATTTGTCTGATTTAAAGGCAACTGCTAAAACCTGGCAGAAGAGTCAGCTTAAGGTAAAATACACATTTCAAATCTGCCCAAAATCAAATATTATTCCCCTAATTAAACAAACAATAAATTTTTCAGGACAATACCTTATAATAGTTCCTGAGATTATACAGGCCAATCAATACTACAACTCTTTGAGAAATACCTACAGAAATAATTTGACCCTTTACAATAGCCAAATTCCTCAAGCACAAAAAATTAAGACATTTAATAAACTACTCTCTGGCAAAAACCAGATTGTGATAGCAACTAGACCGGGGAATTTTCTTCCTTTTACCAACCTCCGACATATTATGATGATTTCACCGGACAATTTTGCATACCAAGAAGATCAATTTCCAAGAGCAAATGCGCGCAAAGTTGCTATGATGCTTTCAAAAATTCACAGCGCTAAATTAACTTTTTTTGATAGTGCTATATCGCTTAGCGCCTTTATCGGCTACAAAAAGAAACAGCTTAGTGTTGCAGAGGATTCACGTAGGAAAGAAAATATAACTGCTCTAAACACTAAAAATATTTTTGATCCGGGGCTTGGACAAAAAATTAAAGGATTTCTTCGTGTAGGCAAGAACGTATTAATCGCCGGATCGTGGTCTCTTAACGACCAATTTTACTGCGTAGATTGCAAAGATAAAATTGAATGTTCAATTTGCAAGAGCGACAAATTCATCAGCTCATCTCAAACATGCGCAGAGTGCAATACAAAAGCCGATTTAATTTGTAGTAAATGCAAAGGAAGAAATGTTATTGAGAGCTCAAAAAATTTAAGTGCGGTCTATTCCAGACTAAAGGATGAATTTTCACAGTTCAAGATATCACTTGTCACAAAGAATAATAAAATTGAACCTTCTACCCTGACTCTCGCCACATTAAACTCAATTTTGCGGATAGAAAAAAAAATTGATTTGATAATTTTTGAAAGCTTCGACAATTTATTCGAAAGTCCGTTTTTCGACCAGAGAATAAAATTATTTAAATTAATTCGCCAATTTAATGATTTTGAATACGAACAAATGGTAATAATATCAAAAAATTTAGATGATCCAGTCGTCTGCGCAATTATACAAAACGATTGGAGAAAATTTTATTCCCAAGAAATTAAGGAGCGTCTTAATAGCAGTTTTCCGCCAGCAACAAAGTTAATAAAAATCACTGAAGTGAAACGGGATTCCCGTGATGCGCAAACAGTTACCGAAATTACTAAATTTGCCCAAAAAAATATCGAGTTAGAGAACAATTACCTACTCTTTTTTAATCATAATCAAATCGAGAAAAATCACGAGGAAATAAAAAAATTACTTAACCGACTTAACAACGCTAAATTCTACGTTGACCCAATAGATATCAATTAATCTGGTATTATATAAATATGAGAATTGCATTCTTTACTGATTCTTTTTCTCCGATAGCAAACGGAGTTACAGTTTCAATTCATACCTTTAGAAGAGAATTGGAAAAACAGGGACACAAAGTTTACATTTTCGCTCCCAAAATTGAATCTTGGAAGGATAGCGATAAGTATATAGCCCGGGTGCCTGTAGTTTACAGTCCTTTTATTAAAAATAAGCCAGTTTTTTGGAAAATTAATTTTAATAGAGAAAAAATTAAGAAGCTGGGGCTTGATATAGTCCACTCTCACTTTTACTACAGCTACACCAATAAACCAAGACAACTTGCGGATATAGCAGGAGTCCCACTGGTGCATACAGTTCACAATCTCTTTCCTGAATTCTGTTATTTCAACCATTCCCCTTTTCAGTCACCGGAAGGCGCAAAAAGGGCATGCGAAACAACTTTCAGAAATTATTTAAATAATACTGATCTTATTATAGCGCCAAGCGCAAGCGCCAAAAAATACATCGAGAAAAAAATGGTAAAAACTGATATTGAGGTTTTGGCCACAGGAATTTACCCGGGAGATTTTATTTCATACCCCCCACATTTAATGCGGATGAATTTCTCAGTTCGTCCAGAAAATAAAGTTCTGCTCTATGTGGGTTCAATCTCGAAGGAAAAAAATATTGAATTCCTCCTTAAAGCTTTTAAGAAAGTCTGGCAGGCGCTTGAGAATGTTCATCTTCTGATTATCGGAGGTGGCCCTATAGAGCAAGACATCCTTGAACTAATAGCGCGTCAACCATTTTCCGGCTCCATTACCACAACGGGGTATCTACCTAAAAATAAGGTTAATAAAATTTACGGCGCTTGCGATTTGACATTAGTCCCCTCGCCACTGGAGTCGCAAAGTTTAGTAACCCTTGAATCATTTGCATCCGGCACTCCGGTTATCGCTATCAAAGGGTCCGGAGCAGCTGATTTTATAGATGACAGAGTGGACGGTGTAATCTCCAAACTTGACTTAAATGATTTTTCAGATAAAATAATTAATCTGCTTCGCGCTCCAAACAAGCTCGTCCACCTCGGGAGAAATGCCAGAATAAAAGCAAGGCGATTTAATGCTAAAAACCAAACCGGCAAGTTAATCGAAATTTACAAGTCCATCACCAAAAATCTCGAGGGAGAAAAACACTCATGGAATTGCTAACTTACCCCAACAAAATCTTAGAAAAAAAATCGGAAAGCGTCGAGAAGATTGACGCCAATCTTTTAAAATTGGCAGCCGATATGAAGAAATTACTTAAAACTATAGATGGGATTGGCCTCGCTGCGCCACAGATTGGAAAAAACACCAGACTCTGCGTGGTTGGATATTATTATAAGGATAAGGATGATAATAAAAAGGCAAAAGAGGATTCACCGGACATCCCGGAGTTAATACTTATCAACCCCGAAATTACCTGGAAAACTAAAAAGCAAATTATTGAGAAAGAAGGGTGCTTATCTTTCCCTGGAATTGAGTACAATATCGCAAGACCGGAAAAGCTACACTGCCGATATATTAACCAACAAGGGAAAAAACAAAAAATCAAAGCTAGGGGCCTGATGGCTAGAGCGTTAATGCATGAAGTCGATCACTTAAACGGCACGCTTATTAAAGACAGAAAAATTCAATGATAATATTTACAAATAATCCCCTCTCTTCTTTATTAATGGACAATATTCAAGCAAAAAAAATTTTGCTCGTAATAAATAAACCTGAAAAAAGTGGGTTTTTCTCAAAATACGCTCGCTCAGAAGGAATAACGGTAGAATCCTGGTCCAAATATCTAAAAAAACCTAATACCGATAATGAATTAGCGGTTGTATTTTCTTTTTCGTATGTAATCCCATCGAAAATTATTAAATTATTTAATGGAAAACTTTTAAATATCCACCCGTCAATTTTGCCAAAATTTCGAGGACCATCCCCTCTCCAATCATCAATCCTCACAGGGGGGAAAATCGGTTATTCGATTATTAAAGTTAATGAAAAAATTGACTGTGGCGAAATAGTAATACAAAAAAATATTTCAAATAAAAACAACACATATGAAAAACTGCTAAAGAAAATATTGCTCTCGGCTGCAAAAGAAATCAACAAATTAAACAAAATAACCAAAATTAAGTCTACCAAACAAGATAATTCCAAAGCTACATATTGCCAAAAAATCCGTTCTTCAGACCTCAAAATAACCGACTCCGACAATCCTGAATCTGCAATGAGAAAAATCTTATGCTACTTCCCAAAAGAAAAGGCATATTTCCTAATTCAGGACAAGAAGTTTATCATTTGGCAAGCTAAAAAATCCTCAAAAAAACTTATTGTTGAGAAAATTCAACCTGAAGGCAAAAAACCGATGTCAACCCAAGATTTTAGAAACGGTTATCCCAAATTATTGACAAAATTCCCAGATTTTGTTAGGATTCATTAAGTAAAGCTCCTGTTCGTAGGAGATGAATTTCCGCAAATATAGCGTGAGAACAAAACCTCTCACCATCCTGCCTGTCTCTGGTGGAAACTTGTCGAAAGGTTAGTGAGCGGGCAAATAGAAGCAAAGGAAGCAAATGCTGACCATCAGATTTCAGAGAACTGGCAAAAAAAACAGCCCGTTCTACAGAATCGTCTTAACAGATAAAAAGAGCGCCGTTAAATCTAACGCTTTAAAAATATTAGGGTATTACAACCCTGTTACCAAAGAATCTAAGATTAGCAAGGATCAGATTCTTGAACTTGTATCCAAGGGAGCAAAACCATCAAATTCGATGGCAAAATTTTTGATTGAAAATAAAATCAAGCACAAAAACATTATATACATCCCGGATGCCAAAAAGGCTCCTAAGACAAAGGAAGAGAAACAAGAAAAAAAGGAAAGCAGGTCGGAAGCTAAGAGGCCAAGCGAAGCAACAAATACAACGGATAAAAAGCCGAGAGAAGAAAAAAATGGAAGTGCAGCGACTCAAGAGCCCGAAAAAACTCCTGAAGCAATAGCTAATGAGCAAAAATCCGCAATGCCAAAAACAGCTGACCAACAGGAAGAAAAACCGAAAGATAAAAAAGAAAATCAATAAATTTAACCAGGAGGTTAGATGGCAGACCAAGATAAGAATTTTGTGGAATATGTTGTCAAGGCAATTGTTGACAACCCAAATGATGTAAAAGTTGAGCGTAAAGTTGATGAAATGGGCGTTCTCATAGAACTAACCGTTAACCCAGCCGATATGGGTAAAATAATCGGCAAGGAAGGCAAAACCGCAAAGAGCTTAAGGACTTTACTTCGAGTTCTGGGCGCAAAAGAGAATGCAAGAGTCAACCTTAAAATTATTGAGCCGGAGGGCGGCAAAGAAATGAAGAGTGTTGAGAAGGATGACAAAAGCGACAATAAAGATAAAGAGGAACAATCAACAGACATTATCTAAGCAATCAAAAACAAAAACCGCCACAGTTTTTATAAGTGCGGCGGTTTTTGTATAGTAAAATAGTAATTTATAATATGTAATATGAAAATAAAAGTAATTACATTATTCCCAAATATTATCGAGTCAATAAAAGAGTATTCCATCATTGGCCGAGCTATTAAAAACGGATTAATTAAGCTTGAAATAATCGATCTGCGTGATTTCGGGTTAGGAAAGAGAAAAACAGTTGATGATACGCCTTATGGAGGTGGACCGGGAATGATTCTAAGGCCTGATGTTATCGGAAAGACAATCTCATCAATAAAAACCGGGAAGCCACGTGTTATAGTGCTTTCGCCTAAGGGCAAACGTCTCAATCAACAAATTATTAAGAAAATCGCCGAAGAAAAAGATATTATCTTGGTCTGCGGCCACTACGAAGGTTTCGACCAGAGAACTCTCGACGAGGCCGATGAAATCGTTTCTATTGGTGATTATGTTCTCTCAGGAGGAGAAATGCCGGCGCTTGTTATGATTGACTCTCTTGCCAGGCTTCAAAAAGGTGTTTTGGGCAATAAACTATCAGCTCAAGACGAATCACACAACAAAAAAGGCAGGATAGAGGCACCTCAATATACCAAGCCGGAGATATATAAAAAAACAAAGATACCCGCTGTTCTTTTAAGTGGAAATCACGGTGAAATCGCAAAATGGAGAAAGGCAAATTCATATACCCGTAACTAAGTATTGAAAATTGTTCAGGCATTAGTTAAAATTATATTAAGCCAATGGAACTTATAAAGGAAGGGCTCTTATAAAACTGTTTAATTTAAACTATAAGGGTAAAATCACTTCGCTTATCGTCGCCGGAGCAGTGGTTACACTTGGAGTAATTGCATACATAGGCTATAGAAATAATTTCTGGGGTATTTTTGCGTCAACGTCAAGTCCAGCAGATGAATGTAGAATCGCTTTAGATAAAGATATCGTTGAAGATGCTGCTTCTTCTTCTAAATATGTTTATATTCTAGATTACAACACTAAAATGGGAGTGCAATCTAATCCCAGTCTAATGGGCATTAGCCCTGTAGCGATAATTTCAAACACCAATCGTTCTGCTACCATCCCGGCCAGCACAACACCATATTACGCCGTTATTCATATGCCACAAACTAATTCAAGCTCGAAATTAGTTTACAGCGCTAATATTACTTGTGCCCCTGGTAAGGCAAGTGACTACTATATCTCCGAGGCAAATATTCCCAGTGGAATCATTCAAATCCGCTCTGCAAGCGGCTATTATTCACCTCCGAAATCAAACCCCGGCGACAGCTCTCAAGCTACGCAAGTCGAAAGTCCTAAAAACCCAATTAGCGATCAGCCGAGTTTATCAGGGGAACAGGAAGGAGGAGTAACTGGGGCAGGTTCAGGGTCCGGCACCTCTTCAGAAGGAGGTACAACTGGGGCAGGTTCAGGGTCCGGCACCTCTTCAGAAGGAGGTACAACCGCCCAACAACACAATGTTTCCACTGTAACCTTCTCTGTAACAACAGCCGGAACGGTTAATACCCCTATAAAAGATGCACAAATTGCTCTTACTGACAACGGCACACAGCCACAAACAGTAGGCATTACCGACAAAACAGGAAAGCTTTATACGGATTTATCCAAATTCAACCAGCTTGCCAATCAAATGAACAGCTCCGGTAAACTTTATCTCATTGCATACAAGCCGGCCAATCAGAATACTGCCGTTAACATGTCAGCGCCTTTGCCATACTCCACTCCCCAAAATCTATATGAATTTCGAATAAATTGTTCCTCCAGCCAAGCATCCGACTCGGTAAACTACACCGCACAGGCCCAGCCCGGGCAGTACAGCGTCCCAAGCGGCCAAAATACAATCATTTTCAGCGCCAAGAGAAAATCGGGAGGATTTAGCGGCAATATGGTGCGAATCGGAGGTGTAAACTTTTCGCTTGTCGGCACATCTTCAAACAACGCCAAAGCCGCTTCGATAGACGAAAATGGCAATCAGACCTCGTCCTCAGACCAAACCAGCGGCGCACTTACCTCGAACTTGAAGAAAGTTTTTGATTCGGTGGGCGATCTTGTCGGTACTAATATAAAAAATTCTGACCAGACAGACACACCAAATATTAGCAGCGGCACTATTGATAAAATTAAAACAAAAACGCAAAGCACCAGCGCTATCGCCAATGACTATACTAATCTCAAAAATCGCCTTAGTGGAGCCGGCTCAAATGCTGTAAATGTCACCGGTATGACTCCCGAAGGTGGAGATACCTCAATCGTCTCAATCCCATATATTCCTAAAGGTACTTACACTTTGAGCTTAAGCAAATCCGGATATCAGTCAAAAAGTGTTCAATTCTCCATCACAAGCGACTCGGGATCGATAAATTTAGACACAAATAACCTTGAATTGGCACCAAATAAAGGTGCAGAAGTACCAGCCGCTCCCGCCAGTTATACAGTCAGCAGGGTGCCGGGGCTTAAGGATAATTATTACATCGCAACCACAGCCGGCGATGCTCAAAATCCCCTATCGAGCGTTAGTGCTCTTTATTATAATCCCGACACTCCCCAGCCCGGCTGGACTAATCAACTCCTAACCAAACCCCAATTGGATCCGAATAATCCCGCGGATCAGAAAACATTTGCAAATATGGTAAAGGATTGCGTTGATAAAAACCCCGGGCTCGCGGCGCAAATTGGAATCAGTGCGGACTCTAATTTGCTAAAAAATTTAGGGTACGCTTACGCCGTTTACGAGTTAGGATTCAGCAACAATAGCACAAGCAACAGCATCAAAAACGCGCTTGGCGGGATTGCCATTACTCAGCTTCTCGCAAAAGGCAATAGCGGCAATATCAATATTAATCTTGATTTATTTAACCAATGCGGATTTAGCCCATATCTCTTCTCCGGAAACGGATATAGCGCTTATCAGCCAAACTACCCGACTAACCAATATCAATATCCGTACGGGCAGACTTCTGCTTACAACGGTTATCCGACGCTCCAGCAATGCAAGACGGCATACTATACCAGATATGCCAGTTCCTTGGTTCCAAACCAACAGCAATTGCAACTACTACAGATATGCCCGCAACTTTATGGACCAACATATTATTTGCCAAATACCGGAACATATGGGACATATTCGCCATATCAACCCTATACGCCCCCCAGCACTCTCGGGTACGCCCTCGGAGCTTTAGGAACCGTTATGAGCTTTAAATAAGACGTTTGACGACAAGCACAAAATAATATATAATCCGCATTTAGAGAGTAAAATATGAATTTAATACAACAAATCATAAGCCAAGCCAGAAACTTTCTAACCTGTCCGGTATGCCACGGATCTTACGGAGAAAATGAGATTCGTCTGCGTGGCTATATCGACAACATTTATATCTTTCAAACCTTCTGCTCCAAAGGACATGAACCGACCGTGGTTACATATCTGGCGAGCTTACAGAAAACCGGAGGCGAGACAAGAGGTAAACCGCAAGAAGCACATTTTCACCCAATTTCCCAAGGAAAAATAACCGACGAAGAATTATCTCAAATAAATTCTCGAATAGAAGGTCTCACGAGCAGTTTTGAAGAACTCTGGCAAAGCTCTTGATTGAATCAAAAATTTAGGGTAAAATAAACCAGTGGTTTTTAATTTAGCATGAATACAAACGAAGAAATTCTATTACAAGCCCAAAAACGCGACGTGTATGGAAAAAGGGTCAAGGACTTGCGTGCGCAAGGTTATGTACCCGCCATTTTATATGGACATAAATTAGAAAATGTTTCGATCAAAACCCCCGACAAAGAGCTCGATCAGGCAATAGAAAAAGCAGGATATTCAACTTTGATTGACCTCAAAATAGATAATGAAAAAGCAACAAAGGTAATTGCTTCGCATCCGCAGTTTAATCCAGTCACGGGTAAAATTATTCATATTGATTTCTATAGAGTAAAAATGGATGAAAAAATCAAAACAGAAATTCCGCTCGAATTTATTGGGGAATCCAATGCAGTCAAAAACCTTGAGGGAAGCTTGGTCCAAAATAAGGACTCGATTGAGGTCGAATGTCTGCCGGGCAATTTGGTTAGTGGAATTCAAGTTGATATCAGTGCACTGAAAACATTTGAAGATTCCATTTTGATAAAAGATTTGAAGGTTCCAAATGGGATTACTGTCTTGGATGAACCGGAAGAGGTAGTTGCTAACGTTGAGCCTCCGCGAAGCGAAGAAGAGCTTGCAGAATTAGAGGAATCGGCAGCCGAAAAAGAAAAAGAAGCGATCGAACAAATGGAAACTGAGGCGGGAGCTGAAGAGGAAGAAGGTGGAGAGGCTAAAGAAGGCGAAGAAAAAGCTACTGACGAAGCCCGAGTAGAAGAGAAAACCGAAAAGAGAACTCCCGAAGACACTAATAAATAATGGATCTCAACTATTGGATTCTTACTTTAGGTTGCCAGCAAAATAAATACGACTCGGCAAAATTAGAAAAAGTTCTGAAGGATCTCGGATTCAAAAAAACCGGCGAAAATTCGGCTCAATATATTTTTGTCGTTGCTTGTGCGGTACGACAAACTGCTGTTGACAGATTAATGGGAAGAATTAACAAGTGGAAAGGTAAGGAAATTTTTATTCTCGGCTGTGTAATAGAGGCAGACAAAAGAAAATTCAAGAAATCAAATATCAGAGTGCTTGACAGTTTTGATAAAAAAACACTTTCAAAAATTTTAAATAGACAGAGCCAAACTCTCCGGAATGACAAACCTAAAACTCATTTTCTGCCGATAATGAACGGGTGCAACAACTTCTGTTCATATTGCGCTGTCCCCTACACTCGAGGACGTGAAATATCTCGGCCGATGAATGAAATCATAAAAGAAGCAAAGCAAATAATAGATGCCGGGCATAAAGAAATTACACTGCTCGGACAAAATGTGAACTCCTATAACCAAAGTGAAAAGATAAAAGATAAAAGTAAAAAGAAAGATTTTGCCACTTTACTCAAAAAGTTAAACTCATTGAAGGGAAATTTTATGGTTTCTTTTATTTCCAACCACCCAAAAGATATGACGGATGATATCATCGAGGCAGTGGCAACTTTGCCGAAAATCAAAAAGGAGATTCACTTGCCACTGCAGTCCGGTTCGGATAAAATATTAAAATTAATGAATCGCCCGTATACAATAAAACAATATTTAGAAATCGTAGATAAAATCCGTAAAGCAAATCCAAAAATTAAAATTACAACAGATGTTATTGTCGGTTTTCCGGGAGAAGATGAAAAAGAATTTCAAGACACCCTCGGCGTATTTAAAAAAGTCGGCTACAGGATGGCCTATATCAACAAATACTCGCCGCGAGCAGGCACAGCTGCATATAAACTCGGCGATCCAATTTCATGGAAAGAAAAACAGCGCCGTTGGCATAAGCTAAATAAGATCTTGTCATTTACGCGAAGATAAATACGCTTTTGTCGAATCTTTAGTTGTAATTGAAAGTTTAGAAGGAAGTTTATCTACCGGGAACCATCTCATGTCGTCATGCTTATGCGCTTCTAAATTTTTTGGCTCACCCTTAATAATTTCTGCCAAATAACTAATTGCAACCCAGTGCTGACTCTCTTTGTTTAAGATTTGATTAGTGTAACAAAGATACTTTATTAGCTTAACCGTAACATCCAGTTCCTCATCGATCTCACGCTTGATCGCATGCTCAACTGTTTCGCCAAAATCAATTGCCCCTCCGGGTTGCGACCAAATGCCAGATTGATTTTTAGCCTTAGTTCCGCGCTTTATCAATAACGTTTCATCCTTTTCGTTGATAATTAGTGCACCACAGCCAACACGGACTTGTTTATTTTGGCGATTCATCTTTTAGTCGCTTGATGAATTTTTGAAGGTCAAATTCTCCCAAATCACCTTCTTTTTGCGATCTTAAAGAGAGATTATCTTTTTCAACCTCTTTTTGTCCGATTATCAGCATATACGGAATTTTTTGAAGCTCCGCGCCGCGAATTTTCTTATTGATCGATTCGTTTCGTGCATCTAATTCGACCCTAATCTTTTCTTTTTCGAGCTTCTTTTTTATCTCCTCAGCATAATCAATCTGCTTATCCGATATTGTCAAAATAATTACTTGGATTGGTGCAATCCAAACCGGAAACGCTCCGCCGTAATGCTCGGTTAAAATTCCAATAAACCTTTCGAGCGAACCGTATATTACCCTGTGAATTGCAACCGGCACCTTTTCACCACCGTCCTCGTCTGTATACTTCAAATTAAAGTTTTGTGGCAATTGAAAATCAAGCTGCAAAGTCCCCATCTGCCAATCTCTCCCCAAACAATCCTTCATTAATATATCAATTTTGGGCCCGTAAAAAGCACCGTCACCTTCTTTAATTGTATATTTTCTTCCTGATTTATCAAGCAGATCATTCAAAATTCTCTCCGCTTCATCCCAGATTTTCTTTTCCCCCAAATACTTATCAGGTCTTGTCCCGATACGATAAGAATATTTCAAGTCAAATACCGAATAAAACCTCTCCACGATTTCAAAGAGATTTTTATACTCGGATTCGATCTGGTTTTCCTTAATAAAGATATGGGCATCGTCTTGCGAGAATGATCTCGCGCGAAAAAGACCATTTAGCGTACCCGAAAGTTCGAATCTGTGAATTGTATCCGCGTCGGAAAGCCGAAGCGGTAGTTCGCGATAACTCCTCGGCCTTATTCCATATACTATCATTGCATTTGGACAATTCATTGGTTTTAGGGCATATATTTCGCCTTCGTTAGTTTCAGAAATGAACATATTTTCCCTATAATACTCCCAGTGCCCTGATCTAACATAGAGTTCCTTTTTATTCATCAAAGGCGTTTTAACTTCCTGATAACCGCGAGATATATGTTCTGATCGCCAAAAATCAAGAAGCGTATTGTATATAGTTAAACCCTTAGGAAGCCAATATGGCATCCCGGGCGAATTTTCATCAAAGAAAAATAATTCAAGCTCCCGACCGAGTTTTTTATGGTCTCTTCTCTCGGCTTCTTTCAGCATTTTAAGATAATCATCAAGCTCCTCCTGGGTTGTAAATGCTAAACCATAAATTCTCTGCAGCATTTTATTTTTTTCGTTTCCCTTCCAGTAAGCACCGGCAATTTTATCCAGTTTAAAAGCAACATCTTTTAAATCAGCTGTTGAATTGACGTGCGGACCTTTACACAAATCGATAAAATCCCCTGTCTTGTAGAGAGTGACCCCTTTAACATTTTCCCCTTTTAAATCCTTTACCAGCTCGCATTTATATACCTCATCAGATTTTTTAAGCTTATCTAACGCCTCGTCAACGGAGATCTCAACCTTTTCAAATTTTGCTCCAGAAGCAATAATCTCACGTATTTTCTTTTCAATAAGCGGCAAATCTTCGGGGATCAGAGTCCTTGGTAAATCAAAGTCATAATAGAAGCCACTTTCAATCGCTGGGCCAATGCCTAATTTAGCTTCCGGAAACATTTTCACTACAGCAGCTGCGAGTACATGGCTCAGAGAATGCCTAACAATATCGATGTCTATTTTATCTTTATCCACGAGCTAAATTTTACCCTAAAAATTCAATTTTTAAAAGAGGGTTGTAGCTTTCGGGTCGTTAATAACACTTCTACCTTCGATAATCGCAAAAATTCTTTTACTTATTTCCTCAGGTGTAAGCATTTTATCACCCACTACACAAATAATCGTTCGCCACTCCGGACTACTTTTAGCAAGAGACAAATATTCTTTCTCGACTTTGGCTAAAAACTTCCCATTTCTCTCATGAATATCCCTTTTTTTGTCGGTATAACCTCGCTTAGTCTTTTTATCTACCATCTTTTGGCTTATTTTATGAGGAGCATAAAGATATATTACTAAGTCCGGCTTTGGAATATTAAAAATACCATATTCTAACTCCTCAAGCCACTGTAGAAATTTTTTCTTTTCATTTTCGTCTTTTATTTTCGCCGATTGAAAACCCATATTCGACTGCGTATAACGATTGGAAATAACTATCTTCCCTCTCCTTAAATCGTGTCTTATATGCTCAGCTGCCTCAAAGCGATCACCCGCGTACAGGAGAGAAATCAAATACGGGCTGACATCATCCACATCGCCAAATTCACCATTCAGATAGCTCGCAACCATTTTCCCGAAAAAACTCCTTTCATACTGTGGAAAATCATAAAAGACAACTTGCTTGCCAACACGCCTAAACATTTTTGTAATTAAATCCGCCTGCGTCTTCTTGCCAACGCCGTCCGACCCTTCGATCACAATAAATTTACTTTTTTTTGGCATTTTACCCCATTGAATTTTATTGGCTCTTATTCACATTAATATGTTTTGCAAAATATGGATGCACTTTATTTATCTGATCCCACATTTCCCAAGAAACTCTTCGATAAGAGATATGTCCTTGAGGCCGGGAGCGCAGCTCAATAAGGTATATCGCTTCGCGCAAATTCATATTAAATAAGGTTCTCTTTCTATACGCCATCGGGATAAGATATTGCGCCTCCAGCGGAAACTTTTTCGAAATTACTTTATATACTTTCTCGACTTTTTTCATCAAAGCGTGATATTCCTTAACCTTGCCAGTTTCGGCAAGATTCATCGGCTCAACGTATCCTAAACTTGTTGTGAACGGTTGAAGTGTTTGCGTAGTCATACGATGACGTTGCAAATCCTTAAATGCACCATAGTCACAGACAATATCAAAAGTATAATGCGTAGCTTCCAATTCCCTCAAGGGTTTATCATGTCTTTGTTTTCTGTTCCCAATAATCTTGTCAAATAATTCTTCCTTCTCTTTCCGAGACATTTTTCCAACTACTTTTTTAATCTCAGCGTATGACCTGCCGCTAAATCTAAGTAGCGTTGCACTTAAAACTTTGCCCAGTGCATTTCCGTCATATTCCACCAGTTCAACAAATTTTCCTCGAGGATGTGGCAATATTCTTTTACCAATTATCCCTTTGCCTAATTTCTGCAAACTTTTTTCCTGCCTAATCAAATAATCTATAGGGTCCGAATACTTTACTAAAATTGGTAAGTTATTATTGGCCACCTTCTTTATTTCTTGGCCCAGCGCCCTCACTTCAGAAAGCTGGCTGGAAAGAAGTTTGGCTATCGTATATTCAATTGACCTCCCGGACATTGTCAAACCAACATTACACATTACTGCAGTTGGCAGGATTAGTCGGCAACGATCAATTACAGGAATTCTAATTCGATTTTCATATGCACTTTCCGATTCATCTTTGCCACGTTTAATATTTTTTCTCGCGTTTGATAATAATATTTTTACAAACTCTTCGTAGAGATCAAATAAGCCATTGATTATCTCCAGATAAATCTTATGGTATTGCGATTTTTTAATTTCGCTTGGCTCGACAATATGACGGCGATCCATTATCTGATACCGTGTGGACTTTTCTTGATAAGCGGCAAGTCGCGTATTTTCAAGAGCTTTTACCGCAATTTGCGAAATGTTTTCAATCGCAATGTGGATAAACGCCGTATCCGCAATTGAACCGTGCCCATAATTGATATAAAATTTCTCGAGAAAGTTGCCGGATTTTTTGCTATCTATTTGGGATAAAATTTCATCAAACGGCAATGGAGACCTGCTGGTCACTGCCATCGCCATAGCAATTTCTTCCTCCGTTTTACCTTCTAAAACATAAACTCTTCTTTTTGGCATTTTACCCCGTTAGAGATAGGAAGCGTTTTAACCTATTTTTTAGGTATCGCTTGCCATATACAGATTTAAGATATTTTTCTCTTGCAAAAGCATCACCTCTATCCCAGCATGCTTCATAATAAATAATTTTAAAAGGGCCTCTGGCTCGGGTAGGATAAACTCGCCCTTGAATATGCTCATCAAAACGCTTCCGTAAATCTTTTGTACAGCCGGTATACAAACAATTATCTTTTTTACTTTGCAAAATGTAAGTATAATGCATAGTTATCTCTAACGGGTCAAGGGAAACTTCTTTGTCATGCTTTTAACCTCCCTTTTAATCTCCTGCAGTTTTTTCTTGTTCGAGATATTTTCCGCTACAATATTAAACATCTCGGCAATCCTTTGCATTTCTTTCGGTCTCATACCTCGGGTAGTCAAAGCGGCTGTGCCAACCCTAATTCCGGAGGTTATTTTCGGCGGAAGAGGATCGAGAGGGATTCCATTCTTATTAACCGTAATCCCTGCTTCACCTAACGCCGATTCAAACTCCTGTCCGGTTAGATTTTTGCTTCGCAAATCAACCAAGATAAGGTGATTATCTGTCCCGTTGGTAACTAAATCAAAATCAAAAGACATCAACGTCTTGGCAAAAACTTTCATGTTCTCAAGAATGTCTCCGATATACTTTTTAAACGATGGTTTCAACGCTTCACCAAACGCCACTGCCTTTGCGGCGATGACATGCTCGAGCGGACCGCCTTGCAGAGCCGGAAAAATTGCTCTATTAATTTTCTTTGCCAGCTCTTCGTCATTAGTCATAATTATCCCCGATCTCGGACCGCGCAAGGTCTTGTGCGTTGTCGAAGTTACAATATCCGCAATCCCAATAGGCGATTGATGATATCCCGTCGCAACTAATCCCGCAATATGGGCAATATCCGCAATTAAATACGCATTTACAGATCTCGCAATCTTCTTAAATTTCTTAAAATCAATACTGCGCGGATAGGCACTATAGCCACACATAACGACCTTCGGCTTTACTTTCTTTGCAATTTTCGCAATATCTTCATAATTCAAAAATCCCGTCTTTGAATCCAGGCCATATCCAAAAGATTTATAGATTTGTCCGGAGAATGAAACTTTTGCGCCGTGTGTCAAATGTCCGCCTGCATCAATGGCTTGGCCCAATAGTTTATCGCCCGGTTTAATTAGAGCGTAATATGCCGCCATATTAGCTGAGGATCCACAATGCGGTTGTACGTTCGCAAATTTACATCCAAATAATTTTTTCAGCCTCTCAATTGCCAAAGACTCAATTTTATCAATCACCTCACACCCGCCATAGTACCTGTGCCCCGGATAACCCTCTGCGTATTTATTGGTTAAAACTGACCCTGTCGCCTCGAGCACCTGTTTGGACACATAATTCTCTGAGGCAATCATTTCAAGCCCGTCTGTCTGCCTTTTTTCTTCTTCTTTAATTAATGCAAAAACTTTATCCCCCCACCCGGATTTTGCAGACTTCATTATATTCTTATTTACCGCAACAGTATTTTTTACTTGAAAATTCTTACGACCGGCACGTTTTGGGTGTGGGGATTTACCATCTGCTCTTAGTTTTTCCTTCGCCATTTTCTTCCTTTCTGGTGTTTTTATTTTGCGTCTTAATTTCTTCAGGCACTGAAGCCTGTTTTATTTCTCTAATTTCACTTTCCTCCAACTTCTTGCCCTCGGATCGTTCCGTACTACCAAAACCTTTATCCGCGCGCTGTGTCTCGCTCAAGTCTTCGACAATCTCCAATTTTGCGCTCTCGACCGGCTGGATTAACATCTGCGCAACTCGGTCGCCTTTCATCAGCTCAACTGCCTCGTCGGATGTGTTATAAAGACCAACTATAATCTCACCACGATACGTGCTATCAATTACGCCGCCCAGTGTTTTCAATCCCTTTTTCTGCGACAAGCCACTCCTGTCCCAAATTAGCCCGGCATACCCCATAGGAATCTCTACCGAAATTCCCGTACCGATACTTGCGCGCTTGCCCGAAGCAACTGTGGCGCCTTCTACCGCAAATAAATCAAGACCTGCGTCGCCATTGTGTGAATAAGAAGGCACTGTTGCCGAGGGATGTATTTTTCTCACTTTTAGCTTATTTATATCTGCCACTTTTGCTTCGGTAATTCTTATAGTGTCTTCATCAAATCCGTGTGGCTGATCCGACTCCGATCTTAAAAATTCAAACTGTATGCCCGCTTGAGCGGCAAGACCGACAACTTTTTCACTCGCGCCATAACGGCTTCCATAAAACGAACCGCAGACAATTCTCTCTATGCCGGCATTAATAAGCATTTTAAAACAGTCGTAACACGGTGAAGCAGTGGTATAAAACGTTGCCTTGTCAACAGCAATACCGTGTTTAGCTGCCGAGGCAAGAGCGTTGGCTTCCGCATGCACAGTCCTGACACAATGCCCCTCTATCATCTCATGCCCGACATCATCACAATGATCAAGACCTCTTGGGGAACCATTATATCCGGTCGAAAGAATGACTCTGTCTTTCACAATAACAGCCCCTACACCTTTGTATTTTGATAAATATTTTATCGGCACCCCTCTGTTACAAGTTGACCTGGTAGCAACAAGATGAGCAATATTCATAAAATATTCGTCCCAGCTTACTCTTTTTTTCTTCTCCTCATCCATTTTCCCTCCGTAATATTAAAAAAATGTTATATTTTGTTCTTTCGAAAATTACTTTTGCGTGTTCTGACTTTACCATCTTTGACACGAAAAATACGATCACAAACTTCATCTACCTGACTATATAAATTTCCCAGTGTTCCTTCGTTGATGAATGTATAATCTGCCATCGCGATTGGTCCGGCTTTGTGGCTTTTCTCAATTTCTGACTTGTCGCGAGAAGCCGCCTCCCCTTTCGTAAAACTCCTATATCGCAGTTTGCTATCTTCTCCGTGTCTTTTGGCACGATTTTCCAACCGTCTATAGCGGATTTTGGGCGCAGCATACACTGCTAAAACAATTAATCTATCATCATATTTTTCCTTCAACTCTAAATATTCTTCCCACGAATATAACCCATCGCCTATGACATCACCCTCTTTCAAAAGTACGTTAAATTGGGGCATATTTAATTTGGCAAAAGCTGCCATACCATATTTTTTTCTCAAACCATCTCTTATCTTCTTTTCAAGTTTCTCGCTAGATTTTTCCCTAAGCTCTTTGACTTTGTCCAACGTAATCTGCCCAAATCTAACAAAACCAAATTCCCTTTTTTTCATTAAATACTGCGCTACTTCGGACTTACCGGCGCCGCACATCCCCACCAAACATATCAGTTTATTTGCCAATCTTCTTCCTCTCTCTTTCGTTCAACTTTTTCACTAAATCTTTAATCTTTTTAATAAACTCCTCCATCGTGCCATCGTTGGTCAAGACAAAATCAGATTTCTTTTTGCATTCAAGCAAATTCATACCTCCGTCCTTACCGTCCAATTGCTTTTTCTCAATCTGTCTAAATTCTTTAAGTGTTTTTGAGTCTCCTTCCCTGTCCCTCAATTTCAATCTTTCAAATCTTATTTTAATATCAGCATCGACAAAAACCATATAAAAATCTTTTCGGCTGCGCAGATATTCAATTTCCCCAGGCTGTCTTATGCTTGAGATGACAGTATTTCTTCCCCTCCTGACCCGCTGCATTGCCTTTTGTGCAAGATAATGATTGTTATATTCCCTCGTCAGCAAATTACCGACTTTAGTTAAATTTTCAAGGTTAACTTCCATTCCTTCTGCTTTTACAATCCCTCTAAGAATCTCCGAAAGGGAAATGTGGTTGTAACCTTCTTTTTGTTCAAGATACTCAGAAACCGTATCTTTACCGGCAGCCGGCATTCCGCTAATACCTATAATCATGTTCTCCTTTCTATAATGAAATTAACAGTATGAGAAACAAAATGCAACAACATGATTTTACGATTGCGAACCAATAAATTCAGGTATATTATAAATCTATGCGGGACAAAAGAATACAAAATAAAAAAGCGCGATTTGACTATGAAATTACCGATTCGTTCGAAGCCGGAATTGTTTTGGTTGCCGACGAAATCAAAGCAGTCAGATCCGGCCGAGTGGATCTGCGGGGGTCGTACGCTAAGATTATTTCGCATGATAATGCTCCGGAATTATTTTTAATCGGCTCACATTTTCACACTGAAGTTCAGGGCCATGATCCGCAAAGATCAAAAAAATTATTGGTTCACAAAAGCGAATTAACCAAGTTGGTTCAGGTAACACAAGAAAAAGGCCTAACGCTTGTTCCACTAACGGTTTATCTAAAAAGAGGAAAAGCAAAAGTTGAGATCGGCATCGGGCGGGGTAAGAAGAAATTTGATAAAAGGGAAACTCTAAAAGCACGCGATGCCGAACAGAAGATCAAACAAGAAACGAAGTTACGCAATAAATAATCACTATCCCGCAATAAAAAATCACCCTTTGGGTGATTTTTTATGGTGCACCCGATCCGACTCGAACGGATGACCTCATCGATGTCAACGATGCGCTCTAACCAACTGAGCTACGGGTGCAAATACTTTCAGTTCTGCGAAGAAATGATACCATAAAAAAGTGCCTAATTCAATTCTCAAAAAGAATCCAACATTAATAATCGTTACAACCCTTGCGCTATTCGAGATAGTTCTTTATTTTTTAACTAAGAATAAAACTCTTCTCAATCAATTTCAGATCTTTGGAATAAATATTCATTTTTACGGCATCTTAATTGCTATAAGCGTCTTAATTGCATACCTGATTAGCCGAAGCGAAGTCAAACGTAGAAATTTAGATATAGATTTTTTTGACAGTTTAATTCTCTTCGCAATCATTGGCGGAGTGATCGGCGCAAGAATAGCTTTTTTGCTCTTTAGCAACAATCAATACGATAATTTTGCGGATTTATTGAATATATCAAATGGCGGTCTCTCGATCCACGGGGCGGTTATTGGCGGAATAATCGCAGTTGCAATATACGGATTTATTAAATACAAAAAGATTATCGAATACCTTAGTATTTCGATGCCGCAGATTCTTCTTGCCCAAGCTATTGGACGATGGGGAAACTACTTCAACAAAGAAATTGTTGGCAAGCCGTCAAATAGTTTTTTGGCAATGCAAGTTCCAAGCTCCGACGTTCCGGCACAATATTTCGGATACCAAACGTTCCTGCCGGTTTTTTTATTCGAGAGCTTGATACTGGTTGCGGCTTACATTATTTATCTTATTTTAAAAGCGCAAAATGACAAAATTAATGGAATCAAATATTATCTTATATCTTATGGCGTTATTCGTTTTTTGGTGGAGTTTTTCAGATCAGACTATCAACCGATCGTGATTGGACTCGATTTTGCGCAGATAGCGAGTATATTAATGATTGTTTTTGCTATAATAATATTTAATAATACTAACCTTGACAAATCTGCAAAATAGTATATAATTCGCGATATGGGACAGTATGGATTCGACGGAAAGATCATTTACAAAAAGTGGCAAGCCGAGCATGCAATTTTATCTCGCTAATCTGAATTGCAAACACTAAGTGCAAAAACCTTAGTAGAAAAAGTAAAGACCGCTTTTGCGGGCTTTGCTCTTTCACCTGTCATAGCCTAATTGCTATGACTGTCCTGCGGAGCGTTTAACTCGGGCGACCGCCGGGCAAAACCTACGAGTTTGCGACGGCGTAGATATCCTTGGTAAACCGTCTAAGCAAAACTAAGGAAACCCAAAGCTTGTCAACCACTCTTGTGAAACTTTTCGGACGGCGGTTCGATTCCGCCCTGTTCCACCAAAATTTATTTCGTGCCAATTCTTCCGCTTCGCTCGAGCCTTCGGCTCTCGCTT
>PEZV01000038.1:3616-17862 GCA_002778735.1 Candidatus Berkelbacteria bacterium CG10_big_fil_rev_8_21_14_0_10_41_12 | reverse complement strand
CCTTCCTTTTTGCCCGCCCGAGCGTTCGGTTTTCTGCTCCGCCTTTGGCGGAGCAATCATTCGAGCGATTTTCGCTCAAAAAAGGTTCGAGCTTCGTTCAGTAATTGCGACCAATCTAAACATTACGAATTTTGCGGGCAAACAAACTGCCCGCAAAATTCGTAATGTTTAGATTGGTCGGGGATGGCAGACTCGAACTGCCGACCTCCTGCTCCCAAAGCAGGCGCGCTAGCCAACTACGCTAATCCCCGAGCAGTAAATATTCTAAACTATAAATCAATTTTTATCAATCCACATTCACCCAAACTACCGTCCCGCCAAAAAGATGCTGGTGTGGAAAATTTTTGAGCCAAGTATATTTGCCGCTTTTATTATATTCAAATGTTGAAGCAGCAATAAAATAATTGCCTTTTGTGCCAACTGTTTGGCCATCTGCCGATTTATAATCAACAAGCCTATAATCCGCAAAAAGTGTTCTTGGCGTCCAACTGTAATCAATAAATACGTTTTGTAAATTATTTTTCTTCACAAAATCCGCTATTTTCTTACCATCCTGTCCCCAATCGAGATTTGAATCGGTCAGATAATACGCTTTCTCTGATGTTTTGATAGCACTGTTAAAATAAGATATATAATTTGGATAATTTGAAAAAACTTCCCAGCCCTGCCAGAGTGCAAGGACAAAAATTAACACTGTCAAGATGTATTTTGATTTGATAAACGAATCCTGTGAAAATATCGAACTTGCCCAAATTATAAACATCACAATCGCCGGCAGAACATGCCGGACACCGAGATTAGCTTTGGAGGTCATTGCCACAAGAAGATAAACTAACCCAGCTAAAAACCAGAAGCTTCCTTTTGTTTTAGGGTAAAGGACAAAATTTATAATCCCAAAACCGATTAGTAAAAGTGTGGGGATCGGATCTTTAAGTAGAATTGCGACCGGAAAGTAATACCACCAACCGGTATGGGAAAATTGTCCAAGAAGATACGAATCATGCCCTCCCTCTGTATGTACAAATACATAAATTAGTCCCTTGACATAGTATTTGATTTGAGTTGGATTGAAAAAATAACAAGCAAGCAAAATCAGGGCAAATATCGCCAAAAAGTACAAAAGTCGGGTTAAATTAAAATCAAAAAATTTATTTTTCTTCTTTAATATATATCGATAAAAAAGTTTTAGGATGATAAAAATCGGGATAAGAATCACGAACGTATATTTAGATAGCGCGGCAAGCGAAAAGACAATACTCGCCCAAACGAGATTTTTAATCGTTGATTCGCTCAAATAGCTCCAGAAAGCCCAAACGGACAGAACAAAAGTGAGAGTTGCGATAATATCTGTATTGGTCAAATTACCATGCCCAAGAACTATCGGGGACAAGCCCACAAAAAAGCTGGCAACAACTGCCGAAAATTCGCCAAACTGAGCCCTGGTAGCAAAAAAGACCGTAACAACAAGAGCCAGGGTCAGAACTATTGCTACAATCCTGCCGGCAAATATCATTTTACTTGCATCATTATTAGACCCAAAAAGTAAATTTTCTCCAAAAGCCCGATCGATTTGCCAGTTATCCTGAAAATATTTTGCCGAGCCAAAATACTCCTGCGTCTGCGCTGACCAGTTAATATTCTGGAAGTTTAGAGGGATCGCATAAAATAATTTTGCAAGTGAAGGGTGTTCGGGATTAAACCTAAAATCATGGGTTTTAAAATACGAATAACCACTTGGTAGATGGACCATTTCGTCAACTGTTGGAGATATTTGCGGCAGAGGTAAAAAGAGTAGAAGGAAAACCGCAACCACAATAGGTACAAGAATAATTATCGGACTAAATTGGCGATTTTGCATTTTTAAAAGTATTTGCCGGCGCTTTTTTCTCTGTTACCCAGAATGTGAGATATTGACCAAGCATCAGCCGGGTTTGTGCCTCAAGCGCCGGAATCGATCCAAAGACAATTCCCACTACGGGAGACAATGCCCACTCCAAAATCATGCTCAGATATTTTTCCTTCCTCATTCCCCTGGGCCGTGGGGGCAGTAATTTAAGTGAAAGATATATCGAAATAGCAAGTGTTACCCAGGCAATCGACAATAAGGTTCTCGCAACACTTGGAAAATTT
The DNA here is from genome assembly GCA_002778735.1 of Candidatus Berkelbacteria bacterium CG10_big_fil_rev_8_21_14_0_10_41_12. GTDB lineage: Bacteria > Patescibacteriota > UBA1384 > UBA1384 > 1-14-0-10-41-12 > 1-14-0-10-41-12. The sequence continues at coordinate 15,732 of PEZV01000038.1, read as the reverse complement.
ACTGCCAAAACAGTATTTCTGAATTCCGCTGACATTATGAGGGGCAGCCAGCCGAAAATTGCAAGATAAAAACTTGCCGTTGACCATGAAATTGCGCCCTCAATCAGACGGACAATTTTTATAAATTTATCGCCAAAAGGAATTTCTTTATGTTTAATCGCTTGAAGAATAATATAAGGCAAATGTTCCACCCCGTATGCCCATCTTCTTTTTTGCAAATACTGATTTTGGATCGTCTTGAAAATATCATCACTTAAAACCGCATCCATATAAACCGGAACATAAATGGGAATTGCCTGATGGTCGCCGGAAAAGGAAAAATAAGCTCTCCAATATTGGCGCGAGTCTTCATTGACTACACTCGTCGACCAATAGTTCATTTCTTTTAGCATTTTTAAGCTCATGGCATGAGTCGAAAAATTGACAAGCCGCCATGGTCGGGAAGCTTCAACCATCTGCCAAAAACTTGCGCCCCACGCAACAACCCGCGAGAACGCCGGGACATACCAGATATTATTCGAATATAGCGGTATCGGCTGAAATGTCCTACGATTCCTATTGGGTTCCCTGCAATACATGTAAGTAACAGCATCAAAATATATTTTGTCAAAACAGGTATCTGCATCGGCAATATGCATCACAATATCTTCAAGTGGTATCTTTGTACTCTCTACAAATTCGACGAGTTTCTTGCCGGCCCAAGCCGCACCAGCACCCTTGCCTTTAACTTCACCAACAATTCCGTCAGGATGCTCGCAAATTAAAAATTTAAAAACTTTATCGGAATATTTTTCGCTAAGATATTTTGAGACACACCTAAATCGTTCTTGATCTCTTTCTTCACCAGCAAGAACAATTATCATCTTATTGCTATTAAAATCGCTTTTGATCACAGACCTTATTGACAGCTCAAGCGTCTCGATTTCCTCCTTAAAAGTCGCAAAAATTACTGCATGTAAAATTTCTTTTGGATCTTTGTATCTCGGATCATCGGGAATATTCTTTATCATTTCCTTCCAATCACGTTTTCTATCTCTCTTCATTTTTCGATATGTTGAGACCATAAAATAACAAAAATAAAAGGCGCGCGATAACCAAAAAACATCAAATGCTAACACATAAATCGCCACAGCTGAAGGCCAAAAATAAGAAAAAGGAATGGGCAAAATAATTAACATCCAGGCTACAGAGCCCGGCAAGATTTCTATTAATCTAAAAGCAAGACTATTCTGTCTCAAATCGACCTTCCTAAAATAACAATATTAAATAGAATCGCTAAAATTAGAATGATAAATGCCGCCAACCAAAACAGCAGCGCGAGAACAATTTGACGTTTCTGCACAATCCACCCAAATAGAAGGTCAAACCAAACCAGCACAAATGATAACCAAAATATAGTTGCGCCTTTCGTAAAGGATAAAAAACCAACGTAAATATTTAAACCAACTAATACCGCAGAAATTATTAGCTTAAGATAATTCTCTCTTAAAATTATTTTATTAACTTTCATTGATTAACACTAATGATTTTACTCTGGAGCCAATAGTGGGATTTGGTCACGCGTCAAAATCTGCTGATTTTGCGCTCGACCCTGCCTCGCCGCCAATTGCGGCTGTGGCTCTTGAATGTTCCACCCGTTCAAGCCCACTGCCTCTGTTTTACCTACCCGCCAATTGCCTGCCTTTCAATTATCACTCAGGACATCCTGATCCAGTCGAAGGATGGAGCCGTCTCCGAGATTCGAACTCGGGACCTTCACTTTACGAAAGTGCTGCTCTACCAACTGAGCTAAGACGGCGTCAAGCGACTGCAGACGGGCGAAAGTGCTACTCTACCGACTGAGCTATATCGGCATGGCTTAATTATACCAAAACAAACCTGTTAAGGCAATCCATGAACTTCAAACAAGCGGTTTTTATCTGCTGATAATCAAAGATTGACTCATTTTTGTTTCCATCAAAACTGGAGCGAGTGAGGAGAATCGAACTCCCACCTCAACCTTGGGAAGGTTGCATTCTGCCACTAAACTACACTCGCATCTTGTAAATTCTTTAAAATCTTTCCTTGAAACTACATTATTTAACCGATTTTTTCAAACGGCGAAGGGGACGCAGATATACTACACTACGTCCCCGAATCTCCTTGCTGCATCCTGTGCAGGACTGTTCTGACCCCTTGCTTCCTTTCACTCACTTCGCGTTCGCCCGATAGAGCAATCTGGAAAAGATAGCTCTTGGCACGATCCATCTGCTGATATGATGCGCTTCCCAGCTCTTTGGCGAGCTTGACGATCTCGTGAGGTTGAGCAGGGCGATAGTGTTGATCAAACCGATCCCCCTTGATCTCACCCATACGCCGCTCGATCTCCCCTTTGTCATTGGTGTAGAAAAACACAATGGCGTGGGGACTTCCATTCACCATATGCCAATCCATGAAACAGACGTATGTTCCCGAATCCTTTTCCCTATACATTCGCCCCCGTTCCGGACGCCATCTCTTCGATTCTGGCTTACGCATCAATTCGCCTCCTTTCTTCTCTCCGAGGATTGAATAATTACTACCATAAAAGCAAGCATATATCAAATATAAATAACTTTAAAAACACTCCTGAGATAATTTGACAAAATTGCAAACTCGTTTACGCTTATATGAGAAATGGCAGATAATAAAACCCCCGATTATACAACTGAACAATATTGGAGCTCACTCGCAAACCAGAGCTTAATTAGATTTTTCATCTTAAAAGCCCTCAAAGATAAGGATCTGCACGGCTATCTTCTCATCGAAGAAGTCTCGCAATTATCAGGCGAATTTTGCAAACCATCAGAGAGTACCCTCTATCCCGCGCTAAATCAGATGCTTAAAGCAGGATTAATCCAAAAAACTGCTTCCGAAGTAAAAACTCGCAAAACATACCGCATCACGGCTGAAGGCAAAATTGCGTTTAAGGCAGCAGCTAAAGTGTGGAATGAAGTTATACCTAAAATTCAAAGAAGCGCGATATTGTGATCTCGTAACTTAGATTTTAGATTCTATAGTTTTAAATTATAAAAAAACTACCTTTAAAATGGATTGAATTTATAACTCTAAATTTTAGGATATGAATCTTAACTCTCTTTATTGTGACCAGCTCGAAATTATGTAATTTAAATCAAGCGTATCTACCTTACCATCACCGTTAAGATCTGCTTTTTTATCGTATTTGCCAGATGAAATATCAGACAACACAGCATTCAAATCAAGCGCATCCACCTTACCGTCCCCGTTTATATCACCTTTAGTTGCTGTACTGATATCTGCACTAATTTTATATCTTTTTATAATATAGTAACTGCCAAATCCAACAAGAGCGATAAGTAAAATTCCGATTAATAAACTCATAAATGTTGATTTCATGTCACTGCCTTCCTGCTTAATCTGATGACCAACATTATACCGAGCGCAGCAAGAATTGCAATAATTATCGCCTCCTCCGGCCCTGTCGATGCAGATCTCGCCGCCTTAGCAGGTGTCGAGGTTCTTGTTGATGTCGCCGCAACTGAAGTAGAAGTCTCCTGTGCCGTCACGCTACCTATTGCTATTGTCAAACTACTGGCTGTCGTCGATATGTAGTCATCAAGATTCTGGCTACCCGCTGCTTTAATATCACTATATGTGAAGGTTGCATCTCCTTCTGTAGTTGCCGTAAAATTAATCGTCCCGATTGTGCCGCTTCTGTTCGCCGGCGGACTGTCAGGATTAACATTCACTACTGCATGGACTGTACTCCCTTCCACTGCTTGAATCGGAGCTCCCGAAAAAATACTGCCGGGCGTAAACGGACTAGACGAATTAGCTACGCCAAGCTTTGATGAATCGAAACTAAGCGTAAAATCAATCACATTTAGTGTTGATGAAAATGGCCCAGCGTCTACCGCTAAAGAAACTGTTACTTGATCTCCAACATTATACGAAGTTTTGTCTGAAGTAACTGAAAAAACAGCTACATCGTCAGCTAAAGCTTTCTGTTTTTGTGGATTTGAGCCAATAAGAAAGACAGATATAAATAAAGCAATTAGGACCGCAAATATTTTCTTCATATTTATATTATAACAAATTTTTTCTTTGCAAGATAATTATACTATATCCCCCATGCTCTGTCCAAATTTGTCGGAGAAAAACGTACTTGACAAGATTTTTAAAACTATATCCCTCAGGATAGTCTGGTGGCACCCACCAATCCCTGAGCTGAATGTCTCGTATGTCCCAGTCGTTTAAATCCATCTTCCCATCAATTTTAGCACGGTTCTCAGCAATAATATACTCTACACCCTGTCCTACAGCTAAACTGGCAGGGTCAAAAAGATTACCATTGTCCCTAAAGACATAAGACATTGGCCAGGAAATATCTTTGTCTATCAGAATACACCCGGCATGGGCACAATGGCTACTCATTTTCTTAAATTGTTCATTTATTGCCTTTGGCGTTTGAACATAAACCGCCATCTCATTAGTATTGTAAGAATTGATAAAACTTAGCCTGATACCGCTTAGCGCCTGATACACAATAAGTATCACGAGAACGACGAAGAAAATAATTTTTCCGACACCCTTGGTCACGATAATAAATTCACCGATAAAATAAGCACTGATAATATAAAGTGGCACGAGGGAATTTAAGGCAAGCCACGGGAATTTTTCGCCAGCAACTGAAAAAATCACGACATTAAAGAGAGCAAATAGAATTAAAAATATCGGAAAAATTCTTTTCTTAGTTGGATAATAAATTACCGCGCCAAGATAGCCAAAAAGCGCGAGAGGTTCATAGAGAGCAAACAGGATAAAATAATAATACCACGGCTGACCGCCAAGTCTTTTAGAGTGCTGGACAAGCCAAAAGCCAAGCCCATTTGAAGGATTGAAAGGATTGGGAACGCCGATTATTAAGGAATCAAGAGAGGTGAAAAAGACGCTATAAATGGCCACGTATGCGAGAATAAAAACGACTAAAGCTTTCAAAATTTCCCAAGGATTTGTCTTAAAAAAATTAAAAATCCTGGAAAAATACCCCCGCCCCCAGCGCCGATCAAGTAGGTATGCGCCAAATCCTGCCGCGACAAAACTCGCCAAAATGATGTACGTTACTTCGCTCACTCCAAAAGTAAGCGCCAGCGACAAGAAAGTGTAAATCAGCCGATCCGAGCTCGGTTTTCTGGCAAAACCATACGCATTAAAAAGAAATAAAAAGACAAAAACCGGGACAATAGCTGTGTGAACAAGGAACCTCCCAAAATACATTAAAAGCGGGCTGAAGAGAAAAAATATCGAAAGAATAAATTTTTGTCTTCCGCTTAACAATTTGCCCGTGCAAAACGGCAAAATAACCAAAATTATTGAAAAAATAGCAGAAGGCAAACGCACGGTAAAATCACTCTCCCCAAAAATTTTAAACACAGCCGCACCAATATAAAATAATATCGGGCCGTGAATTTGAGGAGTATAAATATATTCCCTGTAGCTTGCAAGCTTCCACGCAAAATAAGCGAGCATACCTTCATCGTGGTGAAGTGGTCTCACACCAAGTTGATAAAGGCGAGTCACAATAGCAGCAACTAAAATCAACAGAACGCCGTAGATAAAAAACTTTTTATTGTTCCTAATTCTCTCTAACAACTTTCGCATAGATAATTCCTGTTAAAATAAGATTTATCGCTCCGACAATTACACCGGTGATACTAAAGGTTTCCCATGATAGATCGAGACCAAATTGCGGAAAGGCATTTTGCAAAACCAAAATCAGATTCACGATAAATGTTGCACTCAAAAGATAATAAATATTTTTATACTTTTTGTCTACAAGAACAAAAATTGTTAAAAACGCCACTGCAAGATAGAGATACCGCTCATGCATTTCTGTCAAAAACATAAAAAACATTAGATACGTTAATGCCGAATAAAGAAAGATTTTATCCGAAATCACTTTTTCTTTAACAATCCTTATCGCGATCGGAATAAACAAAATGATGAAAATAATTTCCGAAACCTGTCTATATGTTAGAAAGCCGAATTTTTGTGTATCAGCAATATTCCAACTTTCCGCACCATAAATTATCCACCATACGTTAAACGCATTAAGGGATAACATCGTGTATCTGCCAACAACTTTGGTAAATGAATCAAGCAAGTTCCCGCCGGAAAAATAATTAAAAAGCAATATCAAGAGAGCAACAAAGCCCAGGGAACAAAGGGTTGGGAGATATATTTTTTTAAATCCTTGTTTAATGAAAAATAGAAAATAAACCGGAACGGCAATCATGGCATGTGGCTTTGCCAGAATTGCGACGATTAAGAATAAAAGCGAAAGATAATTTTTTTTCTCGATCAAAAAACCGAATGAGATGATTAGAAGAAGAAATGCCAAATTGTCAACTTGTCCCCAAAGCGAGCCATCAATTGCAAGCGGCAAAGATATTATCGCAACTGATGCCAGCACTAAAGACACATTATTTGCTAATGATTTTCTGAAAATCATCCAGACAATCGCCAAATCGATGACAAGCACAAAAAACTTAAATAAAAATGCATGATCCGCAAAAGGCATTATTTTTATCCATTGCGAGACAATATAAGGAACAAGAGGGGGATAATCAACATTTTGGAAAAAATTCACTCCGTAAAGCGAGAAAAAACCTTTTTGATAAATAATTTCGCCCCAATGCACAAAAGTATTTATATCCATAACATGCCCGGGAAAAAACAAAAAAAACAATCTGATGAAAATAGCGAGCGCAAGGGCAATATAGAGATAATAAATTTTCTTCATCACTATTTACTCTATCAATTTAATGGTAAAATTAAAAAGATATAAATTAACCGCAAGACATGCGGAAAGGAGTTTAAGATGGCAGAAGAAGAAAAACAACCAGGAACCGAAGTTAAAAAATCGGAAACCGAAAAAGAAGTGAGACCGGCTGAGCAGAAATCTCAGCAAGAAGCGGCCGATACAATTGTTCCAGTCAAGGAAAGCGCAAAATCAAACTGGAGCCTGACAGTTTTGCTGATCATTCTGGTCGCAATAATATTCGCTCTAATTGGTTATTGGTATGGAGGCCAGAAGAAAGAAAGTGAAGAAGCTGCAATTACACCGACCGCTACTATAACCACAACTCCCACGGTTCAAGCATCTGCTACAGCTACAATAACAACTTCCGCAATAGAATCCGCTACTCCAGTTGCATCACCTTCATCATCTCTTTAGTTTGCGGCCACATCACAATCCGATACCAACGATATTTCTTTGTAATTTATCCTTTAACGTTTTGCCCACTTAGCGAGACTCCGAGAGATGAGTTGGCTGTCTTTGAGAAATTTGCGCTGGCTCCGTCCTACTCTCCCGACGCCTTGCGGCGTAAGTACCATCGGCGCAGAGGTGCTTAACTTCTCTGTTCGGAATGGGAAGAGGTGTACCCACCTCGCCATAAGAACCAGCGCAAAATTCTCAAATTTTCAAACCTCTCCGCCTATCCTTTCGTAGCCTTAGCAAAGAAGGGTTCAGAATGACCTGTCTTGACTCGCACCAAGGCAGAAAAGAGGTGTATCCCAGCAAATCATCTCACCTGTTTTAGCTGTCGCTGAAGCGACTGCGGGCAGGCAACACAAAACCATTTTTTGACAGTCCATCTCAAAAAACGTATATTCACCTAGAAAAATATTGAAGTATGAGCAAGATAATCGAAACCAGCATACAGAGCAACCCAAAAATCAGAAGCATCACGCCAAACTTAAAATTTGCTGGTACTACAACGGCCGTATCTGCCGACACAGCATTCGATATCACAAGACCTGAAATCGCAACCAACGATCCCAGTACCGCCAAAACTGCGCCCGTGATTTTCGGACTTTCTCCCATAATCCAATTATAGCAAACTATTGCTTGGTCGCAAAATAACATCACTCAAGCCGCTGCCCAAACAGGATCAGCATGCTCGTTGTCTACTAGATCATTAGTACTCCTCGGCTGAATCCCTTACGGGACTTACACCTAGAGCCTATCAACCAGATGGTCTTTCTGGAATCTAAGAAATCTAATCTTGGGATGGGCTTCCCGCTTATATGCTTTCAGCGGTTATCCCGAAAGAACTTAGCTACTCGGCAATGCACCTGGTGGTACAACCGATACACCAGAGGTTCCCCTCTTCGGGTCCTCTCGTACTACGAAGAGACTCCCTCAAATTTCTACGCCCACAGCAGATGAAGACCGAACTGTCTCGCGACGTTCTGAACCCAGCTCGCGTACCGCTTTAATTGGCGAACAGCCAAACCCTTGGAACCTTCTTCAGCTCCAGGATGCGACGAGCCGACATCGAGGTGCCAAACCGCATCGTCTATATGGACTATTGGATGCGATCAGCCTGTTATCCCCGGAGTAGCTTTTATCCGTTGAGCTCTAACCCCATCGTTTGGAATTAGAGGATCACTAAACCCTACTTTCGTACCTGCGCGGCTTGTAGGCCTTGCAGTCAAGCTGGCTTATGCTTTTACACTTTGAGGCTCGCTTTCCATACGAGCTAAGCCAACCTTTGGACGCCTCCGTTACTCTTTAGGAGGCGACCGCCCCAGTCAAACTACCTGTCAGACACTGTTTCCCGACATAATGTCAGGATTAGACTTTCAAACATGCAAGAGTGGTATTTCACTGTTGCCTAAGCTCCCACCTATGCTACACATGTATATCCGAAAGCCAATATCAAACTGTAGTAAAGCTTCACGGGGTCTTTTCGTCTTGCTGCGGGTAACCGGCATCTTTACCGGCATTGTAATTTCACCGAGCCTCTCGTCGAGACAGTTTTCAGACCGTTATGCCATTCGTGCGGGTCGGAACTTACCCGACAAGGAATTTCGCTTAATTTGTTATTGTATTCCTGCGCATCTGCATGTCGCCATGCAGTTCAGACTATATCTTCTCCAATGTTTCAGTCAGAGTCTGACGTATAGTCGTTGAGGATTCTAGATTGTTTTCTATTCATCTTTGAGGCAATCTCCAAAATTTTTGAAAATCCCTTATCTTCAAGATGTTTCTTATCTAACATCATATTTATAACAGTACAAAACAGTTGAAAATCTCTGTGTTTTGCTGTTTTCAGCTGATGATATTCGAAGAAAGGAATTATCTTGTTTTCGAGATCGTTCAGAGACCTTACAGCATAGCGATATAGATTCTCATTATGGTTATCTCTGCGTCTGTTAACGTAGATCTTACCACAATTGAATCTCTTCTTCACTATCTCCAACGATTTTAGGCTCTTTAATCCCTGAGTTATCACAAACTCTGGAAAAACCTGAAATCCCCTGGAGGTTGTACGATTGCGATTAATGCTTACGGAAAATGTTCCTTCTCCGTCAACAAAACCAACAATCCACCAATCTAGTCTTTCCTGCTGATTGTCTGCACCTAAAACATTTTTACTTGGCATAATAACCTATGGTTACATTATACCATAGTAGCCTAGGATACGCAGATTTTCCAGCATTTAGTCAGATTTTCGTCCTACATCTTCCGGCATAGGAAGTTCGAACGGAGGTTTTGTACCTCACTATGGCAGCTTTATTTTCTACCATAGAACGGTTATAGTTACCGCTGCCGTTTACTAGGGCTTCGAGAAACGCCTCTGGCAGCAGAATTTCAGATACGAGATAGTCCTAACAGTTTTTTGGATTCTAAAATTAATAATCCAGCTGTTTGAGATTACTCATATCTGAAATACTGCTGCCATTAACGCTTCCGTTAACCTACTAGCACTGGGCAGGCATCAGCCCCTATACTTCCCCTAATGGGTTTGCAGAGACCTAAGTTTTTGGTAAACAGTCGCCTGAAAGTCTTTTGTTGCACCCCGCACCTTTCAAAGACTCAATTCGCTTTAGCGAATTAATTAAGACAAAGTCTGTCTTTGAAGGGTGCGGGGAGTCCTTATCCCTAAGTTACGGACGCTTTATTGCCGAGTTCCTTAACGAGAGTTAGCTCGTTCACCTTAGTCTTCTCGACCAACCCACCTGTGTCGGTTTGTGGTACGGATGCCTTGCGTAGTCAATCCTTACTTTTTCCGGTCTCTTTCTCCCCAATATTGAACATAACCAAATCTCAATATCAGCTTGAAAAAGCGTCAATAAGGTGTAATCGCAAGGCGAGGGCAGGAATATCAACCTGCTATCCATCTCCCGCACTTTGGCTCGAATGCTTCACGTCGGATTATTCATCCGCGTTCCGCTTCGGGACAAGGTGCGGGATTAGGGCCGCCTAACCCCGGGACGATCGTCGTTGCCCGGGAAACCTTGGGTATTCGGTGGACAGGGTTCTCACCTGTCAAATTCGTTACTCATCCCAACATTCTCACTTCTTACCGCTCCACTAAATCTCGCAATTCAGCTTCAACGCAATAAGAACGCTCCTCTACCGCTCGTGCGTAGCACGAGCCCGTAGCTTCGGTAACTTGCTTGAGCCCCGTTAAATTTTCCGCGCAACAAACCTTGACCAGTGAGTTGTTACACTTTCTTTAAAGGATGGCTACTTCTAAGCCAACCTCCTGGTTGTCGGAGCTTTGTCACATCGTTTACCACTTAGCAAGTATTTAGGGACCTTAGCTGACGGTCTGGGCTGTTTCCCTTTAGACTATGAAGCTTAGCCCTCACAGTCTGACTCTATAGAAACGGATACTTGGTATTCGGAGTTTGATTGGATAACGAAGATTGCTCTCCGTCAATCCATCCAGTGCTCTACCCCCAAGTCCTATCTATAGGCTATACCTAAATATATTTCGAGGAGAACCAGCTATCTCTGAGTTCGCTTGGCATTTTACCGCTATCCACAAGTCATCCCCCAATTTTTCAACATTGGTGGGTTCGGCCCTCCACCCCGCCTTCGCGGGGCTTCAGCCTGCTCATGGATAGATCACTCAGTTTCGGGTCTACTAGATACGACTTACGCCCGGTTAGGACTCGCTTTCGCTTCGCATCCGTCCGACAAGGACTTATGCTTGCCGTATCTAATAACTCGTTGGGTCATTCTTCAAAAGGCACGCCGTCACCCCGCGCCTTTGGACAACAGACTTAAAAGTCTAAAGATAATAAATTAACCGGTAAAATTTTAATTATCCGACTAATTAGATTATCCTCAATCTTTAATAAGATTGGTTGTTCAAGGGTGCGGGGCTCCGACTCCTTGTAGGCACATAGTTTCAGGTTCTATTTCACTCCCCGGGTCGGGGTACTTTTCACCTTTCCCTCACGGTACTAGTTCACTATCGGTGAGTATCGGTATTTAGCCTTGGATGACGATCCACCCATTCGCGCAAAGCGCGATTTTTCAGACAGGATTTCACGTGTCCTGCCCTACTTTCCACCCCGCTGAGCGGGGTTGAATTATTCTATAGAAAAAATATATTTTCACATACGGGGCTTTTACCCTCTATGGCAGTCCTTTCCAGACTCTTTCTGCTAACATATTTTTTCATCAAACAATTTAGGCTTTTCCGCTTTCGCTCGCCACTACTAACGGAATCTCAATTGATTTCTTTTCCTCCGCTTACTAAGATGTTTCAGTTCAGCGGGTACCCATGTCACGCGAAGCGCAACAGTAGCTAGGCTCTAGAATCTAGATTCTAGTAACTATTGTGCTTCGCACAACACAACCGTGGTTTACACGGTTAGGTTTCCCCATTCGGAAATCCCCGGCTCAAAGCTTGTTTGTCAGCTCCCCGAGGCTTATCGCAGACTTCCACGTCCTTCATCGGCCGATACTCCCAAGGCATCCTCATATGCGCCCTTTGTAACGAACGAGCATGTTGTATCCTGATTCCCCGCTAGGCGGGGTTCAGACAACGGCTCGAGTGATGTTATCTTTACTTTCCCTAATTTTCAAATTGCAGAGCCCTCGTTAATTGAGTAGGCAACTTTATGTTCGGAGAGACAATCCTTCTCCGCTCTCGATGCTTCACTCGGTTTATTCAACCGTGTTACGCTCGGGATGCTTCAGAGGGTCATTATCCTTCGGATAATGAAAAACCGCCTTGCGGCGGCCGTGAAAATTCACGTATCAAGGTAAATCACGGTTAGCCGCTAAATTGGTTAATTTGTTCGTTGTG
>PEZV01000038.1:2413-3565 GCA_002778735.1 Candidatus Berkelbacteria bacterium CG10_big_fil_rev_8_21_14_0_10_41_12 | reverse complement strand
CGAAAAATCTTACCGAAAGCATCTTCGTTAGATAGTCAAAAATCTTACCGAAATCTGCTAAGCTACCAAGATCAAAATCATAATCTTGGGAGCTAAGAAAGCAGATGATGAGTAAACTATCGAAACGAGAATATCTGACTGAAGTCAAGAAGAAGTATTGGAAAGCCAAGAAAAAACGCAAAAGCCAGCTTCTGGATGACTTCTGCGAATTCACCAACTATCACCGTAAATACGCCCTGGAGCTTTTGAATCAACCTTTGCCAGCCAAATGGAAGCGCTACAGGCAAAGGGCAAAATATTACGATCAGCCGGTTGTAGACACCTTGAATGTGATTTGGGAAGCATTGGATGGCATCTGTGCCGAAAGAGTTCATCCCCAGATACCGATCATACTCAAGAAGCTTATTGAATGTGACGAGCTAGAGATCACAGAAGAGGTTCGGGAAAAACTGCTCCGAATAAGTCTGGGGATGGTCAAGAATATCTTAAGAAGCGAGAAGACAAGATCGCTAGTTAGAATTCGCGGCACAACCAGACCGGGAACTTTACTGAAATACCAAATAGCAATTCGTTATGGCCCGTGGGAAGATGTCGATCCCGGTTTCTTTGAAATGGATACTGTTTCGCACTGCGGGGATAATCCAGCCGGAGAATATATCTCAAGCTTGGATTTGATTGATATTGCTTCTGGCTGGAATGAACAGGCAGCCATCTACGGCAAGGGCGAGAGAGCCACACTGGAGCAGTTCAAAGTAATCGAAGCTGACTTGTCGTTTCCGGTTCTCGGCATTGATCCTGATAACGGCGGAGAGTTCATCAACTGGGTGATGTATAGATATATCAGAAAGAAGGAATACAATTTCACCAGAAGCCGGCCATTCCACAAAAACGACAATGCTCACATTGAACAGAAGAATTGGACGGCCATCAGGCAGCTTATCGGCTATGCGAGACTCGACAAACCAGAGCAGCTTGAAATTCTCAACGATCTTTACCGCAATGAATGGCGGCTCTATCAGAACTTCTTCTTGCCGATTATGAAGCTTGAAACCAAAACGAAAAACCTTGAGACGGGCAAAACCCGGAAGAGATACGATCAGGCCAAAACTCCCTATCAAAGAATACTCAATCACCCTAAGATTTCCCAGGAGA
>PEZV01000038.1:0-2347 GCA_002778735.1 Candidatus Berkelbacteria bacterium CG10_big_fil_rev_8_21_14_0_10_41_12 | reverse complement strand
GCTAAAGTAAGATTATTTCATTATCTAATACGATATTACCTTGAATCCACAATATAAAAAAATAGCCCCGTTAACTTTCTTTCTGCAAAAGGGACGATGTCCTCTACTCGCAGAAGCAAAAGTTACGAAGACAGGTGGCTGGGGAGGCAGGATTCGAACCTGCGAATAACGGCTTCAAAGGCCGTTGCCTTACCGCTTGGCCACTCCCCAATAAATCATCACTGTGTTAACTTTTTAAAATTATTACCTCCTTTCATTAACTTAATCTTTTTTTCACGACACATAGCTTCACTTCGCGTATTGTACCTTTCCGAATAAACAACCTGAAATGGCCTTATGTTTTTTGTCGCAGATACTTTACCACAATTATAATATGTCAATCTCTTCGCCAGATTATTTGTCTGCCCGATATAATATTTTTGATCTTTCCGGCTTTGTAATATATAAACGTAAAACATCTTTCATGGCGATAATATTATTTACAACCTGGCAAATACCCCACTAAGCGGGGTGCCTTACCGCTTGACCACTCCCCAAAATCTAATTAACAGATTTATTTTACAATAGAGATATCTAATTTTCAATTGAAAATCGTATAAAATAGATGTAAATTAGTGTTAAGGCACATGACAAATACACTAAAATATAAGAACAAATCCATTTCTCAAGGTATTGCCTTTGGAACAATGGACGGTGTTGTAAACGTTCTCGGAATAATAGCGGGATTATCTCTTGCCGGGGTTGATTCAAGAACAATTATTCTTGGCGCAATTGCGGCCGGATTTGCAAACGCAATCGCCAATTCTTCAGGATTTTATGTCTCAGAAGAATCTATTTTAGCAGATAAAGAAGTTAATATTATCAAAGCAACCATTGTCGCATTTTTATCAAGTTTGGTGAGCGCACTCATTCTTTCAATTCCGATCCTCTTGTTCTTACCACTTACGGGATTATTAGCATCCGTTGTTCTGGGACTTACTATTTTATTCATTCTCGGTATTGTTTTCTCATCAAGCAAAACCTCCAGAACCAAATTGGGAATTAGGTACGTCATAATAGGATTATTTGCTACCGTAGCCGGTTTGCTTATCGGTGTCTTAATCGACTAATTTGCTATAATTAGGTCACAGAAATACTGATGAAAACCAAAACAAAAATTAAAATATCATCCACGGTAGCAATAATATGCCTACTGGTAATTATTGCTGCAATTATATTACTTAAGACAAAGATATTCACTAAAGATAATACAAACTCTATCAGCCCAACACCAATACCGGATTTAAGTGCTCAAGAGACCAAAACCTCCACTCCCACACCACAGATCAATAATAATTTATATACCGATAATGAGAACAAATTTTCTTTCAAGATCCCTGAGAAGTTTGCTTACAACCAAAAAATAAGTGATTTCAAGAGCTCCGATTCTGCTGATGCAAAAATTAATATAATCTCTTCTACTCCAGATGATGAGACGGAAAATTACATTAAGAATTCCTCAAATTCTACTCCTTTTATGCCGGGCAAGAGTATAGAATCTTTTGTCAGTTTAGTTGACGACCAAGTCAGCGAATCATTAGCTCGCCAAAGCAAATCTCAAGAAACTCTTACAACTACAAATAAATTGACTGGCAAAAAATATCTCGGACTAACTTCTAACGGATATAAATACGACCAAATAGTTATTGATATCGGTTTAGGTCAAGCAAAAATGCTGGTCATCAACAATTATTATGATAAAGACGGAAACAGCGCTCAAGAACTGCTAAACAACATCCTAAATTCATTGAACAAAATATAAAGAGAAAGGGCCCCGCCTGATCAGGCGGGGCCCTAAACGCCTGCTCTTATTGCTTATTCCCTCTCGACTTGCCAGCCTCGCCTTTTTGCGGCTTCCTCTATCTGCCCAAGAAGCCGTCCTAAGGCATCGCCTCGCCATCTGTGTAAAGCGTCATGAGGGTCTCTCTCGAGCTTGATCGCCCCATGCTTCCCCGGCCAGTAGCTGAGCAGCAAGCCCCGCACCGGCTTGGTCGAGAACCCTGGCTTGGGCAACATGCCACAGTCACATTCCTCCAACATCTCAACAATCACCCGTCCAGCCTCCACGTGCTGCCCTTTCTCAAAGTGAAAGCCGGCCACTAGGACAAAGATGGGGGTAGGATCAGAATATAGCACTACTTTCATATCCATCATGTCGACGTGCTCCTTTCGGCACTGTGCCGGGTTCAATTCTTGCAACTTCAGGCAAGCAAATTATAATAGCATACTTTTATTAAAAATCAATCTCTTCGTATTGTGACACGACTTTTTGAACACCTCCAAATACAATAGAAAAATAAGGAGGTGA
>PEZV01000011.1:29131-29974 GCA_002778735.1 Candidatus Berkelbacteria bacterium CG10_big_fil_rev_8_21_14_0_10_41_12 | reverse complement strand
CCTGCCAAGGGGCGCCCTTTCTCTTTTCCCTCAAATTCTTCCGCCCATTTTTAACTTTCATCTTTTAACTATCTTTTTGCATTTAATTTTGATTAGCTTTATAATTTATATTGATTGGCAAGTCCAATAATTTTTAGATAATAAATAAGGAGGGGGATGCTTAGATCTCCCGAAACAGGCGAGACACAAGACGAAGCTCTCAAATCGGAAATAAAGTCTATAATGGATGGTGTTCTTGATAAATATTCGCAAATTAAAAAAGCTTTAGAGCCGAGTACAGAATATAAACCGCACCGTATCAAAAAAGAATTTACTCAAAGAATACAGGATGCTTTCTATCATGCCTCCATGGGCCCGAAAGAAGAATACGGAGAACGAGATCTAGTTAGATTTTATAAAGATGAGATCAGCCGCATCAACGATCGGGTTGGCAAGGCGGAGAAAGGCAGGGATGACTGGACGGAAATTCTGAAAAACGCCAAAAGACTCGACGACGAATTACTGAAAATCCTTTATGAATTAGAGGATCATTATATAGAAGTGGGAACTGAGATAAAGCAAGCAACCACTCCTTCACCGGCCGAGATAGCTCTTGGGGAAGAACTGGAAAGGAGACGGGCGGAAGCTGAGAGTGAACCTGAACCAGCCCCAGACAATCAGCAACCCGGAATTCAACCTACTCCTCCCGGACCTCAACCACCCACTCCAGCAGCAGCCGGTGGACCAACAACGCCACCTACCGGACCTACACCACCTTCTCCACCGACTCCGCCATCAGCACCTATTGGACCGACACCACCACAACCTCCCGCACCAGGCGTACCGATACCACCTACCGGACCC
>PEZV01000011.1:23822-29120 GCA_002778735.1 Candidatus Berkelbacteria bacterium CG10_big_fil_rev_8_21_14_0_10_41_12 | reverse complement strand
TCCAGCTACTCCGCCTGCTGGCGAGCCTACACTCCCTACTCCGCCTACTGAACCCACCCTGCAAACTCCCCCGCCGGAGAGAATCACCGTCGAGCAAAGGCGCGAGGCAGGCAAACTATCCGAAGCAATTATTAGAGCAATGCGCCAAGAAGAAAAAGATCGCATAGTTCGCAACGCATTTGAACGGGCAAGTATTTTCAAAGTAATATTTGGCGGTCGAGCCCTAAGACGTGAAGCAGAAACCCAGGCAGAATCAAGAATTACTACTGAAATACGCCAAGCCGTTGAAGAATATGCCCTGCAGAAAGTAACAGGACAAGCCGCAAACGCCTCAAGTAAAGAGATTTTCCGGCTAATGCAGGAATACAAATTTGACCTTGACGACAAGGGCAGATTCGTCCCGCCGCACGACCAAAAACAAAGCGGGTTGTCCAAATTTCTCTCACGCGCTATCAGCCCGACCGCAACCACATTTGTCGGCGGTATGGTTCTCGGTAAGTTGACGAGAGCTGCCCTTGTGCCGCTCATCGGCGGATTGGGCGGGGCAATTGGCGGAGGCGCATTTATCGGCGGAATAAGCGGGTGGCTGCGCGGGCGAAGAGAAGCGCGAGAGAGCTTATTTTCCGGCGATGCGTGGGAGGCCGACATTGATCGAGCGCTAAATTCCGGCAACGAATCACAGATCGAACTCGCCTGCCATAAGGTAGAAAGATTACTCACCGACGAAAAGACCAAAAATGAATTTTTTTCAAATCGAACTCGCCTTGAAGCAACAATGCTCCTTAACAAATACCGCGAAGGAATCAGAAGATTGGCGCTCAAGAGAATGGCCGAAGATGTCGCTTCGAGAGAGAATTTTGAAGGATCGATGACGGATTATAACAACTTTATCGCTGAAAAATATACCGCATTTAACAAAGAGTTCACAACACAAGGTGAAGAAAGATTTATGGGTGATTACCAACAGGCATACTCCGGCGCGCTCGGCCGCGAAGTGGGTATTGTTGCCGTCGGAAGCAGAGCCGGCACTCAAGAAGCGGGAGCAAGAAAAGCAATCGAACAACAATTTAATCAAGAGGCAGAAGAGAAACGCAAGGAACGCAGAAGGATAGTTAACAATGCTATCCTAAAAGGCGTTTTAATCGGCGGGGTCGCCGGCGGGGTCGGCTGGCTAATCGGCGATTTGCTTTCGGGAGGAGGCGGACATGGCGGAGCAGCAGTTGGTGAAGTAAACAAACCGGAAGTTATTGGTCCTCCGTTACATGAATCCGGCGGACAACATTGGGGATATTTCACCAATGAAAACACTATGCCTGAGCAAGGCAACACGCTGGCTTACGCCCAGTCTCGCGGATTTGACGAATTGTTGCAAAACCCGAATATGCCGACCACACATATTGACGGTGTCTTGTACGCTGGAACAGATCAGGGTGCAGCTATACGCGAAGCAGTCAGAACCTTTGATACAAGAGGAGTGATTGACTGGAGCCAAGTTGACGCAAAGGGAATTGACCACACGCACATTATCAATCTTATGAATTTTGCCGGTTCTCACGACGCGGCTGTTTCGGTAGATACTGGCGCCGGATATCATCTCTCAGCCGAGCAAATTCAAGCAGTTGTCAATAATGTGGCCGAAAAAGGAGATGCTGGAGTACTTGACGCTAACGCAATTCTCGCTGGGACAGGTATGGAAGCAACTAGGAATGCCGTAGCCGAAGGAGCAGCCGAGGGTTCAAAGGGCTTATGGCCGGGTTGGTTATTAATCGCCGGCGGAGCCGGTGTAATTGGCAGTTACGGAACTGATGAGGCGCGACGAGTCAGGGCAGGAAAGAATATCGAGGATGAATTAAATTATCAAAGGGGCAGAACACCTGATGACCAAGGTCCGTTTGGTGCAAACGGAGATGATGGACGGACTGAAAATCCAAACCAAACACCTAACACCGAACAGAATACTCAAGAGCGGGAGCAGACTGGTCGGATCGGTTGGCAGGAAATTGATACAAATAACGCCGAGGCGATAAAAGATGCGCTACAAAGATTAAAAGATCAAATCGAGCGGGAAGGTGGGAGATGGAAAGTGATCGCCAAGAAAGATACCAGCGGGAGAAACATAGACCTTAGCCAACAATCTGCACGGGGAATCTCCGAGGCAGAAGTAAAAGAGATAATCCCACAAGAGGCGCGAATCTTACTCACAGTCCCCTCGGCAAATGGCGGAACCCGGGAAGCCGGGATCTGGATAGGGAAAGACTTTAAAAACATCGATCATTTTGAAAAAATTAATACTTAAGAACAATTAGGAGGGACAAATGGCTAACGACGATTATTATCAACCAGCGGGAGGATCGACATCTGGTGATCAACAAGATGATCAACAAACTGATTCAAACGCACCAAACGCAGCGCCAAATGCAGGCGGGGTTGCCCCCAGCGCTTCCGGTCCAGCTGACACAGGCGGAGCAAACGACGCTAATGATTGGCAAAATCCGACGGGAAGCGCCCCACCGACCAATGATAAAACTACTGATGACAAGACCGCCGCTGACACCAAAAAAAATGAACCGATAGCCGACACGACAGATATGCCGACAACAGATATGCCAACCGATAAACCGGCCGATCGGGGCACAACAACCGATGATAATTCCAATGCTGCGGACACCAATATGACACCGCCGGAAGCCGCCAAAGCGGCAGATAATCCCCAAGAAGCATATAATGTCTTTGTCGAGGCATTGATTAAAGATCTCGGTTTTGACAAAGTCGATGAGCCGCAAAAGAGCAAACTGATCGATGCCATCAAGCAGAGAGTTGAAGCGAGAGTCCTGCGAACACTTATGACCAGCTTGACCAAGGAACAATCTGATGAGATCAACAAAGAAATCGAAGAAAAAGGATTAAGCGAAGACGCAATCGTCAAACTCTTAACCGAGAAAGCGCCGAATGCCTCAGCTGCTATTCTCTCCGCGCTCGACGATCTTTATATGGAGATGAAAGAGGAAACCGATTTGATCTGGAAAGCCGCCGGGGCAAAAGCGGTCGCTGATGTCGAAGAAGGAAAAGACGACGCGGGGCAGGTACAGGCCCAAACACCGAATCAATAATTGCCTCATCGCAATTTGGAAAATAAAGAGCAATTTTTTTGCTCTTTATTTTTTTGATATAATTAACATAGTTATATCCAAAAAATAATATTAAGGAGAGGATGGCGGGAGAAGGCATCGGCGGGAGAAATCCTCAGCAATTTCGATCAACTATAGAGCGAGAGCCGGGGAATATTCGCGGCATGGAGATAGACCAAATCCCCGGAATTGCAGATGGGGACATTGTTAAACTTATGGCCGAAGGTTCAGATGCGGCTTTGGGGCCAATTATCGGAGCACTAAGCGACGGTCCTATTGGAACAGGAGAATCTTTTAAAGTTGGCATACGCGAGGTAGCAATGGTTGATAAGATCACCGCTTTGCCAAACGGCACTTATAATATTTTAACTACGGATGGAAATAGCTATACCATTCAAAAAGCACCAGCTCAGGGACCCCAATCTCCGGCAAATGCTCCTACGCCGACCAATCAAGTCCCGACCACCGAAACCGAAACTCCTCCGGCTAATCCGCTGAAAAATTTATCGGGCACAAGTATAGAAAGCAGAGCGGAAAAGCTGGCCAATACAATTATAGACGCTATGGAGCGCGAAGAACTTGAACGGCTCATTGCCAGAGAAATGGACAAGCAGGGATTTTTCCGCTCCTGGTGGCTGCCGAACAAAACTCGGGAAAAAGTGGAATATGAAAATAAACACCGCGTTACTCCCGAAATAAGAACGCTGGTGGAAAACTATGCCGTGCAGTTAGTAACCGGACAGGCAGTAAACGCGACCAGCAATGAAGTTTTCAGATTAATGGAGAATTTTGGTTTTAGAGTCAATGATCAGGGCGAATTAGTCAGGCAAACAAACCAGCATGGCTGGGAAAGATTATTCCAGCGCGCCAATCCATCGGGAGGCACTATCGCTGCCACGATGGCGATCGGCGGCCTCGCTTCGCTCGGTCTCGGCTCATTTATCGGAGGCGTCTTGGGCGGCGGCGTAGCCGGCGGAATATTCGGACACCTGCGCGGACGCCGCGAAGCCGAGGAAAGCTATTCCAGCGGCGAGCGCTGGCTCAACGAAGTCAATAGCGGACTCGAATCAGGCATAGAGGCCCAAATTGAAATGGCTTGCCATAAGGTTGAACAATTGATGAACAATCCGGCGCTCCAGAGGGAATTTTTCAACAACCGGACAAGGTCAGAAGCGGCACAGCTTTTAGTCAGATACCAAGAGGGGATTAGGCGTCTGGCGCTAATTCGAATGTCGAGGGATATAGAGGAGGATGTCAGAAGACTCCGCGAAGAGGCCGAAGAACGAATCGAATACACCGAAACCGAGAAGAAAAAACACATTGCCGAGAGATACGCAATTTTCTGCCGCCAGATAGCCGAAGGCGAGGATATTTTCTTGAGAGGTCCGCGCCGCAATCATTTCTTGCAAGCCCTCGCACAGGAAGTCGGGATAATTGCAGTCGGCCCCAACGCACCGGCGCCGAGATCTCAAATTGATATCGAAAAGCGCCAGCAACTCGAAGCAAATTATATCGGATTACTCACCAAGAGAAGACGCGATAGAAGAAATTTGGTTATCGGAGCAACCTCGGCCGGATTCTTTATCGGCCTGGCGCCGGGTGCCATCGGCGGAACAGCCGGAGCTCTGCTTGGACCGGCCGGGCTTGGCGGCTCGCCTGGCGGCTGGATGATGATGGGCGTGCTTGGCACGGGAGGCGCGGTGCTTGGCAACAAATATATTGACAGGGTAAGGCGAGGACTGGAACTTGGTTCAACCGCCAGACGTATAGAGCTTGGCAAACATAGAGCAGGCGGAATCGGACCTTACGCCGAGACGACCAGCTATCCGCTTTTGCCGGAAGAGCCGAAAGAGAAAAAGCCGAAAGAACCGCGTCCGAAAAGGCCGTATATGGCCGAAGCGCAAAGACGGGAATGGGATGCCAGGCGCGGCCGGCGAACTCTTGGCCCGGAACCGATGATGGAACGTCTTGATTCTCTCGAAAATGATCGGGATAGTATTCAAAACGAAATCGACGAAGAAGCTAATGCGGCCATCATAACCGGCCTGATCAAAGACCGAGACGATTTAATGGGACTTCTCAGCGTTTTCAACGGAATTGATCGGGGGACAATTTCACTGGCAGATAAACAGGCTAAATTCGATCAGCTTGCTGGAGAATTAAGAAACAG
>PEZV01000011.1:9148-23802 GCA_002778735.1 Candidatus Berkelbacteria bacterium CG10_big_fil_rev_8_21_14_0_10_41_12 | reverse complement strand
AGATGGATATTATTAGATGCTCTTAGAAAAAGGCAAGGGCAAGATATTGCTAAGATTAACCAGGCAACTCAGCAAATTGACCAAGCCAACAATGAAATTATCGAGTCCAGGCGCGAACCGGAAAAGATCATCTTCGAAATGGATCTTCACCACCACACTCTCAAAAAAGGATTTATGCAAGAGGTTCTTGATCCGCTTAATGCTTACGACGATCCCGAAGGATACAGGTGGGCCCTTAGAAATAAATATGGCGCGCACGAATACGCCCTGCCGGAAGAAGGAATTATGCGAGCCCAAAGGGAAGGCGAGCAAATTTCAAAAGATCTTCTCACCACAGCCGACAACGCAGTAATTTGGCTCATTTCTTCCAAGGAACTTCGAACGCAGGAAACCAACAATATCATATATAACGAGATCAAAGACAAGGCAAGAAATGATCCGGACTATGCTGGCACACAGCTGTTTAATATGTTCAAATACAAAACGCTCGATAACGTTCTAAGGGCCGTCAATCAGCAAGGTGGAAGAATTGTTATCGCCAACCAAGAAGACGTGCCGGTGATGGGCTTCAATGCCCGATGGGATATGGATAAAAATACAGAAATACTCAAAGAGCGATATGGAGGTGACGAGGGAGCGATGCTGCGAGATTGGCTGGAAGATTATTATCTGCAAGACGAAGTAGGCGCCCGTCCTTATGAAGTGGCTGACGGATTCAAGGTCTTCATCCGCCAAAAACAGGAAGAATTTGCTCGGCTTTTCCCCAACCGTCCGCTTGTCATCGGCGCTATCGGACATAGCTGGGAAATCGATGCCGCCATTGTCGGGTTAATCGGCGAGACCTTTAGCCGAGCACAAATTGACAAAATGGGCGGTATGATCGGCATTATGGAAGGCGCTAAGATTGTGATAGGCACTGACGCAGAGGGAAATAAGATCAATTATCTCCAGTACCGCGACAAGCGCTACCCGCTCAATCTCGAAGTTGAAGAATATGAGTACAATCCGAATGAGAGATATATATATTATGGCAAGCAAGTGGAACCGCCCAAAGCTATACGTCAAAGACAAGAAGGCACAAGGGAAAACGGACGACAAAGAGAAAGGGGACAAATCGAATTTGGGACTGAATCAGAAGCCCTGCGAGCGCTCATCAGTTTTGTTTATCCCAATGAGCCGGATATGGACGAGGGAGATTTTCTAACGGCTTTTGGTTGCCGTTCATCTCAAGAGCTGGCAAGGGTAAATGAAGCGAGCGATGTTATTGAACTCACAGACAATATATTAAACGGCAATCAAGCTTTGCGTCCTAACCCCGAACCCACTATTGGTTATCCACGCGGCAGAGGCGGAGGCCGGGGCGGCGGCAGGCACAGATAAAAACAGTTCTCGATTACCCAAACAATAAAATAAGTCCGAGCTGTTAGGGCAGAGTTTTTTTGATTTCGGAATGATTTGGGAATGGGCTCTGTTATAATTGAAGTATGCAAGGTAAAGGCAAACAGATTCTTTGGCTG
Organism: Candidatus Berkelbacteria bacterium CG10_big_fil_rev_8_21_14_0_10_41_12; assembly: GCA_002778735.1. GTDB lineage: Bacteria > Patescibacteriota > UBA1384 > UBA1384 > 1-14-0-10-41-12 > 1-14-0-10-41-12. The sequence continues at coordinate 22,285 of PEZV01000011.1, read as the reverse complement.
ATTGTTTTGATATTAGTGATGATTCTTTCCGTCGCCGGCTTTTTCATCGGCGTTGCGGGAATAAAAAGAGGCATTAGCACAACTAAAATTACCACTCAATGACCGCACTACTACAAATTTTGCTCGTTGCCGATATTGCTCTCTCTTTAGTTTCGGCGCCGATTTTCGCCACCGGACTCGGTTTTGGCGCGGGCGCCGGCGGTTCGAGCTTGCCGCAAAAGACGCAAATCGACACAAGCTCTGACGATCAAAAAACGGCATATTTGATTTTTTCACAGGTTTGTGACCAAAATGCTTGGAATAAGCAGGCAAACTCTTACGCCTCTGCCATGCCGATTTATCCTAAGAATGCGCAGGAAATGGCAAATCTCTCCAAATTTGCTGATAAAATCGAATGGGAAAAATTTTGCCCAGGTAAAGATTTCGCCCAGGGAAGCAATGAAACGGGCATAAAGATAATCGGCTCGCCAGGCTTTGAGGTAAAATTGCTTGTCCGAGATTTGTGGGACAAGAGAAACGTTTATAATATTGCGTATCTTTTGCAAAAGCGTTTTTTGAGCCCGAACGGAGCTAAAGCCACCTGCACCGAAGGCGGCTTCTCAGCGCCTTATATGACGCTTGCTATTCATTGGGACGGCTACGGCACACTGCACACAAATAGCGCGGGAGAACCGATTAAGCCGCAAAGCGCAGATCCCGAAGATGACATCTCAAATGGCGGCAACATTTCTCCGCACGCATACGGCCAGGCGATAGATTTTCTGACCTTCGGCTGTACCAGAATCACCAAAAATGAATTTGGGCGGGAAAAGCTTCTCGGCATCACGCCAAATCCGATGCAAATGGCCTTAACTCGCGCAGTTGACGTTCCGACACAAGACGTGACTATGCAAAATGCCGTTTCAATGCTCCCGATCGATAATTCCAACAAACAAGTTCTGATCAAATCTCAGAACAATTCGCCTACTGCTTTCTCAGCCGGCCTAAGCAGTTTGTCAGAGGATTTTGCACCCGTCCTGGCCCTCCAAGGCGTTGCGCCGGCTTCAAATTCTCTCATGGGTTTGGACCAAATCGCCAACAGTTCCCAGAGCCCATCCGACCTCGATTTGACTCCCGTTTTAGATGCGCTCTCGGCCGAGCAGTTCGAAATGCCGGCTAATAGCTTGCAAAACGGTTTTGATTTGAAGCAGATCGGACGAAGTTCACTTGAAGAAAATATCGGTGCCAGTGCGGCAAACGATAAATCAAATAATTTCCTAAACAAAGTTATAAATGCAGTGGGTTCATTTTCCTTCGCCATTCCCCAAACCGTTCAAGATCTCTTGAGGAGCGAGAAAAAAGATCTTGCGCTCCCAATGCTTGGCATAAGCAAACTCAACGATAAGTTCAATCTCAATCTTACATCCCGGGAGATTGAGACAGTTGCATCCTCAGGTAAATTACCAAACTCGTTGCAGGATCAAATCACTAAAAAAATCACCGCCGCCCAGCCGATGTTGGGTAAACTTCTATCGGGAAACAGCAATCAGCAAATCCAAAATCTTGCTTCATCAATGGAAAATTCTCCCGATTATAAGTTGGCCGAAGCACTCGATAAAACCGGAGGGTTGAGCGAAGATGAGATTGAAAGCCTGAAACAATTCACTAATCCCGCCTCCCAAGATTCTATCATCACCAAACTTTCAAGCCGGCAAGGCTCCAAATACGACAAATTAGTTGCTTGGCTTAAGGAACATAAATCAACGACAACCGGCACTGATGCAACAAAATTTATCCAAATTGTGAATCAATTCCAATCGTCAGCGACTAAATTGATTCAAGTGAGCAGCGTTGATCAGATCAAAGGTCAGATCATTCTCGAAGCGCTCAATCAGACAAATCCAGCTAATCAAAAAATCATACTCGAATACCTTAAAATTCTTCAGCCAACCGCACAAAATATGGTGCAGGCGGCCAAAGACGGGCGGTTGCAGACAGCAATCGGCACGGTAAAACTCACAAACCTGCTAAAAAATTCCGGCTTATCCGATTCAAAAGCATGGGAATTGGCTTCGTCATTTACGGCAAGCAAAGATAAAATCCAATCAGCCGTGGATAAATTTAATCAAGAATTTTCTTCTCATCTAAGCCCGGCGGATCTGGTGCAAGCGGCAAGAGGGGAAAATCAAAATAACGTCAGCAATGCCGTAGCGGCCAAACAAATCAGCGAAACAACCGGCGTGCCTGCCGACGAAATCATCAAAGCCTTTGCCTCCGGCAACCAAAAAAGCATCAGCAGTTTGGCCAATATTTTTGCCAATAAAAAATCCCTGAACACCGATCTTGCCTCCGCCGCTGCAACGCTCGATACGAATAAAATCTCCGAGAACGGATTAAATCAGCAGTTCGATCAATTGATAACGCTCTCGGGCAATAGCAATTTAAGCGAACAGGAACTCGCAGGACTCAAAGATTCGTTTGCAAACGCATCGCAGAGCGAAAGCGGGCAAAAGGATTTTGCCAAAGAACTCTCTGGGAAAAAATTTTCATCCTCGGCGATCAACCAAATTTCCAAGGGCGATTTTAGCAATTCTTCCACTTCCGCTTATGCCAGCGCCCTCTCACGCGCTACGGGAATTGACGCTAATACGGCTTTGCAACTGGTGAACGGCCAGACGCGAAACAACGCTTTTTATAGCTTGAGCGACCAAGTTGTTAATGAGCAGTTGGCAACAGACGGCTATTTCTTTAATTTCAGCTCGAAGACGCTGGTCGAAGGCACCGATGCGCAGAGGGAACAAATGGCAAAAGAAGCGGGACTATCAGTTGCCGATAAAAAAATACAAGATCTTGCCAAAGAAAATAATATCCCTGTCAGCTTGGTTCGCGAGATTATCCAAAATCCGCAATTGGAAACGCTTGCAAACGCCAATCCGCTTTACGACAAATTAGCCCGAGGCCTTGCTGCCAAAACGGGTTTGCCCATCAGTTCAGACAAAATTGTTAGTTACTTTAAATCAAAGAATGTAACATCTCTTAACGAAGTCGCTCAATCCGCCGGCGACAAAGGCATAGCGGATTACATCGAAAAATCCGGTGCCTTAACCAGCGCCGAGCAGAAAGAATTTACCGACAGCTGGGGGAAGGATAAAAACGGTTCTTTCACGATTCTCGAAGGCGAGGACTCAAGTTTAAAGAGCAAAAATTCTCCCCAGCAGGATAAAATTGCCGAAACAATCGCCAACAATTCGGGAGGTATTCTCAACAAAAACCAAGTCAATGATTTATATCAAAAAATCCAAACTGATAATTTGACTCTCGCCGATCTTGGGAGTGTCGGAAAAAATGTGATTTCAAATCAAACGGGAATTTCATTCGATCAAATTAAAAATATCGATCAAACTTTCGCAGCGGCCAAAAACAACATCACCCAAAGCTATCAAAATTTCATTTCCGCCGACAATTTCAATCTCGCAAGCTCGACAATCGGGGCATCGGTTTTAACTAACACACTTGGCAAAGAGTTTGTCAAAATCGATCCGACGGGAGGATTGGCCACGGGATATTTGATGAATATGGCGCAAAAACAATTATTGACTCTTGCCGGCGGACCGGCTCTGATGGCGGTCGCTTTTATCATCGACCCGTCGGCTACTATTGCCTCAGTTAAAGCAACTGTAGATATGGCGTTTAGCGCTATCATCAATCCAATTGGCTTCGTCTCGGGCGTGCTCGGCGGGATATTGGGTGGCAACAAACCTAAAGGCGGAACCAAGGCCCAAAATATTGCATTTGAAAAAAATACTCCCAATATCGGACAAAGATCGAGCGGGTCAAATGGCAACTTGACCGAAGTCCAAGCGCAAATCTCGCCGGCGCAGTCGCAATCACAGGTATCCCCATCGAGTTCTGCCCCGCCCTCTTTATCCGAGAGTCAAAAGTCCGTTTCTTCGCAATCCCAAACTCAAAAACAAGCCGCTCTCGCCGTCAAAACAACCGCATCTGACTATGTACCCCAACAAGATTATTCGCAAACCTATCAACAGGCAGTATCGGTTCGAACACTGGATCAGATTATCGAGGATTTGTTGATTCTATATGCTGCACAAAATAGCGGCAATACTAAAACAATAAGCAATGTATGGGGATCTATAATGGGCGATATTAAATTACCGGAGAAATCTCTTGCCGCTCACCAGATTGTCCTACCTAGAGTTTTAGCTCCTAAAGACGACGCTAATACCATAAGCCAATTTGTCGACCGAATGTATCAAGGCGAAGGAAGTGGAAATCATTGGAGCCAGCAAGATTTGATTAATGCGGTTAAAACCGTCTATAGCGCTAATTATAATCCGGCATCAGAAACAGGACGAGCGCCATATCTGTCATTCAGCCAAAAACTGAACTACATACATTTAAGCTTTTAGTGATTTCTTAAAAAAAACCAACTCTGGTATAATTAACTTGTGAAAAAAGGAGGTGGTGCTAATAGTCCAAATCCAAAGCTACAGCGGCGGCGCGATCAATTGGACAAAAATCATTATGGCAGCAACACCAAGATTTTTGGTATATGATTCGATTTTCAATCTAATATTATGCAATATAAAGTCCCGCCCCATAGCTTACTTTCTGCCAAACGGAATCCTTCTTGTTATGGCAGAAGCGCAAGCAGCGGGGCAAGCAAAATATTGATAGGATTGACTAATGCAATATAAAGTTCCACAAAATATTGACCTTGAAGATAAGATTGTTGGTCCGTTTACGATGAAACAGTTTGTGTATCTGCTTATCGGCGGTTTTATCATTTACGGCTTCTATAGTTTCCTTTCCAAAAACTATGATAATTTCACGGCTGTCTTTTTGCTCGTTGCCATTCCGGTTGGCCTAATCTGTTTTGCGTTCGTTTTTGTCAAAGTAAACGATCGGCCATTTGAAGTCTTTGTAAAAAACATCATAAAATTTCTCACCAGTCCGAAGCAACGCATCTGGGGTGAAGGATATACTCCTGAGAATGTCATTATTGACGACCCTACTGTCAAGGAGAAAGAAACCGACAAACAGAAAGATTCGCGATCTCTTGATGAGATTGCAAAATCGCTCGAAGTCAAAAGTAAGCAGGCACAAAATACGCAGACGGCAGACAAACAAAAAGTCGCCACAGATAATACCACAGGTGAAAATACACCGGTAAGGAAAATTACCAATTTATCACTTACACCCAAAAAGAAAGAGGAGACCGCTAAATAATGGCAAAGAATCAGGCTCAAAATAAGACACAGCAATCATTGCCTTTTTCAGCAATCTATAATGATGTGATTGTAACTAAAAGCGGCCAGTTTTCTATGATCTTAATGGTAAATTCAGTCAATTTCGGCTTAAAAAGCGAGGATGAACAAAACTCAATCATCTATCAATACCAATCTTTCCTTAACTCGCTAACATTTTCAATTGAAATTGTCATGCAATCCAAACAGCTTGATCTGACAAACTATTTAAAGGATTTGCAAGGCAGGATCGCCCAGGAACAGAATGAATTGATCAGGTATCAAATTCAAGAATATATAGACTTCGTAAAAAAACTGATTTCAATTGCCAACATAATGGACAAAAAATTTTTTATCGTTATCCCCTATAAACCGACCGAAGCGCAGTCCTCCGGCGGTATTTTCGCCGATTTATTCGGTATGAAGAACGTTCACCTTCAAGTTCCTCTGAGAAAATTTCTGACTATAAAAGAAGATTTAACCAAAAGGGTTAACACTGTCCAGTCCGGTCTGACTTCGGCAGGACTAACGACGGAAATATTAAATACAAAACAAATTATTGAATTATTTTATCGAACTTATAATCCGGACGAATCTACTGGCGAGAAAATTGCAACTGAGGGAGAAACGATCGGAGCATCCGTTAAAAAGACTGTCGGGAAAGGAGGCGATGATGGATCCGAAGCAAGATAATCCCCAAGACACACAAGTAGGCCTGAACGCAGATGCTACACCTCAAACGTCGCAGGCGAGCCTGAGCAAAGCTGCTGCAACATCACAGGCGGGTCAACCCCAAGCTGCTACGCTAACTCCTGCTTCGGCACTACCACAAGCTCCAACGCAAAGTAACCCGCCCCAGACACAAACTCCGACACCAAACGCAACTCCAGTGCCGGAACATTTGACGTCGGCGCAATCTGACGCACCTGCCGCAAATGCTCCGGCGGGACAAGTTGGGCAGACACCCAATACCAAATCGGTGCCAACACCAGTCGCCGAAATACAAAATATCGATTTAACCAAAAGTCCCCCGCCTTCCGCGGGGCAGGCCGTCCCACAACAGGTGCAGGCGCCTCAATCCCAACCTCAACAGCAGCAACCCCGCTCAACGGGGCAGGTCACCACTCCAAGCGAGGAGCAAGCCCCCCCACAGATAAAACTTTCAAGCTCAGAGGTGCGAAAACAGACAAAGACAATCGAGGAAAATTCTGCCTCAATGCTTGATTTTATTGCGCCGGCTAGTTTCACTGCCAACCCCAACTATATCCAAATCAACAACAACTTTATCAAATCAATTTTTGTTTATTCATACCCGAAATTCTTAAATTCCAACTGGCTCTCGCCGATAATCAATTATGACCTCGACATGGATGCGGCAATGCATCTTGAGCCAATGGATTCAGGCACTTTTATGACCACTCTCAAGAAACAAGCTGGGCGACTTGAGTCCACAAGGCAGATCGAACAGGAAAAGGGGTTGGTCCGAAACCCCGAGCTTGATAACGCTATCGCCAATATCGATCAGTTGCGCGAAGATTTGCAGACCGGCCAACAGAGAATCTTCAAATTCGGCCTTTATTTCACAATATATGGCAAAAAACTTGAGGACCTTAATAGCGCCATCGAACAGCTGGTCTCTAATTTGGGTGGGATGCTCGTTTATACCAAGCAAACAATTTTCCAAATGGAGCAGGGTTACAATACTACGCTGCCGCTCGGTGAAGACAATCTGAAAATCACCAAAAATCTCGATACTAATTCACTTTCAACAACGTTTCCCTTTGTCTCGGCAGAACTCACCAGTAACAAAGGAATTCTCTACGGAATAAATCGGCATAATAATTCGCTTATTCTCTTTGACCGTTTTGAGCTTGAAAACGCAAATGAAGTCGTCTTCGCCAAATCCGGTGCCGGAAAGTCTTACACTATCAAATTAGAAGCCCTGCGAAGCTTGATGCTGGGTACCGACGTGGTTGTTATCGACCCGGAAAATGAATACCAGCCTCTTTGTGAGGCCGTCGGCGGAAGTTTCCTTGAATTTTCTCTAAATAGCGAAAAAAGAATTAACCCATTTGATCTTCCAAAGGCCATTGAAGGAGAAACCGGCGAGGTGGTACTTCGAACTGCGATTACCGATCTAAAAGGCCTGATTAACCTCATGGTTGAAAAAGTAACGCCAGAAGAGGATGCTATTTTAGACACTTCGATTTACGAAACCTATGCTCTTCGAGACATAACTGCCGATCCCGCCACACATTCCAACAATCCACCGCTTCTATCCGATCTTCAATCCGTCCTGCAAAATACGTCGGGCGCAGAAAGCTTAGCAAGGAGACTGCAAAAATATACAACCGGAACATTCGCCGGACTGTTTAATCAGCCGACTAATTTCGACCTCGATAGAGGATTTGTCGTTTTTTCTATCAGAAATCTCGAAGAAGTATTGAGACCGCTGGGGATGTATCTCATATTGAATTACATTTGGACAAAAATCAGATTCGAGATGAGAAAAAGACTTCTAATAATCGACGAGGCATGGATCTTGATGCAATATCCCGATTCGGCAAAATATATTTATTCTCTGGCAAAACGCGCCAGAAAATATTACCTTGGACTTACGGTCATTTCACAAGATGTCGAGGATTTCTTAAACAGTGAACAAGGTCGGGCAATTTTAAATAACTCCTCACTCCAGATTCTTCTTAAACAATCACCGGCGGCAATTGACAAAATCGCTGAAGTATTTAACCTTACGGATGGCGAGAAGTTTCTCTTACTCGAGTCGGATGTTGGGGAAGGACTTTTCTTTGCCGGCGCATCTCACGTTGCCATTAAAGTCGTTGCTTCATATGCCGAAGACCAAATCATCACAACCGATCCGCGACAACTTTTAGAGCAAAAGAAAACGGAAGAGCAAAACGCCAAGATGGAAGGCCAAGCAATAACCCCGGTAAGCGGAGCGCCACAAGAACAACCGCCTGTGCAAAATACAAACCCCCCGGTAAGCGGGACAACTCAAGAAAAATAAATAATAATAATGGCTCAAGAAAAAGATAACTTAAAACCGATTAAGCCAATAACGGAAGAGAAAAAAATAACGGTAGAAGAACAGAAAACTGCTGCGCCTGAAAAACCGCTTAAAATCGACTCGCAAAAAACTCCGCTAAGCGGGGCAGCTCAAATTGAACCGACGCCACAACCAACCCAACCCACAGGACATTATGCTCTGATTAAGAAAAAGCCCCCGGCGAGAATTCTCAAAATAACTCTTGGCGCGCTATTCGTCTTAATTTGTCTCGGCGCAGTCTACTTTTTCTTTTTTTACCGTGCAAAAGTAATTATCGCGACTATACAAAAACCGGACCGAGTTCTAATTGATGGCAAAGAAACTGGGGCCGTAACAATCTATCTTCTCCCTGGCAGACATAGTATTGCCATCGAAAAATCAGGGTATCTGCCGTATTTCACAATAAGCAATCTGAGTCGGGGACAAAAAATAGATCTTAAGTTTAGCTTCGTTAAAACGCCCAAAGCGACTCTCATTTCCCAAGGTGCCTCCCTATTAACCCAAGACAAAAAAATATATTTTGTCGATGAGCAAAAATTCATCGCTTCCGTCTTTGGTGGCGAAAAGACGCCCGGAGATGTAACGCAGGAGACTGTTGCAACATTCCCAACGATAAAGAATTTGATTGTTTCCCAAGATTCAAACCTTGCCTATTTAAGCGATGACGAGGCAATCAAAATTATCGATCTTACAAAAACCGATATCATCAATCAAACCCAAACCAAGTTGCCAATAGACGGCAAGCTCGTTACCATGATGGCTTCGAATTATTTCACAAACAATTATTTTGACAGCGCAAATTCGTTTATAGTTTTTGACCAAAAAGCGATTAACACCTGGGCGCTAAAACTCATTAAAACCGACATGAGCCGCAACGAATACCTCATGGACATTGATCCGAACAAGTTTATAAACCCCAAAATAGAATGGGCAGCTGATTCAGGAGACATTATCATCACCGGAGGCAGTATTGGCCAATTGGATCTCACCACTCGAACTTATTCCGATCTCTCCGACAACAAAGATTATATTTTTTCAAAAGCAAGCCCAAAAGGTACACGCATATTTGCTCTAAGAAAGGGTGGCGAAGCTGAAATAATTACGGGAAACTCCAGAAAAGAAATTAATTTGAGCGGTGTTGTGCCGGTTTGCGGCTGGAAAGATGAATCAAGCGCCTACATTATTTTTGGCAATCAGCTTGTCCTTTATAACTTTGACACTGACCAGGCGATTGGATATGCTGGAGGTAATGAGATAAGCAGTGCAAATACGCTTGTTGTGGGCAGTAATGTTGCCTATTTTATGACGGGAGAGGGGCTTTCCGCCCTGGAATTAGTTAAGGAGGTGTACTGATGTTCGGCAGGTTTTTGAAGAAATCGGCTATAATGCTTGTGATTCTTATGGTGACGTTTGGTTTTTCCGGGTGTAACAGAAGCGCTTCAGGACAAATCACGCTCTATTGGTGGAGAAGCAAATTTGATGCCCCGGTAGAGATTCTTCGTAAAATTGCCGACAAATACGAACAGTCCCACAGCAACATCAAAATCGAAATTGTCTTGCCCGACTCTGAAGATTATGACTCTTACAAACTCGAAGCGAAAAATGCTCTGGCCAGCTGGAAAACCGTCCAGAACGCGCCTGACATTTTATCCGTACGTGCCCAAGACCTCCCTGAATTTGCCACCACACTTTACCCCGCTCCGGCAAAACTTTTCGACTCTCTCGTAAAGAAAAATGAGCGCACGGGCGACGATACAAATAGCTACGTCAAGAAACTCTTTTACCCGATTGTTTCTAAAAGTATGATTCTTGTTAGCCCGCAAGATAACAAACCTTATGTTTACGGACTCCCGATGGCAATTGATACTATGGCAACTTATGTCAATACTGACCTTTTCAAAGAAGCAATTAAAAATGTTTCAAGAACGAATAGTGCTAATAATCAGATGACCCAAGAGCAGATAGATGCAATCCTTCAGCACTATAAGAAACCTCCCAAAACCTGGAAGGACTTAGTAGATCTAATCCCTCTCGCTACAACCAAGACAGGAAATGACGTTTCGATTGCCACAATCCCGCTCGGCACAGCCGAGAATGTCGAACGGTCCTATGACATCTTACAAACCATCATGGAGCAAAACGGCACTACTTTAAATTCCGATGATTATAACTCTGCTACTTTCAATCTTGCTCCAAGTGGAACAGCTTCTGATCAAAGCAACGGCTTAAAAGCGTTCAATTTTTATCTCCAGTTCGCAAATCCCCAGAGTAATTATTATTCTTGGAATAGCAATATGCCCGATAGTTTGAAAGCTTTTGGCGAAGGCAAATCCATTATGCTTGCCCACTATGCTTCGTCATATTCTTTCCTCGTCAACGATTATCCTAATATAAAACAAAGCATCGATGCGGTTAATTTTCCCCAAATTGTCGATCCGGATAATAAAAATAATTCGAGTAAAATCAAAACTGCGGCGCAGATGTGGGCAGAAACAGCAACTAATGCCAAGGGTGACAGCAACCGCCAAACGGAAGCATGGAAATTTATTTACTACATAACCAGCCAAGAAGGCGTTACCAATTACCTAAAGGCAATGCAAATGCCTTCTGCGCTAAAGAGTGTGGAGGGCAACTCTCGATTAGAAGCTTTCAATGATGCCTCCGCCTATGCCGACACCTGGTACAAAGGAAGCGATGCGACCAAAGTTGATCTCATTTTCGCCCAGATGGTCTCGGATGCTCAAAGTGGCAAAAAAACTCCCGCAGCCGCTCTTGACCAAGCTGCCATCGCGACAACTAAAATCTTAAAATCAAGCCCGTTTAAATTCGTCTCGGCAAACAATCTAAACGCCGAGCAAATTTCAACTTCAACACCGGGAGGCTAAATTGATTTACCCCGTTAGAAAAATGGGTATTTTACAAAATTATAGGTCGGCATTAAACTGCCGTATGAAGAAAAGTTTAAACCACCAACTAAAATCAGTAGTTTTCTCTAACGGAGTAAAAATATTAGCATTTTTTCTGTTAATATTTTTTGCTTACATAGTCCATGCGCAGACGCTTGATCCGGCGACAAAAGCAGATATTTCTGAACTTTATGGCTTGATAGGAAGATTTTATTACAAGCTGATTATCCCTGTAGCAACAGTGCTGGCAGGAATTGTAATTTTCTACGCCGGCATCACCTACGCCGGAAGCAACGGAAGCGAAGAAGCGGCTAAAGCGGCTAAAACTTATATCACCGGGGCAGTCTCAGGATTAATTTTGGTACTGCTCGCTGCATTTCTTCTGCAAGTTCTGGGAGCGGGGATATCCTAAAAATGAGAATGATTATCTTAAATTTCTTTTTTGAAAAAGCGCATGCTGCACAAGCCATCGCTCAAAGTGCTTCGGCGCCATGGCTTGACGATCTTAATCCCACACCGTTTGGGACGGATATCCCGTCGCTTATGAACTCGGTTGCCAATAGATTCTTGTGGTTTTTAGGCGCGCTCGCCATAGTCGGATTAATTATCGCTGGAGGTCAATATATTCTCGCTTTCGGCGACCCGACCAAGACAATTAATGCAAAAAGAAGTATTTTCTGGATTATTACCGGGATTATAGTGGTCATGGCACTCGCCGCGATACTGATGCTGATTCAAAATTTGCTGTCAACTAAAGTGCCAACATAATGTGGGACGAGATTACCAAAAAAATCAATGATGCCATAGTTCAACCGAGTAGCGCAGGATCGGGAGGGACTGATTTTCTTGACGCCTTTCGCGAGGCATTGTTGAATCCTATCTTCGGGCAAGTTATGAGCTGGCTCACACCTTGGCTCATCACCATAACGGTGGCAGCTGTTTTCTACGGGGCATTTATGTATTTCACCGCTTATGGCAACGAACAAAAAGCGCTCGTCGCGAAAAAAGCCATTACCGCCGCTTTTATCGGCGTCATCATTTCCGGACTTTCTTTTTCCGCATCAACTTATATCAAAAGGAGTTTGATTAGCCAGTCCGTCGAGAAGGCTATGGAGGGCGGTTCTGTTCCCGGTTCAAACAGAACCGAGATTCAGTCCGAAGATCAGCAAGTTATTCCTAACCCAAATCCTTCCAGTCCGTTTTTGCAATATTAAATTAAACTATGTTTGACTTCAACCAACTTAAAAATTTGTTTTACGAACAGGGTAATCCCAGCAGTGTTTTTCGTAATATTAACCAAGTAAACCCGCGTACAGGCGACCCCATTGCCGGTAACGCCGTGAATTTGGCAGTGTTTATTTATAACGTCATTAATTATCTTATTTATGGTTTAGGCATTTTGGCGTTTCTTGCGCTCATTTACGGCGGTTTCCTCTACATCACTGCCGCTGACGACCCGAACAAAGTGGACATTGCCAAAAAAATCATTATCGGCGCCATAGTCGGAATTATAATTGTTTCTGCTTCTTGGATAATTTATCGAACAACCACCGGAGTTCTCCTGCAGGGAGCAAACGCATTATAGACTATGGCTGAAAAGAAAATCCAATATATCCCTATCGCATCAACCGTACTTGCCGCGGCTTTAATCGCTCTTGCCATCGGTTTTTCGGCCCCAACCGGCGAACAATCAAAACTTGCCTACGAGGGAGATCTTTGGTGCGTTTCGAATTTTATTGAAAAAGAGCCGGTAACTTTCACCAAAGACGGACGGCCCGAGAAAGACGAAAGATTAAAAGGAAAAGAAGACTGGATCATCAAAGAACAGGTAAAAGCGGATTCAAAGGAGCAAGCCGAAGCGTCAGCACAAAAATACGGCACCGGCAGATTCGAACCGTCGGATAAAACACGTTTGCGCCAG
>PEZV01000011.1:6727-9134 GCA_002778735.1 Candidatus Berkelbacteria bacterium CG10_big_fil_rev_8_21_14_0_10_41_12 | reverse complement strand
GATAAAACACGTTTGCGCCAGGCGCTTGATGCAAACGAAAAAGAATTCTTTATTACTCACTTTAACTCCGGTGCCACGTCCGCCGGTCCGTGCTTGGGAGCGGGCAGTACACAAGAAATGGCTGGCCAATGGCTAAATGACGCTATCCGTGAGGATTGTTTTGGATTAAAAACCGAAAAAATTACCAGTAGCTTTCCTGATGACAATTCCACATCTGTCAATCCTGCTAATCTTTCCTCCACTTCAAGTGGATCCTGTAAAGATTTACGCAACGCTCAATCGGTATCCGAAAAATCAATCTACGATTTTCTGAAAAAAAATAAATCGCCAATGGCAAATTCTGCTTCCGCTATAGTGCAAGCAGGTAAAAAATACAATGTCAGCCCTGCGCTATTAGTCGCCATATCCTATCAGGAAAGTAGTCTAGGTAAAGCAGGCAGGGGTGCAAAAAATAAAAACCCCGGAAATATCAAGGCTGCAAGATCAACTCTGCAATCGCAAGGTATTAATCCGATAGGTTATGACAACCAACGACATACAATCTTTCAAAGCTGGGATGATGGAATCGCGGGATTAGCGTATATTTTAAACAGAACCTATTTTTCAAAAGGCAGAACAACATTACTCCAAATTGCTGAAATATATTTAGAAGGCGACAAAAATGATTGGATAAAAAATGTCGATAAAATATTAGGAGATCTATGCAAATCAAACATCTAAACAAAAAATATTTTGTTATTGCAATATTATTGGCCATTATCTTGATCGCCACATCATATTTCTTCCTTGTGAAAAAGGTCTCCGATAAGCAAAAAAGCGCCGACTGCCAAGAAGAAATGGGATTCGCCAAAGAGGCCGCCACGGCATGGGGCAACAGCCAAGACATAGCGTCGAAAGAATATCAATCGAATTTCAAAAAATACTTAACCGATGAACTTACCAAATCATTTGAAGAAGAGTGGTCAACACTCGACAACCAATCAGTAAAACAATTCTCTAAGATAAACATAATAAGCGCCACTTGTGATCGTAAAGGCACAGCGACCACAATAAAGATGGACATACAAAAGTCGGATAATTATTCGAATGATTTACCCGCCGAATTAACAATCGAAATTACCAAGGAAAAAGGCCGTGATTTAATATCCGGTTTTGCCGAACTTTACAATAACAATGAACAAAAAATTTATTAAAAAATCTAAAATAAAAATTGCGCTAATTGTCTTATTTGTCCTTTTTTTTAGTATAAATATCCACTCCGTAGCTTTTGCAGACAATAAAGACAAAATGCTGCGAAGTATTGATAAAACCGAATTTCTTATACCTGTTACGAATAGCAAAAAAAGTGAAATAATTTCGCAAATCAAAAAAATTTATTTGGCAATTATTGGTTTATACCCCGAATTAAGCAATAGTAACGTTGCTCATTTTCAAATTAAGAAATATTTTGAGGAGAATAGTGGGGGGTTACAAGGTGGCGCGGCCGACCCCAACCCGAATGGCGACGGTATCTGCTACGTCGAGATAGGAATTGACGAGTTTAAAAGCGGGAGCGAACCTTCGCCAAGCTCCAAAAACGTTGTTTTTCATGAATTACTCCATTGCTGGTCGGGCTTGCTAGATATTCATAAAGGCGGTTACCACACTATAAATTCAAACGGCGATCTGGGTTTGACATATGGTTATCTTGAAGAGACATCCGTTTGGCCAATTGCACAGGGTTTTGCAAAAGAACCTGACTTTGAAGTCCACAGCGCTAATTTTTATAACACTTTAACCGACATCTTCAAAAAAAGAGGCGACCAGGGAGATAATTTAAGAATTTTGCTTGCAGCAAGATTGGAGGGCCCAGATGCATTCAATAAAAGATTGGATTTTCTCAATGTCCCCGCAGGATATGCTTCAGCCATCGCTTACCTCGAGAAGCTGCTAAAGGAGGGGGGGTATAAATTCGAAAAGGCAACGGCGTGGATAAAATCCAAAACGCCCACCCCCGCAGATTATAAAACATATGATTTCAATAACCCAGCCTCTGCCGCCGCAAGCACAAACAACGCCACAGACATCCTGACAATTGAATCCGCTGGGAAGAAACAAAACTGTCCTGCCTCTCCCCCAAGCTCCGGTCCGTCTGCAGGCCGGGATTATCAATCAGAAATTTTCAATAAATTAGGGGGTTAGATTATTAATGGCTGAAAAGAAAATCCAATATATTCCTATCGCTTCAACCGTACTTGCCGCGGCTTTAATTGCCCTTGCCATTGGTTTTTCGGCCCCGACGGGCGAGCAATCGAAGCTTGCCTATGAGGGGGATCTTTGGTGCGTGTCAAACTATATCGAGAAAGAACCGCTAACCTTCACCAAAGATGGCCGTCCCGAGAAAGACGAGAGGTTAAAGGGCAAAGAA
>PEZV01000011.1:1020-6700 GCA_002778735.1 Candidatus Berkelbacteria bacterium CG10_big_fil_rev_8_21_14_0_10_41_12 | reverse complement strand
GTCCCGAGAAAGACGAGAGGTTAAAGGGCAAAGAAGATTGGATTGTTAAGGAACAGGTAAAAGCAGATTCAAAGGAGCAAGCTGAGACGATCGCCCAAAAAAATGGCGGCGGCAGATTCGAACCGTCGGACAAAACACGACTGCGCCAGGCGCTCGACGCAAGCGAAAAGGAATTCTTTATTACCCATTTTAACGCCGGCGCCACATCCGCCGGTCCGTGCTTGGGGAGCGGAGCGGTCAGTGTGCCGGCCGGAAAATGGCTCAACGATTCAATCAGAGAAAATTGTTTTGGCATTTCCGTCTCAGGGGACAGAAAAAATATCTACAATCCAAACGCTTTTACGGCAGATCAGATTGATGCTTATATCAAGAAAACACAGCCCCGAAGCCCGCTGAATGGCAAGGGAGTTGCATTCGTAAATGCCGGCTTAAAATACGGGGTAAATCCGGGATTTTTACTTGGAATGGCAAATGCCGAAAGCTCACTGGGAATGCAATGCCTTTCCGGCACGCTTCTCGTGGGCACGAACAACGCTTTCGGACTCACCGACGGATCGGGACAGACAAGTTTCAGAAGATTTTCGAGCTACGAAGACGGCATCCTCGCCGCCGCCAGCAATGCCAGCAGTAGCGGCTATAAATCGCTAAATGGCACCGTTGCAGAATTCGGCCTAAGATGGTGCGGGTACGAGACGGAATCAAGCGGTCCGGGCGTCAAGCTCTCCAACGGAACGGTAATCAACTATGATTGCAAAAACGGCAAATCAAATTGGGCGCAAGAGGTAGGGTCTGTTATAGACGCGATGATTGCCGCCTCTCCGAATGCAGGCCAACAGAGAGAATCAAATAGTCAGAAACCGGAAAACTGCCCTCAGAATCCTCCTAAAGCTGGTCCGAGCGACGACAGGGATTATCAGGCGCAAGTTGCCAAAGAATTTGAAGCAGAAATGTCAAGGCAAAACCCGACAATGAGTACCGATACAGAAGGGAATATCACCGACTGGAGCGGTCAGAATTTACCCGAAGGGGTTTTGAACGTCCCGGGAATTGACGAGAGTTCAAACGGGTTAACGCACCATTGCAACCGCGCCGCCGCCGGCATGGTTTACCTTTACAGAACAGGCAAACAAGTTTGGAGCACCATTGGCAGTTGGCTCAACGGACTTGGTTCAACTGTCAGTATCCTCGCACGAGTGGGCACTAGCGTTGTTGACAAAAGCATTTGCGCTTCATCAGACAACTGGGCCGAGATAAGACATCAGGTAATTGATAAAAAAAACCCCGTCGTGCTCGCCACGGATTTCGGCTCGCACAGAATGCATTACATCACCATTGTCGGCTTCGTAGGAAACAGAGTTTATTTCAATGACGACAGCCATTTCGTCGCCAACGGCGGACGGGGACAAGTGGTAGCAAGGTGGATTGATGTAAACGATCTAAATCAGCACCTCCACCACAGTACAAACGGCTGTCGATTTTTATACGCAACTAAATAAATTAGGGGGTGAGATGAGCAAAAACACAAAAATCATTATAGGGGCAGTAATCATCATTCTAATCGGATTGGGGATTTATTTTGCGGCGCAAAGAACACGCCAACAGCCACAGACGCAGACCGTATCAAGCGGTGAACAAATTATTTCTAGCGGCGATATTTATTCCGCCCAGAGCAACGATATTTTAAAAAACGGCAATCTATATGCTTCGTCCAATACTCAAGTACAACAAATCATTCCCTCCCCAAACGGAACATCATTTATCATCAAACTCACTCCAGGTCAAGATTCGCCGATCGGAAGTTTTGCCAAGCTGGAAGATGGAAAAATCAATCTTCTCGACAGCGGGGAAATTTTCGATGCGGCTTGGCTTGACAACAGTCGTATTATCTACAGCGCGAGAAAAGACAGCAGCACCGATATAAAAATAAAATCTGCTTCGGGGGATAAAAAGATTTTGTCTGTTGCCAATGAAGACGTAAATCTTTTCCCGGCTGACAATAGTTTATTTATTTCATATCCTAAAGATGACGATACGGCAGTAGTTGAAAAAGTCGATCTCGCTAATAAGTCCGCAGCACCGGTCCCGTCTGGCGGCGAAGCCCTGTTTTCCGTCTCTCCCGACGGAAAATCACTGGTGACTGCAAGCGTCAATGCCAATAACAGTCCTTATAAAATTATCGATCTTTCGGACAAAAAAATCGGCGAGGTCCCAAGCAATGCTTTTGCTGATTCATTCAAATGGGCAAGTGCAAAGAATCTCTTGGCAATCACCGACAAAGATAATAATCAGCTCCCGAGCGCAATTATTTCAATTGTTATTGACGGCAAGACACAGACACTCTACGAAAGTTCCGGCAAGCAGATTGCTGATTTTGAAATTCGAGACAGTAAAGTTGTCGTGCTTTTTGACGATTCAACCAAGACAACCGCAAATTTAAAATGAGATTTCTTAAAAATTCCAAAAAGATCAGACGCCATATTATTTTCAACTTTACCTTTTAACTTTTAACTAATAACCGAATATTTGACAGGCGAAAAAAATGTATCTAAAATATAACTAATTACACTTAATCGAATACCAATAGGAGGAATAAATGAAAAAGTTTCAAAAGCTGGCAGAGGCAGGAGTAATAATAGGTTCCATACTTTATGCCGCACCAGCCATGGCCCAAATCCCGGATGTTGAAAGTAATCCTATCCCTGTTATTACCCAGGTTGGAATACTGGGGCTACTACAGAGACTTGTTTCAGTAGTCCTTATTATAGCCGGAGTTATCGCTGTCATTTACCTAATTTACGGTGGAATAATGTATATCACGGCGGGAGGCGATGCCGAAAAAGCGGGTAAGGGAAGAGTGGCAATTACCAACGCCATTATCGGAATAATTATTATCGCCGCTTCTTACGCCATTTACGCAGCAGTAATAAATGGGCTTGGTGGTACGATAGAATAAACAGATAAACCAACGAATAAAACAAAAAGACCGCGAGTGCGGTTTTTTTGTTTTATCCCACACCCTCACTGGTTACCCGTTTTACCCGCTCACTACGTTGAGTGAGAGTTTTGCTCAGGTTTACTGTGTCATTGCGAGCGACCAACGGGAGCGTGGCAATCCCATCCGACATCTTCCGATGTCACCCGTTTTATCCGCTCACCGACAGCAGTGGTGAGGGGTTTTACTTTAGTTTGCTATAAATAAGAGTTGCCGGCTCTACAGAAATTTTCCCTTACCCAATGTCCGCTGACGTTACCCGTTTCACCTCCTCTTCGGCGGTGATTCCCTCTTTAACCTTCTTCAACCCATCTTCAAACATTGTTATCATCCCATCTTCGCGAGCGGCTTTCTCAAATTCTAAAATCGTTCCTTTTTTCTCAATCAGCTTTTCGATTCTCGGCGTGATTTGCATTGTTTCGACTAACGCTACCCGACCTTTGTAGCCGGTTCCGTTGCAGGCAACGCAAGGCGCACTATTTATCTGTTTTTCACCCCTGCACGTCGGGCAAAGTTTGCGCACCAATCTCTGGGCAATAATCAAATTTATCGATCCCGATAGCAAAAAGGCATCTACTCCCATATCGAGAAGCCGCGGAATAGACGAGGGAGCGGAATTAGTATGAAGTGTCGTTAAAACCAAATGTCCGGTTAATGCCGCCTGAAGCGCCGTTGCTGCCGTCTCCTTATCACGAATCTCGCCGATCATAATAATATCGGGGTCCTGCCGCAGCGCGTGCTTCAGGCCATTGGCAAAATCAAATCCTTTTTCAGGACTAATTTGACTTTGGTCAATGCCTTCGATTCTATATTCAATCGGATCTTCAAGAGTAATGATTTTTACTTCTGGTTTATTTAATTTTTGTAAAATGGCATAAAGTGTTGTCGTTTTTCCTGATCCAGTTGGGCCAGTATTAAAGATCGCTCCGTGCGGTTTGGATATTGCTTCCTCGATCTTTGCCATTGCGTCAGCGCGAAAACCAAGCTCAGCAAGATTAATCTTCGCGCCCGTTGGATTAAGAAGCCGCATAACAATCACTTCACCCCATGCCCCCGGCATTGTCGAGAGACGCACATCAATATTCTGGTCCGCCACATCAACCTCAAATCTCCCATCTTGAGGCCTCTTCGAGAGATCGAGTTTAAGCTTGGCGATATATTTAATTCTATTAGTTAAAACTTTTGCCGTTTCCTTGGGCAATTTTGCCACATCTTGTAAGACTCCGTCAATCCGGTAGCGCAGGCGGGCGTCATTTTCTTCCGGTTCGATATGGATATCCGACGCGTCAACTTTTATCGCGCCGGCAAAGATGATTTCCATTATTTCCGTAGTCGAGGTTTGCAGAATTTTATTGGCAATAGACTGCAGGCCTTGAGCTCCGCTCAAACGGCTCGTAACATATTCTTGCGGAACAACTAACTTGTCGAGGGTCATCGGCGCTTCCCGCACAAATTGAAGCTGCGCAAAGGCATATCTAAAAGAACTCTCAGAGCATTTATATAAATAAAATTCTTGATTGATGGCACTGGCCAATTCGCGCAGAAAATTCACCACCATCGGATTTTCCGCGACCGGAGACGCGACTTTTACCTTACGATTCAACTGATAAAAAGCCATTGTCTTGAATTTCTCTGCTTGCTCCCTCGGTATCACAGTCAAAACCTGCGGGGTAAAAGGATAACCGACGAGATTTACATAAGGAAGGCCAAGCTTTTTCGCCTGATCCTGAGCTGTCTTTTCCTCTCCCTCGCGGGCAAATATTTTAAGCGCCTTGTCTAAATCAGCCATATTAATTCATCAATTTAACAATTGTTCAATTAGACAATTAAATTAATCTGTTGCTCAATTGATAATTGCCCAATTAGTTATATTTTAACACTTCAAAGTAAATTATGTGAGGCCAGTTCTCCGTTAAGCAGGACTTTTTTTTCCTTTAGGATTCCGCTGTGGTGAAGCATGATCCCACCACTGTAGTGCCCAGCGGGACTGATGCGCGAATAAATTGAGATTTAGAATTTGTGTTAAATTCACCTATAAGCATCTTTACGATGGGCAATGCGAACGATATAGAGGACTTTTAGTTTGCTGTCGGCGATAAATAAAACCCGATAATCACCAACCCTAATGCGATATCCTGGTTGAGCAGTCAGTTTTGTTATATTTTCTCCGTTTGGAAAATTTTTCGCGAGCCTTTCAATAGCAAAAACAACCTTGTCTCCTGCTGTCTTGGGCAGTTTTTGAAGAGATTTCCGCGCTTTCGGGAGAATCTTAATTTTCATCTTCGAGCTTTGATTTGGCCCGAGTCCATTCTTCAGCTGTTTTAAGCTCGTCCGGCGTTACTTTCAGCAATTCCTGTTGATCTAAATAATCTTCAACCATTTCCTGCATCTCAGCAAATTTCTCAGGATTCACTAAAACCGCTTTGATTTGCGAACGCGAAAAGAGATAAAATGGCTGGTCGTTGCGGGAAATTTTATCAAGCACCTTTTCCGCTTCTTTTCTGATTTGACTGATAGGAATAATATTGTTTTTTGTAATCATATCTCACTTTCAAATTACTTGAATATGACTTTAAGATAACATAATGTTTTCGCTCTTGTCAAGACTCTACAGGTTTACCTATAGCTTTTTGATGCGTGGGTCAAATTATCGAAACAACTTCCGGATTGACGAGTTTTCTGTAATCT
>PEZV01000011.1:0-967 GCA_002778735.1 Candidatus Berkelbacteria bacterium CG10_big_fil_rev_8_21_14_0_10_41_12 | reverse complement strand
GTTAAACAAGTTTCCAAATGGTGGCACTCCGCCCAATTTCACCCCTCCGGTCAGCTCACTAACTTGCCCTTCGGTGGCAAAACACAGACTGCTCGTATCAAGCGCCTTTTTGACTAAAGAATTTGAAAATTTGTGATCGCCGGGGATAACCAGCATCGCGAAATCATTCCCGCTACTCACTTTGACAATAAGCGCTTTTGCGCCCTGTGCCAGAGAATAGCCGGTTCTGACTTTGGCCGCCTCTTCGCTCGTGGTGACTGCTCCGTGTTCAAATGTCTTAAACCAAATATCTTGGCTTTTAAGAAGATCAACAATTTTTTTACAAACTGGATGATAATTCATTTGTGAAATCTCACTATTTCAGATTACCTAGAAAAAAGTTCACAAGCAAGAATCAGCCTCCAAACAAAAAATAGCCGTGATGGCTATTTGAGAGATGACGGGTGTCGTGATCTGCGGATCACAACACCCGGAATGGTGGCGGCGTGGGAGCGCGGAGGTGGGTCAGAACGGGAACATCTCCCACTTCTTGAGCAGGTGCATCTCAAAGATGCCGCCCCCAAAGGTCATACCTGCGGCGAGAAGTCCGAGCTTCATCTGCTCGGGGCAGACGAAGCGGAACAGCACAAACACGCCGCCCGTGAGAGCAAGAACAGCGGCGAACAGCACGAGCATCACGGTCGACTGCAAGATCAGCGCCAGCACCTTCAGGAAGGTCATCCGCCTCTTGCTCCTCTTCGGCCGCGCCGCCGGTGTCTCCGACGCTTCGGTTGATGCCGAATCCGACAGTTCTTTCCTGCGCCTTCCGCGTCTCATAGCGCACCTCCTATATTTGTCAACATTGCTTCCGAATCTGGCGCAAGGATATCATAATAGACGTAAATGTAAAGGGTCTGTCCTGGCTGAGTACATCGGTAACAAAATGCTGTTACTTGTTAATGTGTCCTCATAATACTGAAATGGTGTT
>PEZV01000035.1 GCA_002778735.1 Candidatus Berkelbacteria bacterium CG10_big_fil_rev_8_21_14_0_10_41_12 | reverse complement strand
AACCGACTTTGGTTTGGACACAAAATATTAATTCGGATGCGCCGGTTGTTCACGGCATGGCTTATGGGGGCGCGCTTTATGCAGGTGGGTGGTATACGGATCCTGATTCGAATACTCCCCTATGGCGCATCGAAAAGCGCAGTGAATCAACAGGCAATTTAGTGACTGATTTTGGCACGAGTGGTGCAGCAATATCTAATGTTGTCGGCGAGGTCATGGCTTTTGGCGCAAATGGTGACAATTTTTTTGCTGCGGGGACAGATTTTGCTCCGGGATTGGATGCCGAGTGGCGCATTGAGAAAAGAAATTTGAATTCAGGAGGTTTAATTTCTACTTTTGGTATAAATGGGGTAATC
This sequence comes from Candidatus Berkelbacteria bacterium CG10_big_fil_rev_8_21_14_0_10_41_12, assembly GCA_002778735.1. GTDB lineage: Bacteria > Patescibacteriota > UBA1384 > UBA1384 > 1-14-0-10-41-12 > 1-14-0-10-41-12. The sequence goes on along the minus strand of PEZV01000035.1, from coordinate 16,106 downwards.
ACGGAAAACCTGAGTGCTGGTGATGATACGATAACAGACATTGTCTTGAATGCCGACAATAACTCGCTTTATGTTGTTGGTTATGATTTTACCGCGGGTGTAAATCCAGAAATTAGGATTGAGAGGCGCGATATGGATACCGGGGGACTGGTCGGTGAATTTGGTACAGGTGGTATTATCACCGAAAGCCCGAGTGGTTACGGAATCCCTTTTGCTGTAACCCTTGATTCCGGCGGTTTTTATGTTGCTGGATTTGACACCGGCGGAACCGGCGGTGCGGATCAGTGGAGAATAGAAAAACGCGAGCTTGGATCGGGAGCGCTTATCAATGGTTTTGGTACAGGCGGTGTGGTGACGGAATATGTCAGTGGCGGAACCGGCGGAAATGATATTGCTACGGACTTGAGAGTCAACGATTCAGCCCTATATATTATTGGCGCTACTAACGCTGGGTTAGTCACTCCGCGTTCGTGGCGGATTGAAAAACGGAACACTACGACGGGAGAATTGTTTTCCGATTTTGGAACGGGTGGAGCTATTTCAGAAACGCTTGGTTCGGGTGCAACTCCTGTCTCAATCGTTCTCGACAGCACCGGCTTATATGTCGGGGGATTTGTCGGGCAAATTTTGCTTGTTGGTGGTTTTTCCATTAACCAAAAAGGGGGTTTCGAGCCAAGGAAAGAACCCATTCTTTCTGTTGAAGATATCAATGACGATCCAGGTGATTACTATTGGCGGGTTGAGAAGCGCGATCTCTCGAGTGGCGCCTTGAGTGCTAACTTCGGAACGGATGGGGTTTACATCTATAATCCAAATGAGAGCAAGTCAGATGTTGATGAAATTTTCGATCTAGCGATCGACGACAATGGTCTGTACATTTTTGGGATGTCGAATACTTCGTTTGGTCAATATTTATGGATGATACAGAAGCTGCAATTCCCCGATGTTGTTGAAGTAGCTGCTGCTTCCACAGCCGCTCCGGAAATTCTGCCGGAAACAGGAGCTGATCGCGGCGGTGGCTCAAATTATTCCCTGATTGTAGCTGCAATAGTTACCCCGATCTTATTAGTTGGCAGTGCACTTTTGATAAGATCTCGTTCTCGAGTTTAAACAGGATTGGTCCTTAAGAACTTGGAGGCTTTATTTTTCAGATTTGTTCGGGGGAAATAGGAAGAGAAATAGCTATATAGCTACAGGGTTCGCCCGTTGGATAACATCGTAGATAATTTATTGTGAAAATTCCAAATACAAAAGAAAATAGCAAGCGGTGTATTTGCCCGAACTGCCCGACGTATAATGAGTGTGTGGTCGGGAAGAAGGAGAAACTTTTTTGTGCGAGGGGCAAAACACCGTGTTCTCCTGAAAAGCAAGGTTGTATCTGCCCAGAATGTTCCGTCGCAAGCGAATACGGACTTGAGAAAACTTACTACTGCCATATCGGTCCTGAGAAATGATTACTAATAGGTAAATATAGTATTGATTTAATGAAATGGCCCGTTCCTCAAACACTCTTTGTGTTCTCGGAACGGGCCTGAGGTGGTGGCTGGGGCAGGGGGCGGATGTCAGCCGTGGGGCCAGGCCTCGATTGCGAGGCGCTTCGCTTCGGCTAGGATGTCCTCCTCGCCCGGGAGGAGTTCGAAGTAACTCTCTACCGGCGGAGGGGCTTTGCCGCCGTAGGCGGCGATCCGCAGCAAGGCCTCGACTTGGCACTGGTGTTCGAGCGGGAGAAGCGCTTGCTGAAGCATAGGAGTCGAGCAGTCGCGAGAGACCGGGTAGGAAATGCAGGCGATCCGCTCCCCTTGGTCAAACTCCGGATGCACGAGCTGCGCGGTTGCCTCGGTGAGGATAGGCCGCTCAACCCTTTGGGCAAACTCGCGGATGGCTTTGTGTGGAGCCCGTCCGTACATTCCTTTCCCGCCGAACCAAGGGACGGGCGCCGGATGCTGATTGATGCCAGGATACTCCTTGATGACCGCCTCCGGCGTCAGCGGCAGCCAGCCGTATTGGGCGAACCAGTCGATGCGCTCCTCCCCGAAGATGTCCAGCAGAATCTCCCCGAACCTTTCCGGCCCAAACATGTTGCCGCTGCAGGTGTAAATCTGGCCCCCGAAACCGGCATCGCGTAGCCGGTCTGCTGCTGTTACTTGCCTGTGCGAGATGATGAGGCAACGGGGGTCAAACAGACCGTGCAGCCCGCGCCCCCTCTGGCACTGCCTGAAGACATATTCGGCGGTTGTCCCGCCGCCCGATGCCATCAGCGCTAACTGAATCATTCGGCTCTCACCCTTCCCTGTTCTTTTAGTGTGTTTATCAACGAACTAATCGGATTGTGGCATAAGTTTTTTCAAAAATCAAAAGATATTTTTAAATCCTCCATTTTTTAATATTTATGGCAAAACCGTTTCAACATACATTTAAAACTGATAATATTTTTTTATGCAGACAGTTCTTATTTGGGCTTCAAATATTTTGGTCTTTTCATCCTATTTGACTTATGAATGGGCGATGGTTAAAGGCAGGGCGAAACCGCATCGGACAACAAGATTAGTCATATTTGTCATTGTAATTCTCGGGTTTCTATCAATGTATGCGCAAGGCGACAGAGTCGTTGTTTGGTTCTTGGGAATTTGTTCTGTTCAATCATTGATCATGCTTTTGATGAGCTTCAAATATGGCATGGGGTTCGAGAGGCGGCACTCGAGAACGGGCGCAACTCATCTCTTTGTTGATATTTTATGTTTAATCATCGCAGCTGTCGGAATTGTTTTATGGAGGATAACTTCCAATCCGGCCTTGGCGCTTTATGCCGCAGTTTCGGCTGATTTTGTTGGCATGATTCCGGCGCTAATCAAAACCTATCGGATGCCTGAGACGGAATATTGGTTATCTTATTTGTTTGATCTTTTGGCAATTTTAGCAACCGGTTTCGCAATCCAAAACGGTGGCTTCAACGAATATCTCTATCCTGTTTATTTGTTTGTAATCAATAGCATAATGATGTTTCTTATTTTCAGACCTAAGCTGCTTTCAAAAAGAATTTAGACCTGTTATTCTTTTTTTATGAATTTATCTATCGGAATCGTAGGTTTACCGAATGTTGGCAAGAGTACCCTTTTTAACGCATTGGTGAAGGGGAATTTGGCAGAGGCGTCAAATTATGCCTTTACTACTATCGATCCAAATGTCGGGGTTGTTGAAGTTCCCGACGAACGCCTCGCAGAATTGGCGGAAATCGAGAAAAGCGGGAAAATTGTTCCGGCCACTGTAAAATTTGTTGATATCGCCGGGCTGATCCGCGGGGCGCACAAAGGCGAGGGGCTCGGTAATCAGTTTCTCTCCCATATCCGCGAAGTTGACGCGATTGCTATGGTTGTGCGCGATTTTCGAGACGACAAAATCGTCCATGTCGAAAATAAGATTGATCCCAAATCGGATATTGAGACCGTCTTGACAGAGCTGGCGCTGGCCGATCTCGGCTCGATAGAGAAGAAAAAATCGGAGATTGAGAAATTGGCACGCTCGGGCGATAAAAAATCGAAGAAAATCCTTGAAGCGATCGAGAAGATTTTGCAAGCTCTGGAATCAGGCAAACCGGCTTCAACAGCTAATTTAAGCGAAGAAGAAAAAGATCTCATCAGGGAATTTAATCTGTTGACGATAAAACCGATTATTTATGTATTTAATGTAGATGAATCGAATTGTTCTGAAAACCCGGCGGATTTGGTCGAAGAATATGAATTGGCGGATTTTGTGGGTAAGGATCAAACAATCGTCATCTCGGCGAAGATTGAATCCGAACTTGCCAACTTGTCCGATGATGAGAGAAAGGAATTTTTGCGTGATTTCGGGCTTGATGAGTCAGGACTTGAGCGGTTGATAAAACTTTCTTATAAAACATTAGGGCTTATAACTTTTTTGACAGCCGGAGAAATGGAAGCGCGGGCTTGGACAGCGGAGCGCGGCGCAAAAGCGCCGGAAGCGGCCGGCAAAATTCACGGGGATTTCGAGAAGAGATTTATCAAGGCGGAAGTAGTTGGCTACGATGATTTTGTAAAGTTTGACGGCTGGAATAGCGCGAAGGAAGCGGGCAAGGTGCGAATCGAAGGAAAGGACTATGTTGTTAAAGATGGAGATGTCGTTTATTTCAGGCACGGGTGAGAATAATTTATCTTTTAATTCCCTCATTTGCATCTTAGTATAATTCTTCGTATAATTTGATTAGATAATGAAGGAGGATCATGGCATTTTTGGGAATTGGCGGAAGTAAACCTGATAAAAGTCAACAAACAGGACAAGGTAGTGAAGCTCCGGCAGGAGTTGATGCGCCAGCACAGGTAACAGGTGAACCAGTGGTCCAACAAGGTGTGGCTGCACCGGCGCCAGCTCCAGAGACGGTTCCGCCTGTACTGGAGTCACCAGCAGCTCCACCGGCGCCAATTGCTCCGCCTGAAATTCCAGCCGATGTTCAACCCGAACCACCCGTACAGACTCCTTCGGGGGATGGAGCGCAAGAAACTCCACCGGGGGATTTGGGACAAGATACTGCAATGTCTCCTACTGTAGAGAGGGGAACAACTACTCATCCCTTGGATACCCGTCCCGATACTCTGGAAGGGCAAGTTGGCACTCCCGGAGAAATAAAACCTGAGGATGAGAGCAATGCTAAACTTGGCCCGTCTTTTGTTCAGCCAGAACCACCAGTGTTTACTGCACCCACACCTGCCGAACCGGTTCCACCTGAACTACCAGCACCAGCCCCCGAGCCTCAAGAGCAAAGGGGAATAGTGGATACTGTGGGCAGCCCCAGACTGCAGGGAGAAGTCGGAACTGCTTTGCCTGGGGATCCGGCCGGTTTAGTAAAACCGAGAATAGTAGAGGGAGGGGTTTCATCAGAAGCTGATCCAGATAGCGTAAGAAAAGCAATGGCGGCAAAAGAGGAGCAAGCGGATCGGGAAAGGATAGACCGTGTTAAAGAAGGATTACGGGATGTAAAGAATATTCTGGAGGGGATTGAGGAAGATTTGACTCAAATTGAAAAAAGAACAAGAGGCAGTAGTGATACATCTCCTCAAACTCCGGTTGCCGAAAACATTGGACAAGGACCAGGAGAAAGCACATGATTTCTGTTGATATCTTATACATCATTATTGGCACATGCACGGTCGTTTTAACGGTTGCGATTGTCTGGCTTGTCAACGAATCAATCGTTTTGGTTAAGTTGCTTCAGAAATCAGCCAAAAATACAGAAACGATTTCGGAGGAATTGAAGCAGAAAACTCTGATGGTTTCGGAAGCCCTTGATCGTGTCGGCACTGTGGCGGCGAGGGTTATCGGATTTGTCGAGGATATGGAACACGCGGTTGAAGAAAGAGCAGGCGCTATTGCATCGGGACTTGGCGTTTTGGCTGGAGCAAAGAAATATTTTACCGATAAAGAAAAGAAGCAATCCAAAGAAGAACCGGTTGACGAGGAAGAAAAAATTGCGCCATCTGCGCCAGAGGAAGAGGAATCTGAGCCCGAGCCGGAGGCGGAAGAGCCGGAAGAAGAAAAACCCAAGGAGAAGGTCACGGATATTTCTAGAGTGGAGAAAAAGAAAGAAGAAACTGTATCTGCGCCGGAGGAAGATGGATCGCCGGATCAATCCGAGGATGCTGAAGAAGATGTAGAAGAAGAAAAGATAGAAACAGAAGAAAAAATTGATGAAGTGGAAGAAGTGAAAGAAGATAAACCCAAGGTGAAAAAATCGGTTAAGAAGTGATTTTAACTTGTGAAACGCTTTAAAAGATATAGATTAGTTCTTATTGTAATTGGATTATTACTCTTGACAGGAGTAATTTTTTATCTGTTGAAAAACTGGCGACAGGAAAAGGTAGAAATTGAAAAGTCAGCCTTGCCTTCTCCTCAGTCAACTTTTTCGCCTCAGCTTGAATCTACGAAGCCGCAAGAGACAATTACTGCTACGCCGATACCCGCAGAATTTAACCTGGATGTTCCTTTTGCAACACAGGCGCCTGGCGCGAACTGGGATTATACACACGAGGAGGCCTGCGAGGAAGCAGCGCTCCTTATGGTCAAAAGGTATTTCTTTGGCGAGTCAATTACAAGCGATAGCGATGCCGAGGAAGGTTTGCAAGAGATTATTGATTGGGAAAAGAAAAATTTTGGTTTCTTTGAATCAACAACTGCAGAGCAATCGGCGGAAGTGGCAAGAAAATTTTTGGGATTGCAAGCGGAAGTGATCGATATTCCTTCGGTTAATGATATCAAGGAAATTATTGCTTCCGGCAAGTTAGTTATTGTACCAGCGGCGGGGAGAGAACTCGGCAACCCGTTTTACAGAAGCCCGGGGCCTTTATATCATATGCTTTTGATTAAGGGGTATACACAGAACAGATTTATAACAAATGATGCTGGCACGAAACGGGGAGAAAATTATCCTTATGATTTTGACACAGTTACTAATGCTAATCATGACTGGAATGGAGGAAATGTAGAGGCTGGCGCAAAAAAGATTATTATTGTGGGGAAATAAAATCCTTCAATCAAGAATAAAACACGCTATAATAAGGGTGTGGAAAAGACAAAATATCTTATTGTTGGCAATGGACCGGCCGGTTCTTCTGCCGCCGAGGTAATCCGCTCGAGAGATCCGAGCGGGTCGATAATGATTGTCGATCGCGAGGGAGAGCGCCTTTACTCAAAACTTCTTTTGCATAAGTTTATAATCGGCGAAGTTCCGGAGCAAAGGTTGTATTTACATAAAGAAAATTGGTTGCGCGACCATAAAATAATTCTCGAAACGGACGGTATTGATTCGATAACGGCTGGTGTAGTGAAGCTTAAAAGTGGCAGAGAGGTCAAATTTGAGAAAATCTTATTTTCTTCAGGGGCAGCTGCGAGAAAGTTAGGATTAGAGGGAGAAGATCTCGAAGGTGTTTATGATTTTCGCAACCTTGCAGATGCGCGTGGAGTTGAGAGTGGTCTTGGGACGGCCCAGAACATTTCAATAGTGGGGGGAGGATTAATCTCCACAGATTTGATTGATGCTTTAGTGGGGACAGGCAAAAAAATCAACTTGATACTGCGTGATAAAGAGTTCTTATGGGGTAAGGTAAACGAAAAAGCGGGTCGTTATCTTGAGCAAATATTGCTTGATGCTGGCGTTATCATTTTTAAAGAAAATGAAGTGAGCAAAGTATCGGGAAATACAGGAAAGATTGAAAAAATAAAATTGTTATCAGGCGAAGAAATTGCTTCGGATATGCTGCTTATTGCGGTGGGGATAGTGTCCAATTTTGACTATCTGGCAGGCTCACAAATTGAAAAAAACAAAGGTATTTTGGTTGATGAATATTTGCAAACGAGCGAGGACTGGACTTGGGCGGCGGGAGATGTTTGCGAGCATCCGGTGCAAGGATTTAACGAGAAGATAGTTTCAGGCAATTGGCTTTATGCACTCGAATCAGGTAAAATCGCCGGAGAGAATATGGCAGGTGAGCATAAGCAATGCTGGTCCTTGCCTGTTTCGGTCAAATCTTTAAGGGGCGTATCAATAGGTTACTATGGTGATGTATTGGCGGAGAGTGAAACAGTTGACGCCGAAAAAGAAGACGTGTTTTACAGATTTTTTGTTAAAGACTCCAAATTGTGTAGCGCCTCAATAGTCGGTAGCCAAAAGAATTCTGCAGTAATAAGGTCAGCAATTGGTAAAGAATTTTCCACCCTTTAACTCTAAACCAAAGTGGTAACAATGAAATTTTTTTCAGGTAATATCTTGTTCTATGAATGAAAGAAAAATTATTGCTATAGTTGGCCCAACAGCGAGCGGAAAAACCTCGCTTGGTGTTGCTTTGGCAAAAAAATTTGGTGGGGAAATTATTTCAGCTGATTCAAGACAGATTTATCGCGGACTTGATATTGGTACTGCGAAAGAAGGTATACTCGCCTCGGCGGCGGAAATTTCCAATTTTTCCCTCGACCTTGCTCGGGACCGGCGGAAATTTCCAATTTCCAAACACAGCCAAAGATCTAAAACTCCAATTTCAAATAAAGTAAAAAAACTCTCAAAAAATATTCGCTGGATCGATGGAGTGCCGCAGTGGATGATTGATATCGCTTCGACGGGAGAAAAATTTACCATGTTTAACTGGCTGGGTCTGGCGCGAGAAGTTATTGAGGACATATTTTTGCGCAGGAATTTGCCAATTGTAGTCGGAGGGACCGGATTATATGTTCAAGCGCTTTTTGAAGGATTTGAGATTAATCGGCAGTCGGTGATCAGTGGTCGGCAGAAAAAGTACTCAAGGAAAGAATTAGAAAAAATGTCATTGGAGAAGTTGCAGAAGATTTACCGTAAACTGCTTGTCCCGCCTAGGCGGTGGCTAAACGTAAGTCGCAAGCCGGATCTCAATAATCCGTATCGCCTAGTCCGAGCGATTGAACGAGCGCAATCAGGTGAAGTGATGGTGAAAAAGAAACCTGATTTTCAGGTATTGCAAATCGGTATTAATTTACCGCGCAACAAACTATACGAGAGGATAGACAAAAGAATTGATGAGAGATTCAACGAGGGAATGTTGGAAGAAGTCGTCGGATTGATTAAATTGGGTGTTGATAGAAAATGGTTACTATCTTTAGGTTTAGAATATCGCGTGATAGGGAATTTTGTTGTTAAATATTTAGACGCAGAAAAATTTGATAAAGATATTAAATCAGAAATTGTGGACTCTAAAGAGTACGTTACAATGGTTCAAGAACTAAAATATAGATCTCATGCTTACGCTCGCCGACAGATAACTTGGTTTGGACGTTTCCCTGAGATTGTTTGGGTGAAAAATAAGGATGAAGCGAGAAAGATAGCAGGTGAATTTTTAATAAAGAGCGATTGACAAAGTAAAATTAACAGGTATAGTGATGGTATCCCGTTCCAATCAAAACGCTGGAGGGAACTGCAGATGCCGACGCAGAACGGAACGACAAGGCGTGACGGAGGAGTATCGACCGGAGGGAGAACTGTAAAGAGCCCACTGAAGTTGCTGCTGTTGCAGGAGTGTAGGGATCATCCGCGGTCTGATCATGATCCAGGTAAAACACAGAGGGACCTGGGTCTGAGTCAACACCCATTCGATGCCACTGAGTGCACGGCACGAAGGGGTGGAAATGGATGTCCCCGTCTTCTGCGATGCCAGAAAGAAGCTAGCATCAAGGTACAGTTGATCGAAGCGGTGACAGTGGCAGCGACGTAGCACGTAGTGTAGCAGACGCAGTAGTATTAGACACGATTTCAAAAAACTCGGAACGGGACCAAGGATAGACAAGCGCGGCTGGCGGCTGTGGAGTCTATCCTTTCTTCTTTTAATATCCTTGAATTTTGATAAAATCAACTCGAGTGGCGCTATCGTCTATCTTGCCCCGCTAAGCGGGGTCGGGGAGGACGATAAATTCCTTTGGGGGCCCGTTCGTCTAGTGGTTAGGACGTCAGGTTCTCATCCTGGAAACAGGGGTTCGATTCCCCTACGGGCTGCCAAAGGAATTTATTGATTTAATGAATTAGTTTCGGGTTTCACCCCGAAACGCATCCTGGAAACAGGGGTTCGATTCCCCCTAGCGCTGCCAAAAATAATACACCCGCAAGGGTGTATTATTTTTGGTTTAGTGATAGGGATTAGGAATCGAAAGCCGGACCCCGCTTAGCGGGGGAGGCGGGGTCGACAGCTCTGTCAGCAGACAGAGACTGGTGACCGATTCCCCTAGCGCTGCCAAGCAAGAAATACCCAACAAGAGTATTATTTTTTTGCTAAAATGTTTCTTATGAAACTCGAACATGATTTTTTTGAAAAATCCACACTTGAAGTGGCAAGAGAACTAATCGGTAAGGTGATTGTTAGAAAAATTGATAGGAAAATTATCAAGGGCAGGATTGTTGAGACTGAAGCTTATATCGGTGAAGAAGATAAAGCGTGCCACGCGAGATTTGGCAAAACGAAGAGAAATAGCGTTATGTATGGCCCTGCCGGTCATGCTTATATTTATCTTTGTTACGGGCTATTTAACCTTCTTAATATTGTGACAGAAGAAGAAAATAAACCGGCAGCGGTGTTGATCCGGAGAATCGATCCGCTAAGTGCTCTAGATAAAAATTTAAAATCATACGGACCGGGTAATCTCACTAAATATTTAAAAATCGGCCGTGATCTAAATGGCATAGATATCGTGAAAAGTACCGAAATCTACATAGAAGATGATGGGGTTCAAGCGCACAATATTATTCGCGCACCGAGAGTCGGGGTAAGTTACGCTGGTGATCATGCTAAGCGCAAATGGCGTTTTATCCTTGAAGTTTGAACTAATTTTTGTATTATATTAGAGCGGATAGAATCTTATTGAAGGAATAGTTTTCAACTGCTAAACTCAAATAAATGAGATATTCAAAAATATTCACAAGATCCAGCAAGCAATTTCCCAAAGAGGAAGTGTCTATTTCGAGTCAACTTTTGATTAAAGGCGGTTTTATAGATAAAGTGGCTGCTGGCATTTATACGCTTTTACCTTTCGGACTGAGTGTTGCAAATAAAATCTCACAAATAATTCGAGATGAAATGATCAAAGCCGGCGGCCAGGAAGTCTCAATGCCTGGGCTTATTCCAAAGGAAAATTGGGTTGCTACCGGACGCTGGAGCGATTTGGATGTTCTTTTCAAGACTTCCGGTCAGGATAAAAAAGAATATGCTCTTGGTGCCTCGCATGAAGAGATTGTTTCGCCGCTTGCTAAGAAATTCACTTTTTCTTATAAGGATTTGCCTTTTGCCATTTTCCAGATACAAAATAAATTCAGAAACGAACTGCGCGCCAAGTCGGGCATTCTGCGAACCAGAGAATTTTTAATGAAGGATCTTTATTCGTTTCACGCCGATGAAGCCGATCTTGACAAATATTATGACCAAATGATTGACCATTACTGGAGGATTTTTGAGCGCGTTGGCATCAAAGATAAAACCTATCTTGTTTATGCTTCCGGCGGCACATTTTCTAAATTTTCCCATGAATTTCAAACCACAACCGAAGCGGGCGAAGACGAGATTTATGTCTGCAAAAAGTGCTCGGCGGGGTTAAATAAGGAAATATTACAAGAAGCCTTTAAGTGTCCCTGCTGCGAGAGTGTGGATTATGAGGTCAAGAAAGTTATTGAGGTTGGAAATATTTTTAAGATTAAAACAAAATATTCAGAACCATTTAGCTTGGATTTTGTCGATAAGGACGATAAAAGGCAACCGGTTATTATGGGCTGTTACGGAATCGGCATCCAAAGACTGATGGGTGCTGTTGTCGAGGTTAGCCATGACGAGAAAGGTATTGTCTGGCCGCAGTCCATAGCGCCGTTTAAAGTGTATTTGATCGCAACTCCTGAGAATAAAGACGAAGCGGAAAAATTGTATAAAGAACTTATCGATAAAGATATCGAGGTCTTATATGATGATCGCGAAGTGGGGATAGGGGAGAAATTTACCGACGCCGATTTAATCGGATCGCCATATCGCATAGTAATGAGCCCGAGAAATAATGGCAAAATTGAACTCAAAAGACGATCACAACAGGAACCGAAGATTTTAGAAAAAGAAGAATTGCTAAAAATTCTTTCTTGAGGATTTAAGTGGCCTTGTCTAAACTTTTGCTGCTTTCAACTGGTTCAGTGTCAAATATTCTTTTCAACATTGCACCAATTCCGCCCTGGCTTGGCTTGATGCCGGTTAGTATTTCTATCATCTTGCCAAGTGGGGACTGGGCATTTCCAGCAACTCCGCCTTGCCTGTAGAGCTCATCCATTCCATATCCACTAGTGCCAATCCAATCCATATCGTAATCGTCGAAAATTTCATACGGCTGCTCCGGCCTATTGGCGCCGACTGAAAATCTCTCATTTCTTCTGCCGATTTTGCTTGAGAGAAAATCGTATGCCGCTTTTTCTCCTTTGAGAATTCCCGATGATTCAAGGATTGCGAGTAAGTCTTCTTTCGATTTTCCGGAAATCGCAATATCGGGATTAACCTCGGCGATTTTTTGAGCAAGTTCTTCCTCGGAGCAGAATTTTAGGCGCGCGTCATAGAAACTCTCTTTATCTGATCCGCCGAGTAGATAACCAGCGCCATATTCGGCAAGCATTTCTTTGGCGACGTTGAATCTTTCTTTGGCGTGATCCGGATATGAATAAATTGCTTCGAGGCGCCTTTTTACATAGGCGTTTGAGAAAACGATATTCTTATCGGGATTCCAAACGGCTCTGAGGGCTTGCTGTATTTCGACAGGCATTTTTGAAATGTCGTAATTGGGATCCGCGCATGCTGCTTCCATTGCTCTTATTTCATCAAAGTTCCAAAGATCGCGTCCCTCGACAAGTCCGGTGGCAAATTCATGAGCGAGCACGTGTACCTTTGCGTCCTGTCGGCGGGATTTAAAAAAATCTGCGTAAATCGTAATATGGGCTGTTCTTTCGCCTTCTTCGGAAACTTCAAATCTGAAAGAAGCAAACGAATTCTCTCTAATACCGGTTTGCGCTTGGCTGGAGCGCGCTTGAATATGAATCCCGTCATCGGCGATTGATTGCAATTGTTCGGCCGTTAAATTGCCGGCAAGAATTATATTAAATAATCCGGCCTTGATATCCGTGATCGCTTGAGTTTTTTGTTCTTGGGTCCAGTCGGGGAAAGCGCTGTCAAGTGCCTGCTTAAGACGATCAGTGATAAAGGCGGTCTCAACTTTTTTCAAATCCGCAGCGATGGTTTGGTCGGTTCCTTCTTGAAGATACGATCTGCCGTTTTCGAGCAAGTTTGAATAAGGATTTTCATTGTCTTCACCTGTGCTTTGTCCTGCCGTGGCTAAAGCGTAAGCATCAGTGAGACGCTCTTCGTTGTGAATAAATTCAAGGTTTAGGGACTCGACTTCCCCTTGCGTCTCGGCCGGAATATTCTCACGCTGTTCTATTCCCGGTTCTTGCTCCTGTGTTTCGCTTGCTTCCTGCGCCCGAGACGGTTCAGCTTCGGTTTTCGGCAAATCTTGCCTTGTTAGCTCTGCGTTTGCCATGATTGGTCTTTCCCGTTAACCATATCAGTTATTTGTTCACTTAATCCCTGTGTAATTTTTTGCTCCAGAACAGGTTTGTTGGCGAGGTCTTCCTTTTTCGTATCGGTTTTTTTGATAATGCCGATTGTATCCGTGATATCAGATGATTTTTTCTTTAATTTTTCTATCGATTCCGGATCAAGCCCTAATTGCTCCGACTCGAGAGGAACTCCGGGATAATATTGATCAAGTGTTTTAGATACCTCTTTAATTTCCTCAGGACTTTTAGCAGTATCTAATTTTTTAGTAGAAGTTTTGACTTCGCTTGCAATATTGTCAATATTTTTTCCATTTATACTGCTCCCCAATAATTTTTCGGCAATTCCACCCGTAACGGCTTTTTTGTCTTCCATCACGTCTTTGGCTACTTGCCCGGTCACATTCTGGTGCATATTCCTCTCGGCAAAAGATTCTTTTAAGGCGAGAATTGATTCGGGTGTTTTTTTCTCTTGAGGAATTTGGCTGATGGCTTGTTCGATGGTAGAGGAAGGATTAATGGAGAACGCAACAGCTTTTTCTTTGTCCAAACCCGTTTTCATCAGATTTTGCGAAAGTTTGCCTTGCGAGCTTCGCAGATCCTGGCCGAGACGGTTTAGGAAATGATCGCCGAATTTGTCGAGAGTGCGTTCAAAACCACTCGGATCGCTGCTTCTAAAATTATTAACGACAGATTGAGCTGTTTGCATATTTGCCGGCTGGTTTGATTTGACTGCTTGCTGGATTACTCTGGTGAGATCAGAATATCCAGACTGGAAATCTTTTTGGTCTTCCTGCATTAGAATGGCAATATTCTTTGCGTCATATCCGGTTTTACCACCTTGATAATTGTTAATCGTCTGTATCGCCTGTCCTGCATTTTGTCCGAAACTCGGGGAAAGATCCGCATCCTTTATAACCCCTTCATCTTTTGCCTGTTTTAATATTCCGACTGGCAACATTGTCAGAGTGCCTTTTTGGGCCAAGAGTTTAATTGTTTCGGGATGTTGGATTTTGCCGCCCTCGGTATGCTCAGCGAGACGGACAGTTTTCCTGATTGCGTCTGCCCTGACGGCCGCCCCGCCATCGTCCAATTTTTGTCCGTTTCTATCTTTTAATTGTTCAATTAATCTTGTGTCTCGCCAGATTTGGCGGTCCGATCGGGAAATCACGTTTTTGAATGTTTCTGGTTTTATGTCAGTGATGGACTGCACTAATGTGCGAGGACTCCGGGAAAGATTGGCCCGATTTGCCTGTTCGGCAAGATTGTCAATTTGAATAGGTGCGATCTTTACCGCGGCAGTGGTAGCAATCGGGGATATCCGTGCTCTTGTTTCTAAAGTTCCGCTTGTCACACCGGCTTGCCCCACGGCTACTCTGAGGTTGCGATTAGTTGGTGCGACTATTGTTTGGGCCAATCTTGAAGAAAGACTTCTATCTGCACTCAAAGGCACCTTCCCTTTGGCTTCGGCCGATGCTTTCGCCATTTCTCGCTTCAGAGTATATTTTGATAATCCGAGTGATGCGCCGAAATTTGTGCGCCCAACGAGCGAAGCAATGGCGGAGAGATCTTTTTCGATGGTAAAAGGCGCGCGAATGAGAATAACTAGAAGTCCCGTTTTGATCATCCAGCGCAAGATGAAAGTAATAGTGCCTCCCGAGGCATCGAGCGTAAATAAATTGAAGATATAAAAAGAAAAATTTATGAGCAAAGGATAAACTAAAGCGATAGTGAGATATGTCCACCATTTTCGAAAAAGCCACTGCGTTTGCGGTAGGATCAGCGCAGCGAAGGCAAACGGAGAGGCGATTGCCAATGTTTCAACAATAACCGGTCGAAGCGCCATAACATATTCAAAAGCAAAAACGGCGATGGCTGGTACAGTTAAAATAATGAATCCTAAAATTCCGCTTAATATATTGAAACTGGTGGCTGAACCCATCAGTTGCGAACCGGCGGAAAATAGCAAGTTCATGCTTGCATCAACGGTATAATTTGCTGATGATGCTACGGCGGCAAGATTGAATCCTCCTCCAAAAATGTTCATATACGGGTGCAGCGCTTGGTATGGTGTGAAGAAATTAAACCGGTAGAGAAAATCAATTAATCTGGAAATAAATCCGACAATGGTCAGGCCGAAAAATCCTCCCACGACGGCAATAGCGATTTGGGGCAAGGCCTTTTTAATCGCATATGTGTTGACATTAATATGCAAAATTTGGGCAAACGCCAGAAGGAATATTGTCGCAAGGGCGATAATGACGGAAAAGGATCGGACGCCGTTGAAAGCGGTTTGCAGCGCTCCGCCTCCGAGAAGTGTATTAGTCAGCTCCGAGGCCGGAGGGCCTGCGCCCTGGGAAAGAGGTGCGTTAAATCCGGTATTTTGCGCCGGATCGGGCGGATTACTTGAACTTTTATTGCCATAAATTTGATCAACGGTGTTGCCAAGGCCGCCGGTTGCTTCGCAGGCGCTGCCTGAATATGAAAATGTTGCCGGTTGCCCGCCTTTAATGCGCGTCCCTAAAAAGTTTCCGTTAACCCCGACGGATTGAATAGAGCAGGTGATATTTGTCGCAAAGTTGGCAACAGAATTGCTTACCATAGCAATCAAATCGCAGGTTATCTCGCGAAAAATGTTGTATTCGTCTCCGGCGAATAAACTGTTGCAAATCTGAGTTTTGCTTTGAGCGGAACTGCCCGCTGGATTCAGGACATCTTTGCCATCGATATTGTTTGCGGCGCTTGAGATTGGGATCTGGGCTTTTACCGGACGCGCTAAAGTAAGCGGTATCAGTACCACTAAAAACAAAGACAATATAAGCAACGAAAATTTAAACTTCACCGCCCTCCTATTTTCTCCATTATAACCGAGATTATAATCGTGGTCTATCCCGCACCAGGGAGCATCAGAATCCTGTCTGGTAGAGAAGATGCCAGTCTAATAAGCTCTCGGTGCGGGATTCCGCTCGCGGTTTAGCAAGTAATATTTCCGACCGATGTTGGGGGAGCTTCA
>PEZV01000024.1:3757-4829 GCA_002778735.1 Candidatus Berkelbacteria bacterium CG10_big_fil_rev_8_21_14_0_10_41_12 | reverse complement strand
TTTTTCTCAATGTCAACATAATGTATGAGTTGCATACATATGAGACTCCGGTAGGACTTTTAGTAGATAATTTATTGGTGAGAGATTGCCTAATGATTTGTGGACTCTTTCCGTATTGTACCATACAAGATACTCAATAAGTTTTTTGTTGAATTGTTCAAGCGAGATAAGAAGCGTCTGCTGGTTATGATCGGCAAATTCCTCTTTTAAGGTTCTGTTGGCTCTTTCAACAAAACCATTGATCTTGGGACATCTTGGGTAGATGAAGATGTGTTTGATTTGCTTTTGCTTGAGGCACTGATCAAACAAGCCTATAAACTCAAGGCCGTTGTCGGTCTGGACCGTATGGATACCATCTTTGATGGGATAAACTGCCTCTATCTTACGAAAGAAATCAAGAGCAGTTCTAGACGAGAGATTGGAGTAAGTATAAGAGAATTGGAACTTGAGTTTGATATCAACAGCGTTGATGATATAACGCTTGATGTTATTAATAAAGAAAGTGACGGTATCTACCTCAAGATATCCGATGTTTTCTGGTTTGGGAGAATACCTGGCCTTGTGTTTATAGTTAATCTTCTCTTGGGCAAATCGCGATGAAGGATCGTGATAAACCCTACCCGGCTTATAAGGAAAGATATTATAACGCTTGATGATTTTACCGATGGTTGAGACGGAAATAATCCTCAAGCTGTTTTCAAGGCAAAACTGGTCCAGAAAGGGTTTGATTTTCTCTTTGCCGAGATGAGGGTGGTCTGTTCGAAGTGTTTTGATATAGCTGATAATCTTTGGGTCGACCAGCATAAAGCGTTTCTTTCTGGGAGATCTTGAATCTGGTATCAGAGAAGTAAGAAGTCCCTGGCTCTTCGCGAGACGCTTTCTCCAGCGATAGATAGTGGCTTTGGAGACATCATAAGCTGAAACAGCAGCTTTGGTGCCATACTGCTTATGATATTCAACTACCTTGAGACGAAACTCTGCTTCCTTATCTTTGTCGAAACGAAATAATCTATTTATTCTTTGCATAGCTTTATTACTATGCAATTCGGTTAGATACCACAAGTGTTTGACC
>PEZV01000024.1:0-3688 GCA_002778735.1 Candidatus Berkelbacteria bacterium CG10_big_fil_rev_8_21_14_0_10_41_12 | reverse complement strand
ATCAATTATTCGTTTCTTGATAAGTTTGCTATCTATCCTTTTCAATGCCGTTTGCCAGTTTGCCCTACTGGCCCGATCAACGAATTTGTCGTTGGCAAGAGCCTTCCTGATTGCCTTCTCAATAATCTTCGAATTTTCGGGGGGAACAATTATACCGGTTTGGCCATTTTCGATCCATTCGTCAGCGCAAGAAGTATTTGACTGAATTGGTAAAGAACCCATAACCATTGCTTCAAGAACCATAGTTGAAATAGCATCGGTAACGCTTAGGCCAATTGAAATGCGAGCCTTGGCGTGACACTTAAGGATTTCTTCACGAGGTGTATGTAAAGGAACAAGAGTTAATTTTAAATTATATTTTTGGGCTAAAAGTTTCGCGGCAGCTCTCACTCCAGTGCCCGGTTGAATGGAATAAATTATAAGTTCATAGCCAGAAATCAAACTACCGCAGCGATCAAGCGCGTTAAGAGCTACTAAAGCCCTCCCGGCCCAACCATGATAACCCTTCACAACAATTGCTTTTCTTTTTGACGGCTTGGTTTTGTCGCGAATCTTTTTCAATTTCTTTAAATTGAAACCGCCAGAGTTAGGAAAAACAGGCAAAACTTTCCCTTGCAAACCATATTTCTCCGCCAAGCAAACATCTCTGTTACACTCACAAGAATAATAATCGCAATTTTCCAGCACTTCGCGAATCTTTTCAAGATGCTTGGGGAATTTCTGGAAAAAATAAATATCGCTACCCCAGTTGGTCACAATCCATTTGGGAAATTTGCTCCGCCAGTTTTTTTTTATTTCATTAACCAGATAACCAGCGTGTTGAATTTCTATTGAGTGTATTATGTCTGGTTGGAATTCTCTGATAACCCTACGCAAATACCATTCTTGATATCGAGGGAAAAAAAGTTTAAGCGCAAAGCGAAATCCAAAAGCCAAGACATGACTAAAAACAGGAATACCGATTATTTTAATTTCTTTATTTTTATTATACTTACTTCCATAGAACGACTGATAAACTCTGACTTTCTTTAATTCAGGATTTGTAGCGCCATTTTCTGAACTGGAAAATAAGCGAATCTTCCAACCCTGACCAACAATCTGATTAACCCAATGGGCAGTATGCGCACTTTCCGGATGTGCCACAACTAACAATTTCATGTTAAACTTTTTTTATTTTTTAATCTCATTTTTTGTTTTGCGTAACGTTTTAACTTAGATAATGGACTCAAGACAAAACTCTGAACATCTTGCCATGCCAAGTTGTTCAGAGGATTTACCACCAGCGAAGTGACAATATATTTCAGCCCTTCATCTTTGTTGCCTTGGTTAAAGTACACCTTGCCCAATAAATATTTTTTAGCCGAGAAAAATTTCAACATTAATAATGGATTATGTTCGTCACGGATCATGCAATCAACAATTTTGGACCACGCTACTACTTTAGCATTCGGACTGATAAGAGCAGTGTGATGATCGTGACGCCTTACTAATGTCAGCACTTTTTCAATACCAACTATTTTTGACTTCTTGGCAATACGGCACCACAAAACAACATCTTCTCCTATTTTTAAACTCTTCTCGAATCTGAGATTGCCTAATGCTGTTTTTCTCAGCATTACGGTCGGAGTTGCGACTAAACAGTCAAATACTATTCTCGGATAGACTTTGCCGAAAAATTTTCCCGATTTGAACTCTTGCATCCGGCGTCCGCCGGAGTCCATGTAAGCATAAGAACTATGAGATAGGATTGCTGTGGAATTATGCTCCATCACTGATAATTGATATTTAAGCTTATTTGGTAAAAAAATATCATCAGAATCAAGAAATGCGATATATTTCCCTTTGGCCATTTTAATGCCTCTATTGCGCGCGGCTGCTGAGCCTTTATTTTTTTGTCTAAAATAGCGAATTTTGGGATTTGAAATATCAATATAGTTTTCAATATTCTCGGTCGATCCGTCATCTATTAAAATCATTTCAAAGTTCTCGAAACTTTGATTAAATACACTCTCTACAGCATCGGCCAACCATTTTAAACGATTATAAAATGGAATAATTACACTAATAACAGGCTTTTTATTCACAAACTGACTTTCTCCCTCTAATTAAAGCATCTTTTATCTTCAGCGGCTGATTTAAAATTTCAAGTATAAAAATTTTTGTCCGATTCCTGTATTCCCCCAAATATTTGCTTGGTTTTTGCAAAAATGCCAATAAATAATGTTTTATTCTCAAAGAAGGCAGTCCTTCGCCGGCGACCACTCCGGCAATATAATGGGCGCTGCTGTACGCTTCTTTTTTTATTTTTTTGATCTCTTTTGGCAGATTTGGTAGAGAATAGATTTTGTTTACCAATTTGATATGCTCCGCCGCCATGGCTTTTCCCTTCGCGCTCACCGAAGCAGAATTAGAATGAACGCGAAAAGTTGCCAGTGTTTTTGGAATTCTGGCAAAATTACCAATAAGTCCGGCCCTTAACCAGAAATCAAAATCGCCGACATACTTAAACTGGGTGTCTCTACCCTCCAAGGTTCTAATTACTGACTTTCTGATAAACGCACCGGGCCCGGGGAAACAATGATGCCATCTTAACATATTGGTGTAAGAATAATGGAATGTTTTTATATGATCGATTTTCTTGGCATTTTCGTCGATCATATTCCAATCCGGATAAGCAACGATGATGTCTTTGTTTTTATTTAAAAATTCAACAGCAGTACTCACTGCTTTGGGCAAAAGAGGATCGTCCGAGCTGATAACACAAACAATTTCGCCTTTTGCTATTGAAAAACCTTTGTTGACGGTCCTTGTTTCCCCCATATTTTTGTGAGTTCTGAAGATAAGCTTACTTTTATATCTTTTAATAACTTCAAGCGTTTTATCAGTCGAACCATCATCTAAAACAATATATTCAATATAGGGATAATCTTGATTAAGAACACTTAAAATAGTTTCCTCGATTAAATCAGCCCGATTATATGCTGGGGTGATAATACTAACTAACGGTTTTGGATTATCAACCATTATTTATTCTTTTATAATTTAAAAGGAGCCGATTTTTTACAGTTTTCACCGAATACTCCTTATTTAGCTTTTTCGCTTTATAAAATATTTCGCGGCAGTCCAGATAACCTCTTTCCCCTTTTTCCACGAACTAAAAAAAATAATCGAGATTTTCAGTCCGGCAAGGCTATGGGCATCAACAGCTTTAAAATACAATTCATTTGCCGCTTTCTCAAGATCTGGCTCTGGTTTCTCCAAATCACGAATTGCAAATATAGCTCCAACTGGCTTTTTCCGGATTTTCTTAAGCGTGTCAATAATGTGAAATTTTTTTGTTGCAAATACCTTCCAGCCATCGCCGAAGTCTTCTGGTTGCCATCCCGATTTATGCTCCTGCCAAGTGCCTCCGCCCAGACCCCAGGCATCCTTGCCACCTTTAGAGTGCTGAGAGGCGAATCCAAGCGGTGTGAAAATAATAATCTGACGTCTTGCGATTTTTTCCGTCTGATTGATGAGTTTTTTTGCCTCGCTTTTTTTAAGATGCTCTATAACATCGAGCAAAAAGACCGTGTCGACTGATTTTGGAGGAAAAAGGCGAACTGCCTCTTGCCACGTTGCATTCACAAATAAATAATTTCTGTCGTGCGTGTCTTTAAGTTTATCTTGCAACTTCTGAAGATATTCT
>PEZV01000018.1:4013-4155 GCA_002778735.1 Candidatus Berkelbacteria bacterium CG10_big_fil_rev_8_21_14_0_10_41_12 | reverse complement strand
TACTTTTAATTTTAGGAGCTGAAGACTTTCTTTATCCCAGTCAATGGCTAATACTTTCCCGGGACTATTTTTTTCTAAAATCGCCAAACTATGTCCGCCAGCTCCGACCGTGCAATCAATAAAGTTCTCGCCGGGATTAGGA
>PEZV01000018.1:3740-3977 GCA_002778735.1 Candidatus Berkelbacteria bacterium CG10_big_fil_rev_8_21_14_0_10_41_12 | reverse complement strand
TGGTGCATATTACACTCCCAATTCTCCCAGGCGTTCAGCCATATTATCCACTTCTTTTTCAGTGCTTTGTTTAAATAAATTCCACTTAGCTTCATCCCAAATTTCCAGACGATTATAAACGCCGGCTATAACTATGTTCTTTTTTAGGCCGGCATATTGCTTTAAATAATCGGGAATCAATACCCTGCCCAACTGATCTAATTTAACTTCTCCGGCTCCAGCCAGCATAAGACGAAT
>PEZV01000018.1:0-3691 GCA_002778735.1 Candidatus Berkelbacteria bacterium CG10_big_fil_rev_8_21_14_0_10_41_12 | reverse complement strand
TTAGATAATTTTTCAACTAATTTATTCCATTGAGATAACGGAAAAATAAAAAGACAGTTATCCAATCCTCGAGTAATAACTGCCTTTGAACCAAGTTCCCTTCTTAACTTGGAAGGGATGGCCAATCTTTTTTTAGCATCGATTGTATGTCTATACTCACCTATTAACATAATCACTTATCCACATTTGTGCTTACTTATTAACATAGTTATCCACAATCTCCCACTACACTTTCATATTACCCCACTATGAAGTCCATTGTCAACACTTGATTTTTTAGCAAATTCCAAAATAAAAATGGCTTTATCAAGCCATTTTTATTTGACTTACCCTTGACTTTTCCACAATTTATCCCCTGTTTTAAATCTCCTCGGGTTTTATTTCAATCACATGAACCTTCTTTTCTCTAATGCGCTGGTTTTATCTACCAAATCAGCATTACTCCAAGAATTTAAACGTGGCGAGAATTTGGTTGAAAATATCTTCGTATTGTTTTTTCGTACCCAAAATCATCAGGTATTCTCCCAGCGATAAATTTATGTCAACTTGCGGAATGCTTTCGAATATATACTCGTATTTTGTTCCTCGGATGCCTCCTACTATAAGATCCGATGTAGTAGCTCCCAAATTCTTCATATTTATTACATAACTATCAGCAAAATCCAGCGTTACAATATTTATAAGTAATGGGGGGTCAATTTGGTATCGTTCTCCTATTGGGGCGCCGGCCAAATTAAATTTACTAAACGGACTATAAAAAGTATCCTCGTGAAAAGACCAATTTTCA
The DNA here is from genome assembly GCA_002778735.1 of Candidatus Berkelbacteria bacterium CG10_big_fil_rev_8_21_14_0_10_41_12. Classification (GTDB taxonomy): domain Bacteria; phylum Patescibacteriota; class UBA1384; order UBA1384; family 1-14-0-10-41-12; genus 1-14-0-10-41-12. Next base: position 2,904 of record PEZV01000018.1, on the reverse strand, counting down.
GGATACCGGAACTCAAACTCCCACTCCTCGTTACGATAAGTTTTCCAATTAATATTCTCTTCTGTCAGCTCTTTTTTCGTTTGCCACCATTGATAAATAAACACTCCGGCAAAAACAATGAACAAAATTATTAGGATTAAAATAAATTTTTTCTTGGAAAAAGTTTTCATTCGCTTTCTATGTTATAAACCCTTCTTTCTCCTGATGGTAGATAATATTCTAATTCGGTATCGGAAATCCATTTGGGTTTGAACGAAAAAAGTGGCTCGTCGGTGGTTTCTATAAAGATTTTCTCTTTTGTAAAAAGATTGTAAAGATAGAGTTCTGATTTCTTGCCTTCTTTTCGGTATTGTTCTTTGAGTTCTTGGGTTAACTGATAATCGCCGGTCCAAACTTGACCGGGCTGTATCGGAACATAGCCTGTATCTATGTTCGGAGGGAAACCGCCCATGGCACCGTCAGGAGCTTCGTAGATATCATACTTCCAGCTTTGAGTATCTATTCGGAAATAAGCAAGGACATAAGCACCATCGAAAATGTCGCCCCAGAAATATCGTCCATCTTTGGTCCATTCTCGCATATTGAAGTTTCCGATGATATTTGGATATTGCTTGAAGATTTCTTTAGCAACCAACACAAAAACATCTTCTTTGGTATTTAAATCTTTGATTATTAAAGAGTAGTCTTCCTTGCCAAGATAACCTTTTACTAAAATAATGTGTTTTTCTTTGGGGTCGATGCGGAAATCTAGTGAATAATATGGTATAAATTCTTCAGGTTTTTCAGAAAGCAAAATCAGGGATTTTCCACTACCCTTGTAATCGTATATCCAGATTTCATCTTTATACCCAGGATCTTGCTCTGTTTTGCTAGGATCATAATTAAATACCCTAATCACATATACGTTACATCGATGTAACTCTACCAGATGATAATGCGAAGGATTAATTATGTTATCTATTTTAAACTTTGTAATTTCTTTATCTGTGCCAATTTCCTTTACTACAACTTCTACAAAACCCTTATCATATTCAATGCTAGGATATTTACCCAAACGCTCAATCTTAAAATCGGCCTGTTCATCTTCCTTTAAACATGGGGGATGTACTAGTGTTTTTTCTGTTTCAGTTTTCTCTTTTGGATAGAAAATCAAATAAGCGGTTGTTATCATTACTAATACTGCTACTACCAATATTAAAGTTATTAGAATTATAACCTTTTTATTCTTCAGCTTAATTTTCATTTATTATTACTTCTTCGTGCTGATAATTCTTATAAAATCCGTCCCTTCTATTAAGGTACCATCTTTTAGTTCACCGGTCAAAGTAGCTTCAGTATCGCCAGAAATTAGTTGAAGAGACTGTGTTTCAAAATGTAGTATTAAATCTAAATCGCCATCATTATCTACATCTTCGAGCTTCCCTTTCGTAGGGCTGGCTCCGGCAAGGATAATACTATTCAGTACAATATCTTTTGCGTCAAAAAACTCATCTGTCAGAATAGCTACCGGAGTTACACCCTTAGACTTTAAATTAATAGTATTAGGATCGCTGCCTGGTTTAATATCGATATCAACTATTTTATGGAATTCAACTTCTTCAACAGTTTCTGCAGAATAACCCAGCGTAAATTCCTGAATATTATCGGTTGTTGTTTCGCCTTCTTTTGCTATATCTTTTGATTCTCCCGTCTCGTCATAAACAGAAAGATTCATTGTATAACTTCCTGTACCAGTCCCAATAACTTGAATGTTATATTCTCCGTCAACAGGTTCGAGAATTTGAATTAGTTTATTTCTTTCTTGGGAAGGAGGCGTTTCTCCGGTCGGATCGTCAAAACCATCTTCAAAATACCAGGCATCTGGAATTTCATTATATTCGATACCAGTTATCGGATCTTTGCCGAGCTTTCTGCCTAAAGAATCGGTGACTAAAAGCTCGGCTGGTGAGCCCAAAGCAAGAGCTATAGCCGATTGAGCAATGCCATCTCCTTTTTTGTAGATTCTCAAGCCATCAAAGCCGTTTTCATAATTTCTAATATGTTGCGCATCGTCGCTTATTCCCTCATTTAAGATTTTGGTGTTATACCAAGCAGGATCTTTAACTGTATAAGTTGAAGCTGATTTGTCATCGATGACAAAGAAGTGCTTGCGATTAATTCCGCCCCTGCCAGCATTAGCTTTAGCAATCACTGGTTGATTATTGTTGAGTTTTTCATCTAAAAGCGCATAATTATTTGTAATTTTATCCGTTTTTTCGTATTTAATTCTATAACCGGTGTATTTAGCTGCAGCAATCCAGTTGGCATCGCCATTGAGGTAGCCACCCGGTTCGTTTTTAAGCCATTCGTTGATTTCACCAGGATTTACATCCTTTCCATTAGCGTCAACTACATCATAATATCTGGCAATCATCACTACAGAAGTAATCGCACAGCCGCATTGATAGATCCTTGAGCCACAAAAATAGGGTTTTATATCTCCACGTGCATAATATTCGTTAAACCAGAATCTAGTTGCTTCCTCCGACGGGTATGACGACACAACCTGCGTATACAATGGCACTATTTTCACCTCAAAATCCACATTCTCTGGCGTTCCAAATTCCTGCCATTCTGACATGCCCCCTCTTTCATCTGCGGCTCTTGCTCGCCAACGGTATTGAGCTTCAATAAGTCCGTATTTGGTAATGATCGCTTCACTGCCAGAATCAACAAAATCAGATTCCATAATATCTTGCCACTCCTGGTCATCTTCTTTAATCTGAACTTGCAGTTTTGCTTTATCGTTATCAGGGTCATTTACTATTGCTTTAAAAACAACGATAGATTCAGTGGTGGTGCCGCCTTCGGAAATCGCGGTTACTCCATCGGATTTAAATTGCCCGAGATTAGAGAATGTTGGGG
>PEZV01000030.1:31366-34954 GCA_002778735.1 Candidatus Berkelbacteria bacterium CG10_big_fil_rev_8_21_14_0_10_41_12 | reverse complement strand
GATTTGTTACCGATGTATCTCAGCCGCCGCACAATTTTAATTTATTTTGTTTTTGATATAATAAGACTATATGAGGAGGGGTATGAAAAAAACTCTTATTTTTGCGATAATAACGGCATCAGCTATTATTTTTTCCGGTTGCACCCCTAAAGCCACAACATCCACATCAGATCAAACAGGACAGACAAGTGCTACCGCTACAGCTTCTCCTGGCGAGCAAACAGTTTTCGATCCAACCCAAAATATTCTCGCCCTCGAAGACACTTTTTCTAAAAATTATTCTTCAGCAATTGAATCAATCCAAAGCATAACCAAATCAGAGCCAACTTTCTGCAATGTGATTATCGAGAATGTTCCCGGCAAACAATTATCTTTTTCACCCCAAACATTTATTTTCAGCGTGGCAAATATGAGTGATTATTATGCCGCCGTTACTTTTGATCCAGGTGATAACACGACAAAAAGAGGATTTATCGTCAAAAAAGATCTTTCGTCGCTAAAATGTACGTCGCTTACGGCACTCGGGAACCTGAAAGTTTCGTATGCCAAAGCTTTTTATAATCTGAGGGAAAAGGATGAAGAATCGGTTAATCTCGTAAATTCTCAACCGATTGCAAAAATAGACATTTCTCTCCAGGATCCTGATTGGAAAATCGAATTTTGGGGCGAAAATTTAAAAGATCCGACCCAACCGCTTCTAACCAAACTCATTGATTACGAGAACGGATTTATCGAACAAACATCAACCTCATCATCATAAATCAAACAGCTGAACCCGAAATGGATCCTTTTTTCACCAAAAGTTGATTTCTGCTTTATCTGATTCCGTATTTCTTTTCAGGAAATAAAAATAATTTAGCGCTTAATTGACAAGTGATTTAATCCCACGACGTAATGTCAGGATAAATCACGAAGTTCAATTGAAAGCTAAATTATTTTTTATGCTCCTTGAAAATCGTGGTAGGGATAGGAAGTTTGAAACCTAAGGGAAGTACCCCGAAAGTATTCCCCTTTGGTTTCAAGAAGATAGGCAAGCGTCAGCTTACCAAGTATATGAGCCTTAGTTCACAAAAACCTAAGCAATCAAGTAGGAAAATTATTTTTAGGATTATTTGCATTATGACAGAATAATCGTGTCAAGTCGCCTTTACATAACTGTTAATCTCGGGTAAAATATTATTTATGGAAGATTATTATAAAATTCTTGGTGTCTCCAAAAATGCGTCCAGTGATGAGATAAAAAAAGCTTACCGCAAACTCGCAATGCAACATCATCCAGATCGTGGCGGAGAAGATAAAGAATTTAAAAAAATTAATGAGGCATATCAAATCCTATCAGACCCGCAAAAAAGAGCCCAGTATGACCAATTTGGCCGAGTAGGAGACATGGGTGGGTCCGGTGGCGGATATGACGGATTTGGCGATCAGGGTAATCCATTTTCGGGATTTGAAGGATTTTCCAGCCAAGACAGACCGTCAGGATTTGACTTTAGCGGATTTGGTTTTTCCGGCGGGCTGGGAGATATTTTCGAAACATTTTTCTCTGATGCATTCTCCACCGTCCAGGCCCAAATTGAGATAACCCCGGCACAGGCAGTTCTGGGAGACAAATTAAAAGTGCAGATGGGCAAAGAAACCATTGACGTCGAGATACCAGCCGGAGTTCAGGATGGAACACAGTTTAGAGTCCGCGGCAAAGGCAAAGAGTCTAAAAGAGGCAGAGGTGATTTAATCCTGCAAATCAAGATAAAAATGCCGAATAGATTGACCAATGAACAACGTGAACTCTGGGAAAAATTGCACGAGTCGGAGAATCAAAAAAAGACATGGTGGCAAAGATGAAACGCTCCTCAGATTCACCTGAACGAATTATAATCGTTGCCGACAAATATTTACCGCATAGCCGCTCAGACATTCGGAGCGCGAAACCCCGCACCGTCCTGTTTGCGGGACTGGTGCGTGGGTAAGTAATTGTGCTTTGGAAACATTTTTTTGATATAATAAACTCTGTAAGCATAGCCCCAGCACCAATTCTCGAATGCTTCACATCGAATTATTCATTCGCGTTCCGCTTCGCGAATTTATGCGGGGCTTCTCGGGTGACAAATCACTCGAGAAGGAGGGATTATTCAGCTAACGCCAACGGTTCCAACCTGGGATTTGTTTTTGGGAATATTTTTGGGTATCTCCGTTCTATATGGCTTCATGATGCAAAGAGAAAAAATCATGACGGCTCTTCTTGCGTGCTATGTTGGAATTGTTATAGTCGGAATTCTTGCCGAACCAGTAAAACAATTTTTTGAAGGCAAAAAAATAATTGCTAATACTTGGATACAGGCCGATGCACAACCAGCCACTATCAAAATCGCGATATTTCTAATCGTCCTCGGTCTAATTGCTTCCCGGGCAGACATTTCCATCGGCAGAGACCGAGGTATAATGACGCCGATTGAGACGCTCGCCTATGCGCTTATGACAGGAATTTTAGTTTCATCGACAATCTTTATGTACCTGCCGGAAACAACCCGCACAATGATTACTTCTCAAACTAAATTAGTTCATTACTTACAAGACTTCCACACTCTTTGGTTACTTGCTCCCCTTGCCCTCATCCTTGTCGTAACCTCCAGCTCAAGAAGCAGATAAATCTCATTCCTTTAACAAAGACGTTTTTGCCTTTTTATCTGATTCCGTATTTCTTTTCAGGAAATAAAAATAATTTAGCGCTTAATTAACAAGTGATTTAATCCCACGACGTAATGTCAGGATAAATTACGAAGTCAATTTGAAAGCTAAATTACTTTTTATGCTCCTAAAAAGGCGTGCCAGAGTAAGGAGAGTTCTGAGAACCATAGAGACCGCCTCGTAACAGGTCTCTTTTGGTTCTCAAATTAAACTGCGAGTTATAACTCGCAAAATAGATTTATTTTATAAATAAAAATAGGTGGAGTTTACCTTGCCAAAAAATATGAATTTTAGTTCGAAAATTACCCAAGTCAAATAATTCCTCTTTGGGGAAAATGGCCCGAGAGTTTTTTCTGCCGAACGTAATTAGATTATTCTTCTTTATCCAATGCTGCTCTTACTTTATCGTATCCTTCATCGAGATCTTGCTCAATCTCCCCTGCTTGATCGTCTGAAATTTTCTTAAGATCCCTGTAATTACTCACAACCTTATGGGAGATTTCTGCGTATTTCTCTCTTGTCAATTCCGAAACGTCCGATACTTGTTTGGCAACTTTATCCTTTATCTCATTCAAGTAATTTTTAATATCTTCCCTGGTCTCTTTGCCGGGTTTTGGAGCAAACAATACTCCGGCAATAGCACCTGCGATTATCCCAACAGTGCCGCCAATTGCTGCACCTTTGATAAAATCTTTACCTGCCATCTGACCTCCTCGATTACTTTTAGCTGATTTTAGTATAGAACAATACAGCCCTGATTAGTAGCCCAATAAACCAGTTGATTTTACACACTTTTCCTGTTATCATTTTCAGCAGTTATCCAAATATAATCCTGAAATTTGACACCTATCCACTAACCCCTAACTCCTAAAATCTAATTAGGGCCTGTAGCCCCTCACATAG
>PEZV01000030.1:30523-31341 GCA_002778735.1 Candidatus Berkelbacteria bacterium CG10_big_fil_rev_8_21_14_0_10_41_12 | reverse complement strand
AAACGTTTTGCCCAAGCATATAACCAGCTTAAACGGAGATTGAAAAACAGCTTTGTTAATTCTATGTGAGGGGGCCAATAGCTCAGTGTCGTGGGTTCAGGCGAGTGGAGCGCCTGAAAAGCGGACCGAGCGAAAGCGAGGGAGCTGGGGCCGACGGAAATTTCAGCAGAAATTTACCGGTGGCTGATCCCCGGGGGATCGAACATTTAAAAAATTAGTTAGTTTGGGCCTGTAGCTCAGTGGTAGAGCAGGAGCCTTTTAAGCTCTGTGTCGTGGGTTCGATCCCCACCAGGCCCTCCAGTTTGGCTGCGTTATAATTTTATGGTTTGCTACCAGATTTTCAGGGAGATTGTAATTAATTCCAGGAAATAGTTTTAAGTAGGTCTTTGTAGGGACCGCTTTTTTTATTTTGTGATTCTTAATTTCAATTCTATCCCAGAATATTGTGATGTAATGCCTCTTTATCCTTGGAGTCGCAAGGCGATAAGCTTTGCCAGGATTCCTTCCAAGCAGTAATAATCTCTCAAATGCCTGAACATTCTCCCTCTTGTCTTGACTGGCGGTAGCGATCTGCTCATCAATACCTTTTATTTGCTCCTCTACGGCGTTGTGTTGCCTTTGATAAACCTCATCGGTAATTATCTCCTCAAGGATTTTATCTTCAATTGAATCGCGCTTTGCTTCCAGCTTTGCCTTCTGGGCATTAAGTACTCTTTTTGTTTGATAAGTTTCTGCGCGTGCTTTCTTAAGCAGTTCCTGTGCCTTCATTATTGCCTTACTAGTAAATGATTTAGGGAGCTTGAGCTGGTCAAATAGTT
>PEZV01000030.1:27665-30507 GCA_002778735.1 Candidatus Berkelbacteria bacterium CG10_big_fil_rev_8_21_14_0_10_41_12 | reverse complement strand
CGTATATTAGACATGAATGTCTGCATCGGCTAAATTAAAATTAGCCAAAAGGAGGCATCGTGTTTTCACCCATCGCTCGAGAGATCAAAAATGTATCGCAAGATATGTTTGGAAACAAAGTTTTGGCCACTCCTGCCCGGCTTTTTGTGAAAGCAAAGGGCTGAGGGTCAATAAAAAAATCCTCGCTAGAAATAGCGGGGATTTTTTGTAAGCAATAAATAAAAATAATACTTTCCCCTTTTTAGTGTATCATTGTGTATCATTTCGCCTCAAATCACTAAAAAATGATACAACGCCACAAACCCTTTAGAAATGCCAGCTTTATTCCATTTTGAGAGCATTTCTGGTAATGTAAAAATTAGCCAATGAAAGGGATAAAGGGTTGGTAAAGGTTCCAGACCCGAGTGTCCCTCCAGAATTAAAAATTGCCCCATCGGGGCTATTTTTAATTATTTGGAGTTCCCCGGGCGGGATTTTCTGGTATATTTACGTCATGGAAAAACAATTCCCAAAAGCCGGAGTCGGTGTAATCGTTATCAAAAATAAAGATGGTAAATCTTATGTGATGCTTCATTGAAGCAGATGGGGTTGGACTTCCGAGTTGCCTTCTCTAGCGAAGAAGGCTTGGATAAGTTGATCGTGAGTGTTCTGACCCAGGTTCTGGATTGCAGGTTCGTTGGCTTCGGTCCTAATGTCAACCGCATGGCGACTGCTTTCCCCTGCGACTTCGGGACAGAACTTCCCAATGCCGTTCTGCTATCAGATGCTTTCGGTTGTCTCCGATCCGACTTCACCAAAGGTGTAAGATCGGTTACCTCGCCGTATGGCGAAGCCGGCCGGTTACTCCATGCAGACGACATTGCCTTCGTGGCCGAACGGGTATGCCTCGGTACTTCGTCACGACCCGCCGATACAAGCGAGTTGGCAAGTATAGGTATGAAGGTCGGCCTACTTCCCAACCTCCTGGCACATTTCCTTGAGGCAGGCGGGGACAGCGTCTTTACGTCTACCAACGACCACCTCGACAGGGTGGCAGGTATGCTGAAGGATCCTGCCGGTGGTAAACATCTGATCATTGACCCAATGTACTGGGGAGGCCCGGCCAGTAGCCCGATAACACCTGCTGCGGTACGCGAGAAGATCAAGCAAAAATGCAATCGCCTGGGAGTTACCCTGCACCTTCCGTTCGAGCAAACTCTGTCGATTCCGTATTCACTGAACTTTGTTCAGTTCGACGACGGCAGAGTGATGATGACTTCCGGGGATGAACCTCTGGCTAAACTCATTGCGGAAATTGTTGGAGATGACAAAGTAGTCACGACTGCAACTCCGATCTTCATGTACCCTACCGCCCGTTTTGCGGGAATCCGGTGCCTGGTCGGACAGGTTCCAACCATCTTCTTCAAGAAACACACGGGGGATCCGGTTAACAACTGGACCCCTCTACGTACCCCAACAGTTCCTGTCCTAATTCATAAATTCCCCAGCAAATTTTTCAAAATAAACTTAAACTTAAAAACCAGCTCAAAAGCTGGTTTTATCTAATATATTTGTGGTACATTTGCTTTGCAAATATGCCAATCCCAAACCACAGAGAAAGGTGAGATACGACCAAATGAGCAAGAAGGGTGTAACTTACGTGGACGCGGGGGTGGACATTGACAAGGCAGATCAAGCCGTTGCGGCGATGAAACAGCACATCGAATCAACCTATAACGGTAACGTGCTGTCCCACGTCGGGAACTTCGGCGGGCTATTTGGTCTCCGAGACGACTGGGTACTGGTCGCCAGTGTAGATGGCGTTGGGACCAAACTCCAGGTCGCTACTAGGGCCGGGCGCCACAACACTATCGGCCGAGATCTCGTCCATCACTGTCTCGACGACCTCACCGCCCAGGGACCAGTGCGTCCCCTCTTCTTTCTCGACTACTTCGGAATGATCAACCTCGACCCGATCGTCGCCGAACAAGTAGTCAGAGGACTTTGCGAAGCACTGGCGGAGTACAACTGTCCTCTGCTTGGTGGTGAGACGGCAGAGATGCCCGGCACTTACGTGCTGGGCCAGTACGATCTTGTCGGAATGATCGTCGGCATAATCGCGCGCAACAAGATCATTGACGGGTCAACAATTCAGGATGGAGATATGGCCATCGGACTCGGCTCCGACGGGCTCGGGACCAACGGCTATTCCCTTGCCCGCAAGGTTGTCTTCGAGATCATGGGGCGGGACATCGACGACACGCTCTACACGGGGCCGAGTGGTGCCAAGGTCAGCGTCGCCGATGAACTCCTGCGAGTGCACCGCTGCTACTATGAACCCCTTCTCCCCCTGATGAACAAGGGGCTCATCAAGGCGGCGGCGCACATCACCGGCGGCGGGATCCCGGGCAATCTCGTCCGCGTTCTGCCCGAAGGTGCCGAAGCGCATCTTGACCACACTCTCTGGGCAGAACACACCCCTCCCATCTTTAAGATCATACGGGAACAGTCTGGGCAGGGTTGGACGGACTACTTCAAAACCTTCAACGACGGCATCGGGATGACTCTGGTCGTCAGCCCAGAGGATGTCCAGGAGACCCTCCTGCAATTGCATACATCCCGCGAGAGGGCTTGGACAATCGGCCAAATCCACATTGCGGCGAACACCCAGCCCGCGGTCCACATACATCAGAAGGGTATCACTTACCACTACCCCGCCGATCGTAAGTGATCGCACCAACATGTTTTCCTCGGGCCCGACAGGCAACACTATCGGGCCCTCATTCTTTTTAGATCTATCAATTTCTAAAATAATTTATATTAAACTAAAAATCATTGTAAAATGCAACTATCACGTATTGTG
>PEZV01000030.1:26721-27644 GCA_002778735.1 Candidatus Berkelbacteria bacterium CG10_big_fil_rev_8_21_14_0_10_41_12 | reverse complement strand
TGTGACACGACTTTTTGAACACCTCCAAATACAATAGAAAAATAAGGAGGTGAAAATGGGGATAGATCCAAAGGAGTTAATTAGATGGTTTATGGAGAACGGACAATGTGTCAGAAGCGCAGCAAGAAAGTTTGGAGTTGCGCCGGGCACAGTTATCTACTGGCGCGATAAGTCAAAAGATGTGCATGGTTATCCCCGTTATCGGAGTTTGAGAAGACAAAGCACCAGGCCGCAAACAGGTAGAATCACGACTATTATCCCTTCGGAGCAAGATGAAATTACCCGAGCAAGAAAAGAAACCGGATTTTGCGCCCAGAAAATCAAAGGTATAGTAAAGACAGACAAACATCACCGGACAATTCACAGATTTATCAAGAGAAAAGGATTAGTCAAAGAGAGCGGCCGCCATCTTCGGCCACTCTTTCAGGACACAAAACATATGCACAGCAAAAATGTAAAGACGCTAGGCAAACTGCAGATGGACGTCAAATACGTCACACCGGAGCTGTCAGGGCTTGATCACACATGTTATCTCTATGCTGTTATGGACATCTTGTCACGATACAAACAAGGAATAATCTTTCCTCTGCTTGATCAAAGTTATTCGATTGAAGCAGTCGAGCATATTCTCCCGGTTATTCCGGTCAATGCTGACTTTATCCAAACTGACAATGGTCTCGAGTTCCAGGACAGATTTCATAAGTTTGTCACAGAAGAGAAGATACTCAAACATCACTATATCCACAAATCTAACCCCAACGAAAACGCGGTTATTGAGAGATCGTTTCGTACAGACGAAGAAGAATTCTTTTGCTTCAGATTGGGGAGATTGGGTAAACCCAAAAATATAGCTGAACTCAACATTTTTTATCAGCTTTATCTCAAAGAATATAACGAGACCAGACCGCATTTATCACTAGACC
>PEZV01000030.1:18079-26695 GCA_002778735.1 Candidatus Berkelbacteria bacterium CG10_big_fil_rev_8_21_14_0_10_41_12 | reverse complement strand
AAAAGAAAAGGTGCAACAGGTTCAAAGTAAAATATTACAGGTATAAAGTGTTCAAAAAGTATCTGTCACATTAAGATATCATCCTCAACAATTTTTGGCATAATAAAAAGGAAAGGAAAAAATGAAAATTGTTATTGTCGGAAGCGCAGAACTCGCCGACAAAATTATTTTCATATCTGAGGAACTGAAAAACCTTGGGTACGAAACAGAAATCCCTTACACTGTCAGCAAAATTAAGGACGGTAAATTTACTACAGAACAATTTAGAAAATGGAAAGAAGAAAAAGGCGGCGATTATTTCTTACGAGATAAATCCCGGGTGGATTTTATAAAAAGATATTACAATCTGATAAAAAATTCTGATGCAATCTTGGTAATGAATTGCAACAAGAACGGCATCAAAAATTATATCGGCGGAAATGCCCTTATGGAACTCGGATTTGCCTATGTGCTGGATAAACCTATTTATCTATACAACCCTATCCCGAAAATGTCCTATACTGACGAAATCAAAGCTGTCAAACCAATTATAATAAATGGAAATCTAAAGAAAATTAAAAATCGTGAAAAATGCGACCATAAAAGCGCGGGTATGCTCGTTTGGAAAAATAGTCAATTACTCCTAATCGAGCGAAAAAGATATCCTTGGGGATTTGCGCCTCCCGCCGGCCATGTTGACGATAGTAGTTCCTTTGGGTCAGCAGCGCGTCGCGAACTGGAAGAAGAAGTCGGCCTAAAAGCGAAAAAACTTAAATTAGTTGCCGAGGGTCGCAAAGAAAATAAATGTCACCGCGAAAACGGCAACTGGCATTATTGGAAAATTTACGAAGTAGAAGTACAAGGAAATATCAAAAAGAACGTTAAAGAGGTTAAACAAATCGGTTGGTACGGGAAAGACAAATTCGCCAATTTAGCCAAAAGGACTCAGAAGTATTTGGCGGGTGAGATCCAAGAGGATAAATGGCAAGAATCTCCCGGGATAGAGCCGGTTTGGCATGAATGGTTAAAAGAGCTAAAAATAATTGATTAATTTTAGTTTCATCTCTAGATCTTTAGTAGTGTTTCGATGTCTGCCGTACCAGATTCTTCAACATTATCAGCAATAATAACTGACTTGCTTACTCCGCAACTATCGCCAGCGACTATCAAGAACGGGCGGTTTTTGTTATAAATGAGCTATGAAAATCTATTTCTCAGGTGCAATTCGTGCGGGAAGAGAAAATGCCCTCTTGCATCATCAATTGGTAAAATTCTTATCTGATTACGGAAAAGTGCTGACGTCACATATCGGCGATATGAATCTAACCGAAAAAGGCGAGGCAAGAGAGATTAATTACATCTACCGACGAGATATGCGTTGGATTAAAGAGGCAGATATTGTTATTGCCGAGATCTCAACGCCAAGTGTAGGAGTGGGATATGAAATAAGGCATATAGAGGAGATCGGCAAACCAGTTATATGTCTATATTTTACGAAAAGCCCAAAAAATGTTTCTGGAATGATTGAAGGTAATAAAAATATAAAGCTTATAAAATATGATAACTTCGCAAAAATGGAATTTAATCTGCGAAAAGAATTAGATAAGCATAAATCAAAAATATTCTATAACAAGCTCATTAGGGACAAAATACCGGAAATCATAAAGAAACAAGGGAAAAAATATAGAGTTAGTACATTGTCTTTTGAAAATTTCAAAAAGGCGTTAAAGCAAAAATTGGTAGAAGAATCTAAGGAATTTGCCAAAGTAAAAACAATAAACAAAAAAGAAATTGAGAATGAATTAGTAGATTTAAAGGAGGTAATTGAAGCGATAGAGAAAGCCGAACATATTTCCACAAAAAACATTGCGGTACTCAAACGAGAAAAAAATAAAAAACGGGGAACATTTGAAAAGAAAAAAAATGCAATGGGTCGAAAGATAGAATAACCACTCAAATTTGCTAAAATATTAAAGAAATAACTAAAATCAAAGGGGGATTTATGGCAAAAAATCTTGCTAAACATTGGTGGGCCTTTCTCGTAAGAGGTATTGTGGCGATTGTTTTTGCAATACTTCTGCTAACAGCAACAGGTTTCACATTGCAAGTCCTGATTATTCTTCTGGGGCTGTATCTGGTTTTAGATGGACTTTTCGCGATTATCGCATCGCTGATGACGTCGCCAGAGCACAAAAATACATGGCTTCTCACAGTAGAAGGCATAGTTTCAATCTTAGCTGGAATCTTTGTCCTTGCTTTGCCAGGAACAACTTTAGTAATTTTAGTCTATCTTGTCGCTATTTGGGCAGTTGTTACCGGTATCTTCGAGATAATTGCCGCATTTATCTCGTCGTGGGCGATACCAGGCAAATCATTCGTCGGAATTGCCGGATTAATCTCCATACTTCTGGGACTTATCATACTTCTCTACCCGTTGATAAGTCTCATTGCCATGATCTGGCTTGTTGCTATCTATGATCTTGTCATTGGCATAACTCTCATTATCCTTGGCATCAAACTCAAAGCAGGCAGCCCGGAGTAAGTTAACTGAAAATTCTCAGCAAAACATTGAGGAAATCGATGTTCCTTATAATCAAGGTAAAGCATTTATTAGTAATATTTTAGAACAAGCTTATTGAAAAACAAATTAGATAAAAGAGGAAAAAGCGGGGTCTTTTTGGTGTATAATTGTATAATATAAAGTAAATAAAAACTAAGGAAGGGGTTATGAACGAACAAAAAACACCTGTTGACCAGCCTGTAATATCAAAGCCGACTATATCAACTAGCAGTAATAGCGGCAGAGGCAGCAGCGCAGGGATAATAATCTTAATTGTTGTTCTGGCTATAGTGGTCCTTGGCGTAGGAGGATATTTCGGCTGGAAATATCTGGGCAAAAAAATCTTAAATAAAATAACCGGAATCACCGCCACTTCGACCGCCACTTCGAACTCTGGCAAAATCAGCGTCCAAACCATTGAAGATGCTCTGATGTACCCGGGAGCTAGAATCACCGATCAAAAACAAGGGGGAAAAGAATCGGTTTACAAAGCCGAGTTAACTCTATCGTCATCCGACAGTGTCGACACCATCAAGGCCTACTATCAAAATCTGGCCAACCAAAAGAAGTGGACTATTGCCAGGCAAGGTTCGGATAGTGATAATAATTATTACATGACAGTTGAAACCAAAGATTTTACGGCCGAGATTAATATTACCAAATACGAAGGATACGACACCACCGACATCGACATCAAAATCAGCGGTGATAATTTGGTTGTCGGCGGAATTGCAGTCACCCCAACCGCAACAGTTAGTGCAAAATCAACTTCTGGCTCGACCTCAGGCCAAGCAAGTTCCGATAGCTATGTCATTAGCGATTCCAGCACCAGAATAATTTCCAAATCCGAATTAACAGGATTTACTCCCTGGCAGCTAAAAGTTGCTCGCAATGAAATATATGCCCGACATGGCCGCGAATTTGTCCATAAGGATCTACAATGCTACTTCCAATCAAAAGATTGGTATAAGATAAACCCCGACTTCAGTGAATCACAACTGGATTCTGTCGAGAACAAAAACGTTGCGATAATACTCGCTTATGAGAATGAGATAGGAAGCACTTACGTTGGCAACGATACCGGCTGCAATACAAATCCGTAAACTATTTTCTGAATTGACTTAATAAGCATTACTAAAATAATCATAGTTTTAAGATTGCTCTCAAACGAAACGGGCCTTATTTCTTGCCTGTACCTGTAGAAAAAGAATGTCCATTGGTTTTGTATTGTTCGAATGCAATCGAAAAACTTTTAACTTTACCTTTTTAACTTTCAACTCTTTAAATCCATTGACATCGAATCCTGCTCACTTTAAGATTAAGTTAGCCATAGCAAAAGGAGAGATATGGACTCGCATAATCTGGATTTGTGGACAATAAGAAAATATATTGACCACCCCATCACCAATCTTTTCTGGCTTATTGGATTACATCCAATCACGCCAGAAGCAGATGGTGAGGGGCAAGAGTCGGATACCTCACGCCCAAGGAGTAGAATGTGAATATCGATAAATTTACCATCGCCTCATTTATCGATCACACTAATGTCAAGGCCGATGCAACAACGGATGATATCAAAAAATTATGTTCCGAAGCGGTTGAATATAAATTTCACTCGGTTTGCATTACACCATTTAGAGTAAAAGATGCCAAAAATTTCCTATCTGGGAAAGAAACCGAAATTATTTGCGTCGTCGGATTTCCATTTGGCTTTACGACAACACAAGAAAAAGTTCTCGAGGCGCAGACAGCTATATCTGATGGCGCAACCGAGATCGACATGGTCATCAATATCGGGACAGTTAAGGACAACAATTGGCAATATGTTGAAGACGAAATCCGTCAAATCGCCGATTCAATTAAACCAATTGGACTTAAAGTAATTATGGAAATCGGATTCCTGACAAAAGATGAGCTAACAAAGGCTTGCCAAGTAGCCGAACGCGCAGGAGCAAAATTCGTCAAGACGGCAACTGGTTATGGGCCGAGAACCCCAACTTCAGAAGATATCAAAATTATGCGCGAAGCGGTGAGTAAGCAGATTCAAATCAAAGCTTCCGGCGGAATTCACGATCTTGAAACCGCCAAATCAATGATTGAAGCGGGAGCGGACAGAATCGGCACAAGTTCGGGACTGCAAATTATCAGCGTTGAAGGGCAAAAAAAACGTCTGCCGGAGAGCGCAAAGAAAGGAAGCGAGTAAAATATGAAAATTTTATTTCACGGAGCAACAGAAGGAGTAACAGGATCGAATTTTTTAGTCGAAACAAACGGCGTTAAATTCCTTGTCGATTGTGGGATGTTCCAGGGCGGCGCTGAAAATGATCGGCAAAATTGGCAAAAATTCCCCTATAATCCAAGTGAGATCAACTTTGCCATCGCTACACACTCACATATCGACCACATTGGTCGACTCCCCTACCTGCACAGACAGGACTTTAAAGGCAAAATATATTCAACCCATCCAACCGCAGCATTTGCCAGAATTTTTCTCGAAGATACGTGTAAAATTGTTAAAAATACCGCTGAGAGTCTGGGACTTGAGAAACTGTACGAGCAAGAAGATGTGTTATCAACTTTGCAACTTTTTGCTCCCTATGAATATTATCAATCATTTATTCCTGCAGAGGGCATCGAAGTTAAATTTTATGATGCGGGCCATATTCTCGGCTCCGCGATTGTCGAGGTAAAAGCAGAAGGAAAAACAATTATCTTTAGCGGAGATTTAGGCAACCCACCAGTTCCAATCTTAAAAGACACTGACTTTATCACAAATGCGGATTATGTTGTTATGGAATCCACCTATGGCGACCGTAATCACGAGCCGTTTGAACAAAGAAAATTACATTTAGAGCGTACGATTGAGGATACTTGCAAACAAAACGGCGTACTGTTGGTTCCCTCATTTGCGATGGAAAGAACGCAGGAACTTTTATACGAGCTCAACGATTTGATTGAGAATAATCGCATAAAACAAGTTCCTGTTTTCGTTGACAGTCCCCTGGCCATTAAAGCCACTGAAGTTTACGAACAATTCCCGCAGTACTTCGACAGCGAAGCCAAAGAAGTTCTAAAAAAAAGCGGGGATTTCTTTAATTTTCCCGGACTCACTTTTACCAAAGAAATGCGCCAATCAAACGAAATTGCTAAAATCCCAGGATCAAAAATTATTATTGCCGGAAGCGGGATGAGCACGGGAGGAAGAATTTTATTTCATGAACAAAGATACTTGCCGCTCCCCTCAACGACTCTCCTTGTCGTCGGTTTTCAGGTTAATGGAACACTGGGACGAGCGCTCAAAGACGGAACCAAGAGAGCCAATATTGGCGGCAAAAAGACCAATATTAGTGCAAAAATCGAAGTGATAGATTCATATTCCGCCCATGCCGACCAAAGCCGGCTCGCATATTGGCTTTCACAGATCAAGACAGCCAAAAAGGTATTTCTGGTCCATGGAGAGCCGGAAGCCAAACAGGCACTGCTGCATAAAATTGAAGATGAAGTCGGACTTGAAACAATCATTCCGAAGATCGATGAATCATTTGAAATATAAGGAGATTTTATGAAATATAAAATTTGTGTTTCCGGAGCCGCTGAAACCGGGCACTGTGCACCTGATACCATGGAAAAAACAAAAGAATTAGGCAGGGAAATAATAAGACAAAATGGTGTTCTTGTCTCCGGTGCTACAACTGGAGCGCCACTTTGGGCAGCGGTTGGCGCCAAAGAAGAAAAAGGCATCAGCATTGGCCTCTCCCCTGCTGGGAGTGAAATTGAACATGTTAAAAAATATCGTCTGCCGACAGAAAACTTCGATATTATTATTTACACCGGCTTTGAATATTCGGGTCGAAATTTGCTTTTAACCAGAAGTTCAGATGCGGTTATTGTGGTTTGCGGACGAATCGGCACTCTGAACGAATTCACTATCGCGTTTGAGGACAATAAACCGATCGGCGTTTTAACCGGCACAGGCGGGATAGCAGATGAGATCAAAGACATTATCGAGAAATGCCACCGGCCATACAGCAAAATCGTCTATGAATCAGACCCAAAAATCCTTGTTGAGAAAATAATTGAGCTTATTGAACAGGAAAAAGTCCAAGCTCGTCCCGATAATCCTGCGATCAAGAAACAGTCAGACGACCAATCGGCGCAATTAGATGCAAAATGAAGCTATTTAGCAGGATTCATAGTATCTTTCTTGATATTGTAGGATAAATTGACCGAAATCTTCTCGTCTGGTATAAATTAAGCTATGGAAAGAACTTTAATCAAAGACATTGTCGACATAAAAGAAAAATTAGTGCAAATTGCCGGCCGTGTTGTTAATTTGAGAAAATTAGGAAATATCACTTTCGCCATCATGCAAGATCGCTCCGGGACAATACAAACCGTCTGGGAGAAAAAAATATCGGCCAAAATTGGCGATATTGTTAGCATCACTGGAGAAATCAGAAAGGATACTCGCGCAAAAGGCGGATGTGAAATCGCTGGAGATAAAATAGAAATTATCGCCACAAATGCGGAGGACTATCCCATCGATTTGTCAAAAGCCGAACTCACTTTACAATTAACAACATTGCTCGACCATCGCACTATCACTTTGCGGCATCCCAAAATTCAAGCAATATTCGCCCTTTATGATATTCTCCTTGCAAGTTATGAAAGGGTGATGCGGGAAGAAGATTTTAAAGAGATAAAAACACCTAAGATTTTGGAAGCGGCTTCTGAAGGCGGGGCAAATTTCTTCACAATTGAATATTTCCAAAAAAAAGCTTTTCTGGCGCAAAGTCCCCAACTCTATAAACAAATAATGGTCGGAGTTTTCGAGAGAGTTTTTGAAATCGGGCCAGTTTTTCGCGCTGAACCGCATTTCACCACCCGCCATGTCAATGAATATGTCAGCTTAGACGCCGAGATGGGTCATATTGAAAGTTTCCGCGATGTGACGGCAATGTTGACAAAAGTGCTTAAGAAAATGTTCGCGCAGATTGAGAAAGAAGGTGCAAAATACCTCGAGCTTTACAATGTAAAGATGCCGAAAGTTCCGGATGAGATCCCGCACATCAAACTAAGCGAAATCAAAGAGGTTATAAAAGAAAAATATGGTTACGAGATTCCGGAGACAACCGATATAGATCCTGAAGGCGAAAAGTTAGCCGGAAAATACGCTTTAGAGCAGTTTGGTTCGGATTTTATTTTCATCACCCACTACCCGTGGAAAGATAAACCATTTTACACTATGCCAAGCCCGGGCAACAGCGAAGAGACAGAAGGGTATGACTTACTTCTAAAAGGCATTGAAATCGTAACGGGAAGCCAGAGAATTCACGAATATAAAATGCTCATAGAAAATATGGAAAAGAAGGGTGTTAAACCGGCTGGAATGGAGTTTTATCTTGATACATTCAAATTTGCCATGCCGCCTCATGGAGGCTGGGGTATGGGCTCAGAGAGATTAATTCAACAAATTTTTGGACTAAAAAGTGTTAAGGAAGCAGTTCTATTCCCGCGCGATGTAAAAAGATTAAGCCCATAGCGCGCAAAATCGCAATTTACGGTTGTGCTATAATCCCATTTAAAAATAAACGCGATAAATTATGGATTTAAAAACAATCAGAGAAAGAATCCGAATGATAGAAGATCTGGAAGAGGAAAATCGAATCTCCAAGGAATTGATTGATGGCGCGCTTGAAAACAGCTCTGATTACGAAGAGAGTAACGAATCAGCCAAAGAGGCCGGTAAAATCAAGAAAAAAATTAAAGACCAAATTATGGCTGAGGAAGCCAATAAAAACGCACTCGAAGATGTCAAGATCAACCGCGAAGAAATAAAAACCTTAAAAGAAATCCTCTCTGCTGAACTCGCCGAATTCTATACCAAAAACAAAACCGACGAGATACGAGATGCGAGCGGGCAGACAAGAAAATTCAAAATTACCGTTAGACTCTTGCCGAAAGGCAAAAATGAAAACCGCGATTCATACGGCAGATATTCGAAGGATAGCGAATAACCTCTATAATCTAATATATAGCGTCTAGTATCTAATTTAATTTGTATCTCTTATAACACT
>PEZV01000030.1:0-18057 GCA_002778735.1 Candidatus Berkelbacteria bacterium CG10_big_fil_rev_8_21_14_0_10_41_12 | reverse complement strand
CGTGCTATCATACTTTTTATGAATGAACAGATCAAAAGCTTATCGGAAATTTTTTCCAAGAAATACGAAATAGATTCCTCCGCTGACGAACCGAAGATAAAAGTCAACATATCACTCAGGCGTGCAACTTTTGCATACGAAAAACTTCGAAATATAATTGATTATCAGGACGAACATCTTTTCCTTAAAAATTCAATTCGGCGAATCTTGAAACGCCGTTTGACCCTCGGCGAGACAAGAAATATTGCCCAAAAACTCTTACGTGAACTCGTTTGGGCTGGGTATTTTCCCGACGAAACACTCCCTGAGTCATACTGTGAAAAAGTTGAAAAGGTCATCAGAAAATATAACTTCTTGCGAAGGAACATATCATCAAAGTTAAAACCGAAGCGAATCTCAAATATTCTGATGGGCTTGATGGCTTGTGAGATTGAGGAAATGTTATCTCCAAGAACAAAGCAATACTCATTTTTAGATTTCGCTAGTGAGATCTTTATCAACCAAATCAATCTGGAAAATCCGGAAGAAGCCGAAATGTCGCAACTATCTGAGCTTGTCAAAATCGCCGTTGAACAGTCAATTCTCAAAGAAGACAGAGAACAAATTATATATCGCCTTTTTCAGGAGAAAATACCATCTTGGAAGAATTTCACAAAATCCGATACTGAAAAATTAGCCAAAAATTTCAACTCCTTATATAATGAGTTCGACAACTTGTTTCAAAATCCATTCCGCCAGAGGATCTACCGCTTCATAAAGAAAAATTCTGCACCTCTTTTGGTCTTCTATAATATCTTAAATGCCAACCCACAGAATCTCGCTTTGATCCTGAGGGACGAGTCGTACCTCAAAGAAAAAATAGAGGGGTATTTAGATAATGAATATAGAGAAGTACACCGCAAAGTTCTGCGCGCAATTTCCCGAGCAATTATTTTCATACTTCTAACCAAAATAATTCTGGCATTTATCATCGAGGTCCCATATGAAATAGCGTTTCGGGGGGAAATAGATTACAAAGCTTTAACGATTAATATTACCTTCCCGCCACTCCTTATGTTAATTACCGGACTTCTGATTAAAGTTCCGGGGCAAAAGAACACTGAAAAAATATTACAAAATATTAAAGAAATGATTAATCACCAAAAACTTCTGTCGAGACCATTAATCAACCTTCGGCCAAAAAGAGGTCTGATATTTGACATTTTCAATGCGGTCTACAGCATCCTTTCCCTGGGCGTTATTGCTGTAGTAATCTGGGCTTTAATATCTCTCCAATTTAATGCGGTTAGCATCGTACTTTTCTTTATTTTCGTCTCTATTGTTAGCTTTCTCGCTTTCAGAATCAGGTCAACGGCTTCGGAGCTTAGAGCCGAGGCTGAAGACGAAGGGATACTGCTTGGAATTTTCGAAGTTATCTTTTTACCATTTATCAGGATTGGCAGATGGCTTAGTGATAAATTTTCCGAATACAACTTTACTCTATTCTTTTGGGATTTTATTGTGGAAGCGCCACTCAAGGCCGTCGTGTCAGCCCTGGAAGGTTGGTTTCTATTTGTCAGGGAAAAGAAGGAAGAATTTGAATAAATCCTTATGCTCGAAAGCCATTATACGCTGATAAATTTGCAAATATGATTCATAGTATGTAAACTTATATTAAAACTAAAAATTGAAAGGTGGTGATTTAGATGAATTGCGGAACTTGCGGATCATGTGATGAGGATAAAAAGACGGAAGGGATGAAGAAAGAAGAAAAGAAAACTGAAGAAGGAGATACTGAGAAGCCCGAAGAAGAAAAAGGAGAAGGTTCTGAGGAACCTGACAAGGAAGAAGAGGATAAATAAAAGGAAGCATTTTGCTTCCTTTTATTTTCATCTATATCAATTCGAGCTCATTTTCAGAAGTTTCACAAAAATATCCGTAGGCACTTCAACTTTTCCGATCTGTGCCATTTTTTTCTTACCTTTTTTTTGTTTCTCAAGTAATTTTCGCTTCCTTGTAACATCTCCCCCGTAGAGTTTTTCTGTAACATTTTTCCTAAACGGTGAAATCCGTTCAGATGCAATTATTCTCCCCTCTCCAGTACTTGCCATTCCTTTACCCTCATAAAGCACGGCTTGGATTTTCACCTCAAAATTCTGCCTCGGAATCACTTCTTTCATCCTTTCCACCATTTTGCGAGCGCTACGCTGGGCAAATTCTCGAAAAACATAGCGGTTAAAAGCATCCACCGGCTCATCTGCAATTATAAACTCTAATTTGACAAGGTCCGTTTTGCGCCACCCGATCAGGTGATAATTGATTGAACCATACCCGCAAGTCAGAGATTTTATCTTGTCATAAAAATCAATAATGATTTCAGATAACGGAATTTCATAAATAATCACTATCCGATCAATTAGATGCTGAATATCTTTTTGCTCGCCGCGCCTGCCGGGAACAAACTCAAGCAATTTCCCCAAATACTGTTTCGGCGTAATTATTTCAAGGGAAACCCACGGCTCCGACCAGTCCTCACCCTCTCTTTTATAATCAACCGTTGGAGTTGTCACAACAAGTTCCAGTGAAAATTCCCGCTCCAATCTTTCTTTAATTATTTCAAGATGAAGCATTCCTAAAAAGCCGATTTTAAATCCAAAACCAAAAGCTCTGGAATTTGTCGGTTCAAAATATAGGGAGCTGTCGTTTAATGAAAGTTTCGAAAGCGCCTCACGCAGACGATTATACTGCTCGCCAGCGGAAGTATAAAATTCTGCAAAAACCATCGGTTTCGGCTCTTCATAACCAGGCAGGGCTTTTGCCTCGCGATTTTGCCCCAATCCCGTTATCGTATCCCCCACCCTGGCATCTGATATTTGCTTAAGTGAAGTTACAATATATCCGATTTCTCCACAATTAATCTCATCTAACTTGTCAAGTCCTAACATTATCGAGCCCACTTCAACCGCTTCACTTACTGCATTCTGAGAGATAAATTTTATTTTCTCCCCTGTTTTGAGCCGTCCTTGAAATATCCTGACAAAGATAATAATCCCGCGAAATTCATCGAAAAAACTGTCAAAAATAAGTGCTTGCAGGGATTGTCCGGAATCGCCCGAGGGAGACGGCACTTCTTTTATAACTTTCTCGAGAAGCTTTTTTACTCCTTGTCCCGTCTTGGCAGAAATAAACTGAACCTCATCCGGATCAATTTGTAAGATTTCAGCTATTTCGATAGCAACGTCTTCCGGCCTCGCCTCCGCAAGATCAATTTTATTGACTGCAGGAATTATTTTTAGATTATATTTCTGCGCTATATGTAAGTTTGCCAAGGTCTGTGCCTGAACTCCCTTTGTTGCATCAACCAAAAGTATCGCGCCTTCGACAGCAGCAATAGATCTCGACACTTCATAGGAAAAATCAACATGCCCTGGTGTATCAATCAGGTTGAGTTCGTATTTGTCATCTCCAACTATATAGTTCATCCTTGCTGGTTGGAGTTTAATAGTGATCCCACGTTCTTGTTCCAAATCCATCGTGTCCAAAATCTGGGAATGCATTTTGCGTTTGGGCAGCGCGTTGGTCAACTCCAAGAATCTGTCGGCCAGCGTTGATTTACCATGGTCAATATGTGCAATGATACAAAAATTTCTTATATTGGCTTGATCCATAAAATTATTCTTGCCCCATTTAGTATTGACTTACGGGGAGACAGACCCAGATATTATCATGAGC
Organism: Candidatus Berkelbacteria bacterium CG10_big_fil_rev_8_21_14_0_10_41_12; assembly: GCA_002778735.1. Classification (GTDB taxonomy): domain Bacteria; phylum Patescibacteriota; class UBA1384; order UBA1384; family 1-14-0-10-41-12; genus 1-14-0-10-41-12. The sequence goes on along the minus strand of PEZV01000030.1, from coordinate 14,346 downwards.
CCCTCTGATAATTCAATACTTTGCGGTAAAAAATCCTCCCCGATAATCGATTTGGCAATTTTCTCGTTCAATGTTTTTTCCAGATTAGTTCTTGCAAATTTCGGCGCGGAGATCTCGCCAAACTTCAGATATTTAATCTCAAATACAAGATTATTATTGGCAACTGTCGGGTTAACGAGAGCGCTCGAATTAGGCAGTGTGAAAGATGACATTTTGCCCGAAAGATAGATGCCGTCGTCACGAATCAGACATTTCAAACTTCCAGATTCGGCGATTAAATAAATCTGCTCGCAGAGAACTTTCTCACTCACAACTATTTGTCCTGAAGTTACAATTACAGCTGGTGTCGGATTAACATTAGCCGAGTCAATTATTGTCGGTACTCTCAGATCAGGGATCTCGGCACCTTTAACAGATTTCACCACAAAATAAATCAACATTTCACCTATTATAAGGACAACAATAAAAAACACGGCCATCGACCCGATGCTGATAAAACGTTTCCTTTTTAGTTTATCAACTTCATCAAAGAAAGGATTTGGTTCCTTCTTTTTACGATTTTGATTGTTGCGCATTTGAATTAACCTAAAAAAAAACAGATTTTTTCTTTAGTTGCCTCACTTCTGGCAATCTAAAAACCCAAGCAAGGCCCAGAAAAATTATTATCCCAACACATCCTGCAAGAATTGTCTGGAGAAATAAATATTTTACGCGATCAATATCAAACGAGAAAGAAACAATTATTTTTACGAGCTGTAATGCAAGCGAAGCAATAAGGGTAAGCACCCCAAGTTCAATCAGAAAACTCCATAGATTTTTAAATCTTACTCGTACTTTTGAGGACAGGGCAATCACAAGCATAATTAAATTGGCCCAGGACCCAATACTGAAAGCCAGGGCTAATCCTCTCACCCCTTCAAAGTTGCCAGCATACCCTTTGGAAAAAATAAATCCGAGTACAACACTAATTATTATTGAGATAATACTTGTAGTCATTGGGGTTAAAGTATTATGCATTGCATAAAATGTGCGGGCAAAAAGCGGGATAAGACCCTGAGCAATAATGCTCAGTGCAAAAAGGCCGAGCGTGCCTGTAGCGAGACGTGTATCCTCCCAACCAAAAAATCCATACCCAAGAATCAACCTGATTACCTGTGCCCGAAGCAGAATCAAAAATGCTGTTGAGGGAACAAGAAGAAATAGAATTGCTCTCATGCTCTTTTCAAAAACGCTATAAAATTGAGTTGCCTCTCGTTCCCTCTCAATGTCCAGCGCTGCCAAAGTTGGAAATGCTGCCGTAGCAAAAGAGCTACCGAATATGACTGATGGGACAGTTTGAATATTGTCCGCCAAATTATAAATCGCGATAGCACCGGCAAATGGCGAAGCCAAGCTCGTAAAAGCCAGCAGCAATACCTGGTTCGCTCCGAGGCCGATTGCTCTTGGAAGCATAAGCTTCATTACTTTTTGAACATTACTATCCCTGAAATTAAACTCAGGCTTAAACTTGAACTTAACTGAAATAGCCGAGGGAATCTGGATCAACATATGTAAAAATGCTCCGACAATCACACCAATAACCGCACCTGCAACATTAAATCTCTGGGCAAAAATATAAATGCAAACAATAATCGAAAGATTGTATATCAACGGCGCAATCGAATATGCAAAAAATCTTTTGTGCGAATTCAGAATCCCGCCCAAAAAATATGACACCGTGAAAAATAATGGAGACAAGAGCAGCCATCGTGCTAAATTGATCGTTTCCACCCTCTTGGCCGCATCAAAATCAGGTACCAGAAGATTAATTAGTACCGGCATTATAAAAAATAAGACCACAAGTGAGATAAATATTATTAACAGGCCAATAGACAATGCATTGCTTGCCATTTCATCCGCTTTTTTATTCCCGTCTTCCCTGAGAATCCTCGAATAAATCGGCACAAAAGCTGCCGCGATTGCACCGAGGATAAGAACATTGAATATAAGATCGGGAAATCTGAAGGCAGTGTAATAGATATCAAGGCGATCTGTCGGGATATACTGCGCCAAAAAATGATCTCTGATCACCCCCAAGAGATTTGAAAGCGCAAGAGTAATAATTAGTAAAAAACTGGCTCCCCTGATTGAGCTTTCTCTCGAGAATATAACTTTAAGGGCTTTTAGCATAAATTTATCTTATCAAACGCCGATTTGCAAGCCAAGTATATACGTTACCTCGACCATAGATACTGAAGGTCTTGACAAACTTAATTTTTTAGTATATGATAATAATAAGTTTGATTAAGAAGAGGGGGCTTAATCTATAAATTGAACTCCGTCTTCTCTACCAGACACCTCGACCGTCGTTACCCGCCAAGAATCTTTCGTACATTTTCACAACAAGTTGGTAGGGATTTGTACCGCTAAAAAATTTCTTACTGGGCAACTGGTAGGACGAACATAGGGGTACAAGTGAGAAAGCACGTGTGATGAGCGGCATAATATTAAAATAACATTATACCGACTACTCTATATCACGTGCTTTCCTTATATATAAGATAAGCTACATAGATTCTTTTGAGGACTAAACTGATTTTTCTATATCGCCAAAACGCGAATATTCAGGGTGAAAATATAATTCGATATCGCCCGTCGGGCCATTACGATGCTTTCTCACCAAAATTTGCGTAATTCCCTTTTTCTCGGTATCCGGTTCATAATAATCTTCCCTATAAATAAACATAACCACATCGGCATCTTGCTCAATCGAGCCAGACTCGCGAAGGTCAGATAGTTGAGGAATTTTGGGCGTTCTCGCTTCAACCGCACGCGATAATTGCGAAATAGCAAGAATAGGAATATTTAACTCTCGCGCCAATCCTTTCAGAGATCTTGAAATATCGGAAACTTCTTGGACTCTATTTTCATCTGAACCTCTCCTTCTCCCCTCCATAAGTTGAAGATAATCGACAACAATCATGCCAAGCCCTATTTCCGCCTGTAGCCTCCTCGCTTTAGTACGTATATCCAGAGCTGTCAGAAGTGGAGAATCATCTATATAAATTGGCGCTTCTGACAAAACTCCCATCGCATAATTCAATCGCGGAAAATCATCCTCTTGAAGATTACCTGTTCTTAAACGCCAAGAATCAATTCCCGCTTGAAGAGTCAAAAGTCGGTCTACTAATTGATCCCTGCTCATTTCAAGAGAAAATAGCCCAACCGGAATATTATTCTTAACAGCAATGTTCGAAGCAATATTTAACGCCAGCGCTGTTTTGCCCATTCCCGGACGCGCTGCAAGCACAACAAGATCTGATTTTTGAAATCCCGCCGTAAGATTGTCAAGCTGCTTAAAACCGCTTGGCATACCTCTAAGTTGGCCCCTATTCTCATGTATTTCGTTGATTCTCTCAATCGACTCACCAAGAATGTCTTTTATCGGAACAAATTTATCCTTTGTGGAGCGCTCAATTACTGAAAATAAACGGCTTTCCGCCTTATCGATTATGGAAGGCGCATCTTCTGTTGCATCATAACCTTCTTCAATAATACTGGTCGCGGCGTTTATTAAACGCCTCAGAGCTGACTTCTCAGCAACGATTTTGGCGTGTTTGGCAATATAGGCCGAAGAAGAAGTGGAATTTGCCAGCTCTGTCAGGTATGTCGCCCCGCCTATCTTTTTTAGCTGCTTTTTCTTCTGCAAGTGATCGGATAAGGTTACTAAATCAATTGGATTACCGGAGTTAAACAAATCAACCATGGCATCAAAAATTATCCCGTGCTCCGGCCTATAAAAATCGCTCGGCAAGATAATATCAGCAACTTTAAAAATAGCATCTTTGTCTATTAAAAGACCCCCAATTATCGACTGCTCTGCCTCAACATTCTGAGGCGGAAGTTTGCCAGTCTGTTCATTTTTACCTTCTGCCATATTTTATCCTTACCTAAATTACTTTTAGTCCGCAATCCCAAAAACTTCGCCAATATTATTCTCGACGTCACTTCCGACAACCTCGCAGTTCACTTCAAAACAGCGTCCAAAACACTCTCTAAGTGTATTACGGATCAGGGTAATCGATTTTTGTTTTGTAATCTGATCTTTGTGAAAATTAAATTCGACTTGGAGATTCAAGCTGCCAGGGGAACTTTTCCAAGAAGCCCCCGCAACTATCGTCGCCAAAGATTTATTTTTACCCGAGAGAGCTTCGATAAAAGTAGTCCTCATTGCTTCTGCATCTAAGACAATTTTTTTTTCTTTGTCGGCAGCAGCGGCACCAACAGATCTCGGTGTGGTAGAATTTTTCTTCCTGTCAGAAATATCCACTTTTTTATTTTTATTCCTTTCTACTTCTGCATTCGCCTTAACTTTTTTGACCTGGTTAGCATTATCATATTTGCTTCCATCAGTAATCAGGTTGTCAGATTTACCTAAACTGTCGACGCGAGCCGAGACGTCATCTTGGTTGCCAGCAATTTTCAATACCGCAATCTCGAGAGGCAAACTCGGCGAACTCGTCCAGGATATTTGTCTTTGCGCTTCAAGTAGTTCTGAAAGTGCCTCGATATACCAAAGTGTATCCTGTCCAGATGTAACAAGTGTAATCATCTCCTTCCGAAGTTCACCGATTAACGAACGCAGGAAATAATCAAAATTCATTCCCTTCTCAAAAACAATCGTAATTATCGCAAAGGATTTCTTCACATCAGTATTTTTAATTGACCAAATAAAATCCTTCACCAAGCCGGCGTCCGCCAAACCTAAAAGATAATTCAATGCTTCTGTCAAATCGGACTTGTTCGCTACGGAAGAAATCTGGTCCAATATCGAGAGAGCATCCCGATATGAACCCTCTGCTCGCTTCGCAATAAGTCTAATTTGATCTTCCTTCAAATCAATTTTTTCCTCTTTGGCAACTCTTTTAATCAGACTAATTAGATTGTCAATGGATGCCTGTTTAAAATCAAATCTCTGGCATCTTGATATGACGGTTGGCATTACTTTATGGATTTCAGTAGTCGCCAGAATAAAAACGCTATGTGCCGGTGGTTCTTCAAGCGTTTTTAAAAGAGCATTAAAGGCTTCTTTTGTGAGCATATGAACTTCGTCGATTATATACACCTTCTTTGCTCCGACATTCGGGGAAAAATTAATCTTATCGCGAAGTTCTCTAATCTCATCTATACCTCGATTTGAAGCCGCATCAATTTCAATCAAGTCAATAAATTTCCCGACGGCAATATCCTTACAGTTGCCACAAACACCACAAGGTTTATTTTTTCCCGTGCAATTTAACGCTTTCGCTAGTAACCTCGCAACTGTTGTCTTACCAATACCGCGCGGACCGGTAAATAGATAAGCATGACCAATTTTGCCTTCTTTTAAAGCGGCAAGTAAAGTCTTGGTCACATGATCTTGTCCCACAACTTGCGAAAAAAGCTGCGGCCTATATGTTCTATAAAGTGAGCTCATAGTAAATTTAATTTAGCTTGAATTAATTTTTCTTGCAAATCCATCGATAATGTTTAAGTTTTTTTGATAGAATATTATTACCGTGAAATTAAAATCTATCAAGCAAAATGTCTCGGCAGCTAGCGGATTAAGCCCGAACAAGATAAATGAAGTAATCAATCATTTAAACAAGGCCATTATTGCGGCGCTAAAAGAAAAAGGGCGCATCCAGATAAATAATTTCGGCGTTTTCTCACTAAAAAAAATGGCGAGTAAACCCGTGTTTAATATTTCAAAAAAAAGCGGTAAAATCCTCCTGCTCGATCGAAATATGGTCAAATTTATGCCGTCATTCAGTTTCAAGCTGCGGATAGCTAAAACTTCGAAAGCGAAACAGCAATCATCTACCGAAAGTCAAACATTTAATCTATTGCCCAATCTTATGCCTAATCTTAGACAACAAATAAAAAATATTTTTGCAAAAGGTGAAAAAATTGCCATCGTCAATCACCCAGGACCGGAGCAATCTCCTGCAATGCGACTTTTTAATGCCATTATTCAATCTTCCGTTGAGCAGAACTTGCCTTATCTGATTATCGAATTAAATTCAGATAATTACGCCTTAATAAAATACAACAAGAATAACTTATTAACTAAAATCCCAAAAATAATTGCTGAAAATTACCTTCGTGAACTGCTCGGCAATGTCAGTAGAGATATCCCTGAGGAGTATTTTGTGAAATTTGCATTTGCCAAAAAAATGTCTAAAATTAATAATAGAGTTTTACTTTTAAGGTATTGGACATATCCGTCAAGCACAAAGTTAATGGTGAGAATCCAAATACATGAATAAATCAATGAGTAAGCCTATTATGATTGGCGTCGTGAGTTTTCTTGCCATTGTCATATTGGTCGGAGCACTTAGCTTTTTTGTCTGGAGAAACCAGCCTTCAGCCGATATTCCTACCCCTCCGGTTCCGCCCCCGCCTGAAGATGTTGCGTCAAATCGACCGCCAGTACCGCCCGAGCCGCGGTTAATGGGAGACGCAACCGATAGCGGATATATTGACCTACTCGATTTAAACGCAGAAATTGCATATTGGAAAAAGTATATGCCTGATTTTAATATTATTAACAGGATAAATGACGAGGGAAATAAAAGCATTATTGACGTGCTGGATTTCAACTCGACAATTACTTTCTGGAAATGTTTCGAAGGCAACACCAAGAAAAATTGCATTTACGTATATCAGAAATAGTCCCGATTCGGCACAGTCGAATCGCGGATCCGCGATTGCAAAGCAATCGGGAGAGATAGAAGTTAGTAGATAGTAGATAGAAAGATAAATTACGGTTAAGGCAATAATTTTTTCACTTTAGTTTTTAGCTCTGCACAGTCGTCGCAGAAGCTTTTTGTTTTTACCAAGTGTATTTTTCCGTTTTTCTCGATTCTTAGAACTACGGGGCAATTACCGGGAAAAGTTTGCAACAGTTTTTTAAGTTTTTCAAGAGAGCTTTTTCTTGTGCTTTTGGGAAGATCAATCACGAATTCATTGCTTGCATCTTCCAAATCATCAAGAATAATTTCCTCGATAGCAGGTGCTTTGTTCATGCCAGTCTTGGGATTTATCTTCCCGTTATGTCGAGTTATCTCTTCAAACTCCTCTGGCGCAATCAGGTCATCCTTAATGTCGTCCGGATCAAATCTTTTGGCAGACTCCACTAAAATATTAGGCTGGTCGTCTTTCGTCGAAACTCTACCCGATACAATAACGAACTGATCTGCCTGAAACACTTCCGGATGCCTCTCGAGAACTTTCGGGAAAACAAGAAGCTCTATCTTGCCTGTTAAATCTTCAATTCCAACAAACAACATTGGTTGTCCCGAACGTGTATTGATTTTCTTAATACTGGTTATAATACCGCTTATTTTAACTTTGTGGTTTTCACTATCTTTAGTTATTTCATCCAATTGATGTGTCGAAATTTTAGCAATAATTTCCCCGTACTCCTTAAGAGGATGTTCACTCAAGTAAACTCCGAGCAGTTCCTTCTCCCAGGCTAATTTATCCTTCTTCCCCGCCGGTTCGACCATAGGCAGATCAAGTTTTTCAAGATCAATATCTGACGCAAGCACTTCGCCAAACAAACCTGCCTGCGTAGACTTTGCCACCTTTAGAGTATCCGATATTCTTTTGGTAATAATTTCCATGCCACCTATTATCTGAGCTCTCTCCCCGAGATCGTCAAGCGCGCCAGATTTCGCTAACGCTTCAATTGATTTTTTGTTTAATATTGTTCTACTCGGGCTCGGATCTTTCCCCTCGTCTTTCTCAAGTTCTGCAAGAACGTCCGTCTTGATTAATCTATCAATAAAATCCTCAAACGATTTATACGGTCCGTTTTTCTTTCTTTCTTTGACGATAACCTTTGCCGGCATCATTCCTAAATTTTTGATTGCAGAGAGGCCAAAACGGATATTTTTTGTCTCTTTAACAACACCAAAGTCAACAAAACTTTCATTGACATCCGGCGGGAGAACCTTAAGCCCCATTCTCTCTACTTCTTCAATCTCAATCGCTATCCTGTCAGTATCGCCAAAATCACTCGTCATAAGCGCTGCCATAAAACATTCGGGATAATGCGCTTTTAGATATGCTGTTTGGTAAGCGATAAGTCCGTAACACGCAGCATGAGATTTATTAAATCCATATGCCGCAAACGTTTTCATCATCGCAAAAACTTCTTCTGCCTTTTGTCTCGAGATTCCATTTGCGACACATCCCGCCATAAATTTAATTTCCATTTCCGCCATAAGCTTCACAATCTTTTTGCCCATTGCTTTTCTAAGCGTATCCGCCTCACCACCAGTAAATCTGGCAAGATCGCGCGATATCTGCATAACCTGTTCCTGGTAAACCGGAATTCCATAAGTCGATTTCAGCGCATTCTCAACTTTTGGATGCGGATAAACAATCTCTTCTTGACCATGCTTTCTTCTGATAAATGAATCAATAAATTGAATTGGTCCCGGGCGATAAAGTGCAACCATTGCAACAATATCATCGAGCACTGTCGGCTCGAGCTGTTTCAGATATCTCTTCATCCCCGCCGATTCCAGCTGAAATACTCCTGTTGTCTCCGCTTCCCCTAAAAGTTTATATGTCTCTTTATCATCAAGTGGTAAACTTCCAATATCAATTTTGTCCCCGTGCACCGCTTCAATTATTTCAAGCGCGCGCTCGATTATAGTTAAGTTGGCCAAACCCAAAAAATCCATTTTTAAAAGCCCCAATTCCGCAACAGGATACATCGAATATTGCGTAACCAATTTAATATCTCCCTTACCGGAAATCTGCACCGGAACATAATGCTCGAGAGCGTCTTTAGAAATGACAAAAGCGCTTGCGTGCTGGCCGGCATGCCGCACTGTTCCCTCTAAAATTATGGCAATATCAAGAAGGCGTTTCGCCTTTGGATCCCGCACGTAAAATTCACGAAGCTCCGGCGCATCAGCAACCGATTTTGAAAGTGGAATGTGTCGTCCTTGGACCGGTGGAGGAATAACTTTAGCAATTTTATCAACTTCCGCATATGCCATCCCCAGTGCTCTGCCGACATCCCTAACCGCCGCGCGGGCCGCCATTGTCCCAAAGGTTATAATTCCGGACACATGATCCTCGCCGTATTTTTGCGCTACATAGTTAATCACTTCCGCACGTCTGTGATCAGCAAAATCCATATCAATATCCGGCATTTCATGGCGATCGGGATTTAAAAATCTTTCAAAAAGTAGGTTAAATTGTAACGGTTCAAGGTCAGTGATCTCCATAAGATACGAGACAATCGAGCCAGCCGCCGAACCTCTTCCCGGCCCAACCATAATTCCTTGTTGCTTCGCCCATTTTACAAAATCCGAAACAATCAAAAAGTAACTTTCAAGCCCCATTTTATCGATTGTTTCAAGTTCCCAATCAAGCCGTTCATTAATCCTCGTTTTAAGCTGCTTGTCTTTTGCCGCTTGCGGATATCGCCTCAAGATATTTTTTTTACAAACTTCCCGCAAATACTCTGAGTATTTTTTATTACCCGGGACCTCAAATTCCGGCAATAAATTCTCTTCAAATGGAATCTCGAGATTACACTCGCGGGCAATTTTAACAGTGTTTTCAATCGCCTCTGGCACATCTTTGAAATGCTCTAAAATATCCTTCGGATCACGAAGCGAATAATTTCCGTCGTATTTCATTCTCTTTGGATCATCAACCGTCTTGCCGGTTTGCACACAAATCAGCACGTCGTGCGCGTTGGCATCTTGTTTGCGGACATAGTGGCTATCACAAGTAATAACAAGCGGCGCGCTGGTTTTCTTTGAAAGCTTCTTTAGACCTTGATTTACAATTTCCTGTTCGCGAATTTCCGGATGCAGCTGCAGTTCAAGATAAAAATTTTCTTTACCAAATATTTTTTGGTATTCATTAACCGCCTTTTCCGCCGTTTTCATCTCGCCGGAGACAACAAGCCGCGGTATCTCTCCGATTAAACAGGCTGATGATGCAATCAATCCTCCCGAATATTTGCGCAATATTTCCTTATCTATCCTCGGCTTGTAATAATAACCTTCAACATGAGCGATGCTGACCAACTTCATCAGATTTCTGTAGCCTTCTATGTTTTTCGCCAAAAGAATCAAGTGATACGGGTTCGTATCTATTCTTGCCGCTTTATCTTTGAGAGTTCTTGGCGCAACGTATGTCTCAACTCCGATAATAGGCTTAATACCCTCTTTTCTCGCCGCTTTATAAAACTCAATGGCGCCATACATTGCTCCGTGATCGGTTAGTGCAATCGAATTCATGCCCATTTCCTTCGCACGCGAAATTATCGCCGCAGGCGTTCCCAAACCGTCAAGAAGCGAATAATGAGAATGGACATGAAGATGAACAAATTTCATATTTATTAGTTATTAGTCAAAAGTGAAAAGATGGGATTCCACCGATTTTACCTTATCAGTTTGCTAAAAAAAGTGAAGACCATCTCTGCCCTACTGAGCGGGGTAAGTGCGGTCTATAGCTTCGTAATTTGGCCTCTACGGTTTATGTCCTGCCGTCATCTCCTAATTGTCCGTATAATTTTGAACTTTTAGTTATCATTTTGAGATTTAAATTTTGAGATTTAATTTATTATCCTGTTGACCCTTTTATTTTTTTCTGTTAATATCTTTTTAGTCGTAATTTGAGTCTCAATTATTACCTCATGATCGTAATTTTGGGTTTTAAATTTTGACTTTTGAATTCAAAAATTTATAAAATTCTTTATGGCTCACACCAAAGCAAAAGGAACATCTAAATTAGGCAGGGACTCCGAGAGTAAGCGCTTAGGCGTCAAGGTTTTTGGTGGCACGACGATTCACGCAGGCGCGATTTTAGTCAGACAGCGCGGCACCAAATTCCGCCCCGGTGAAAATGTGAAAAGAGGCAGTGACGATTCTCTCTATGCCGTGCGCGACGGAATTGTCGAGTTCAAAAACAAAAAAATAACCAAATTTACCGGCAACAAAGTCATTCGGCAAGTCATTTCAATCAAAACAGCGGATAAGCCCCGGCGTGCTAATCTAAATTCCAAATCCGATGACGTTAATGCTCAAAAAAAATTAAGCGATTTGCCTGTTAAACCAAGTGTGAAAAAATCAGCAACACGGGGTAAATAATATGGACGCAAAAATTACTCACGAACATTTTCAACTTAAAAAGAACGTTCCCGAGCTTCGCGCCGGGGACAGGGTTAAAATTCATCAAAAAGTTAAAGAAGGCAATAAAGAGAGGATTCAGATTTTCGAGGGCCTCGTCATCAAAGCCCAGCACGGCCAGGGCATAAACGGTACTTTCACCGTTAGGAGAATTGCTTCCGGTGTTGGCGTCGAGAAGACATTTCCGCTTCATTTGCCTTCTATTGTAAAAATCGAAAAGACGAAATCTGCCAGAGTCAGGCAGGCAAAAATATTTTATGTCAGAAATCTCATCGGCAAATCCGCCAAACGGCTAAAGAGAGAGAGAGAAGACGCCAAAGTCTGGGAAGATGTGGTTGAGGAGAAAGTCGAGAAGGATCCTGAACAGGAACAGATCGAGAAAGAAATAGAAAAAACCGAGGTGACGGAGCAAACCGAAGAAAAAGCTGAGGACAAGACCGAGGAAAATAAATCCGATAAAGACAACAAAATAAAAAATCACGAAAAATCAACTCAAATTCCCAAAGTTGAAGAAAAAAAGAAGTAGAACTACTAAAAATAAGGAAGGCCGTTCTGCTCTCCCGAGGGAGCTTTGTCAAGCAGCTATACTTTTTAAAAAAGAAGGAGGGTGCTTCCTGTCACCCGCCAGTGACTTGAAACACCCTTTGTCGCCTGTTATACTCGCTGGACTAAACACCGGGGTGGTTGTTATCCAACATCCCGAAGGAATCTGACTGAGCTTTCAGCGCCTCGCCATTGATGGCTAGAACAACTGATGCCACAATGAGGGCGATAGGCGCAGTGAGAGCAATTGTCCTCACTGACCACTCGAACTTCATCGGCTCGTTCTCTAGGAACTGCTCCTTATTGAGCTCGTTGTTGACCTTGCGGGACAAGATAGCCAGCCCGAAGCAGAAAATCCACCCTCCTGCCACCCAAACGAGAATTTCCCACGTAGGCATCTGTCTCCCTCCAAAGGAGCAAGTTTAAGCGCAAAAGACACTTTCAAACTACTACTTTTGCTTTAACTCGTAAAGACATTTATACTTCTCTCGAGGAGCGAAATGAAAACAGATAACAAAAAGCTCGGATTTTTCGGAGAAAACACCGCACGCCAATTTTTGAGAAGACACGGATACCGCTTTATCGGCCAAAACGTCCGCACTAAAATCGGCGAAATCGACCTCGTAATGCGAGACAAAAATGATATAGTAGTTATTGAGGTGAAGACTAAGTCAGGACCGGATTTTGGCACCGGCGCAGAAATGGTCGGTTACTATAAGCGCCGCAAATTAATCAGTTTAGCTACCGAATTATTGCAAAAATATCCCGGTCGCACGGTCAGAATTGACGTTGTTGAAATTGACACCTCAAACAATCCGCCAAAGATAAACCATATTAAAAACGCAGTTGAAAATGGATAAAAATACAATTACAAGATTTGCCCCCTCTCCCACTGGTCCAATGCACATCGGTAATGCCAGAACGGCTCTCTTTAGTTACCTCTACGCTCGTAAAATGGAAGGAAAATTTTACTTCAGGATTGAAGATACGGATCGTGAACGCTATGACGCTAAAAGTGAAGGGCAAATTCTCGATAATCTCGATTGGCTCGGTATAAAATTTGATAAATTCGGTGAGGATACACGGGGATATTTAATCCAGTCCGAGCGGCTCGACAAATATAGACAGATCGCCAACGAGCTTGTCGAGAAAGGTATTGCTTACAAATGTTATTGTACTAAACAGCGTCTTGAAGAGCTTCGCAAGAAGCAATCCGCTGAAGGCAAACCGACCATTTATGACCGACGCTGCTGCGACGCTACAAATCCAAATGACAGTAGCGAATTTGTAGTTCGCCTCAAAATTCCGCAAGATGAGATTATTGAATTCAACGATCTTGTGCGAGGCAAAATCTCGTTTGCCGGCAAAGATCTTGACGACAGCGTGCTTCTAAAATCCGATGGCTTCCCGACATACCATCTCGCGGCAGCAGTTGACGACCACGAGATGGGCGTAACGCATGTCTTGCGGGCAGAGGAATGGCTTTCATCAACGCCAAAACATATCGTTATTTACAAAGCAATGGACTGGAACACTCCGGAATTCGGTCACTTCTCGCTAATTCTTGGCGCAGATAAGACAAAACTCTCCAAGCGCCACGGCGCCACAAGCGTCAGGGAACTGCGCGACCAAGGATATTTACCCGAGGCACTTGTAAACTTTATGGCGCTTCTGGGCTGGAATCCTAAAAGCGAAGAAGAGCTTTTCACTTTGTCCGAACTCGAAGACAGATTTGATCTCGAAGGAATCAACCGCGCCCCGGCAGTTTTCGATATCGAAAAATTGAATTACTTCAACCGTCTTTACATCGCCAAAAGCGAAAATAAAAAACTGATAGATTTACTTAGAATCAATACCGAAAAAACATCTCTTGAAACAGCAGAAAAAATTGTTGAACTCGTTAAACAGAGAATGGATAAACTCTCTGATTTTAATAAGCTCTCACACTACTTTTTCACGCCTCCCAAGATCATTACCGAAGATCTAGTCTTCATTAAATCGACAAAATCAAGCGCCAAAAAAGGTTTGGAAATCGCGGCAAAGGAGCTTGAAAAGGCAAAAAAGATAGATAAGCTTGAGCTAAAATCCGCTTTTGAGTCCGCCGTTCTAAGAAATAAGATTTCAAATGGAGACCTTTTCTGGAGTTTGCGCTTTACCTTAACGGGAGAAAAAAAGTCACCTCCGCCGGAGGAGATTATACCTATCATCGGAAGACAAGAAGCATTGGAAAGAATAAATTCGGCAGTTGAATTATTAAAATGAAAAAAGTTGCTCTAATAACCGGTGACTCCAGCTTGTCTGGAGCTCCGAAACATATCTTACGTTTAGCTGTCAACCTTAAAGAGCGGGGGTGGGAAGTGCTCGTAATTCTCCCGCCAGGTCCTCTTGTCAAACAGCTCGACGAAGCAGGTATTAGCCATAAACAGATTGGGATGGGAAACGGGATTGATCGAAAAGCTTACCACAAGATCAGAAGACAAACTTCCATTTTTGATCCTGATGTTGTCCATTGCCATGGCATGAGAGGTGGGCTTTTGGGACGTTTGGCCACGAGAAAGATGAAAGTGCCTGTTATATACACGGAGCATCTTTGGACAAAACATTACCATCTTTCAAACCC
>PEZV01000039.1:3958-4928 GCA_002778735.1 Candidatus Berkelbacteria bacterium CG10_big_fil_rev_8_21_14_0_10_41_12 | reverse complement strand
CGATTCCGGACCATATTTGCAGTACTCTTTTGTGCGGGCGCAGTCGGTGCTTGCTCGGGCAAAAGAATTGGGAATTAAAATAAGCGCTAAAAATGGTGAGTCTGTTATCTCTGAACTCGAACACATAATTTATCGTTTTCCCGAAGTTGTTATCAAATCAACAAGCGAATATGCGCCGCATCACATAGCCACTTATCTTGTTGATCTCGCCCGCAGTTTCAATGCTTATTATGGAGAGAAAAAAATTGTTGACCCAAATCATAAAGAAATATCAGAGTATCATTTGGCTTTAACCGAAGCTGTTGCAATTGTTCTAAAAAACGGTCTAGATCTTCTTGGTATAAAACTTCCGGAGAAAATGTAACATACTGAAGGGATCACTTGATAAAAAACCTTCGGTTTTACCGAAGGTTTTTTAATAAACTAAAGAAATAAACTAAAGAATTACTGGCTTTCAGTAATTTTTTGAAGATTTTTTTTAATTGCAGCAATCGCAGCAATAGTTTGGTTATTCTAGTTTTTTCTTTTTCTTTTTTACTTTTTTCGCTAATTAATAAAAGTAAATTCTCAAACCCTTCTGCGGCAGCAAATCTATGCCTATGAAACAATATATTAATTTGTTTATTGCATTTCAACTTGAGTTCCAGAAGCTTTTCCTGGTTTTGGCAAGCCATAAGCCAGAGTTTCATAACCTCAAGGTTGAGATGAATCTCTAAATTACCGTCTAAACTGCAAAATTCATCGTGAAATTTTTTTATTGCCTGCAAAATTTCGTTGGTTTCTCTGTGTTGGCGCTTTTCTGTATTCATTTGTAATTTTTTTAGATAAACAATATTTAAAATTAAGTTTACTACGAATTTCAAAAAAGTCAAATTTTTTATAAAGATAGTTATATAGGGATATTAAATCTAAAAAATTATTTTTTAATCATTTTGTTGTGTATTAATGATTTTTTTATGTTAAAATAGCA
>PEZV01000039.1:0-3944 GCA_002778735.1 Candidatus Berkelbacteria bacterium CG10_big_fil_rev_8_21_14_0_10_41_12 | reverse complement strand
TGCAAGAAGAGAAAATTCTAAAATTCTGGAAAGAAAACAAAATTTTTGAAAAATCTTTGAATAAAAAAGCTCCAAAAGGTGAGTTTATTTTTTATGAAGGTCCTCCCACAGCAAATGGCAAGCCGGGGATTCATCATTTAGAAGCCCGCGCTTTTAAGGATGTTATTCCGCGTTATAAAACAATGCAAGGATATTATGTCCGCAGAAAAGCCGGCTGGGACACACACGGACTTCCTGTCGAACTTCAAGTGGAAAAAGCTCTCGGTTTAACTTCCAAAAAAGATATAGAAGAATACGGAATTGCGAAATTCAATCAGAAATGCAAAGAAAGTGTTTGGGAATATTTAGAATATTGGAATAAATTTACAGAAAGAATTGGTTTTTGGGTTGATCAGGAAAATCCTTATGTGACATATCACAACGATTATATTGAATCGGTTTGGAATGTTATAAAAACAGTCAATGATCAAAAATTGCTTTATAAAGATTATAAAGTTGTTCCTTGGTGTCCAAGATGCGGTACGACTCTTTCTTCTCACGAACTTGCGCAAGGTTATGAAAATGTAAAAGATTTGTCGGTGTATGTGAAATTTAAAATTGTTGGGCAAGAAAATACTTATATCTTAGCGTGGACAACAACTCCTTGGACTTTGCCTGGGAATGTCGCTTTGGCAGTCGGGAAAGATATTGATTACGTGAAGATTAAACTTACAACTAATAACCAACAACCAACAACAGAATTTTTTATTCTCGCCAAAGATCGACTTTCGGTTCTTGATAATTTCGTAGATTCGGACATTGTCCCGTCGAAGCCCGCCCGCTGGCGGACGAAGGAGGATAAATTTGTAGATTCGGCCGTTCGAGGCTCTGAGGAGCCCTCAGGCTCTCGAAGAGATAAATTTGTAGGTTCGGATCGGACGTTAGATTCGGATCGGACATATGAAATTGTTGAAGAATTAAAAGGTAAAGATTTACTTGATTTAGAATATGAACCGCTCTATCCTTTTATTGAAGATGCTATCCGCGCTGATCTGCGTTTATATCCGCGCCGATCTGCGTTTAAGATTTATCCAGCAAATTTTGTAACAACAGAAGATGGAACAGGCGTTGTGCACATAGCTGTGATGTATGGTCAGGATGACTTTGAGTTGGGGACTAAATTTAATTTGCCAAAACATCATTTAGTCGGGCTTGATGGAAAATTTTTAGCTGGTACTGGTTTTCTTGAAGGCAGATTTGTTCGTGATGAAGAAGTGGCAGTTGATATTATAAAAGATTTGGCGCATCGCGGATTTCTTTTGAAAAAAGAAAAGTATGAACACTCATATCCGCATTGTTGGCGATGCAAAACTGCTCTTATTTATTATGCTCGTGATTCTTGGTATATCAGAATGTCTGATCCAAAAATCAAAAAACAATTAATAGAAGAAAATAAAAGTATAAATTGGGAACCAGCGCATATAAAAGAGGGACGTTTCGGGGAATGGTTGAGAGAAATAAAAGATTGGGCAATTTCTCGCGAAAGATATTGGGGAACTCCGCTTCCGGTTTGGACTTGCGACAAATGCAAAAAAACTGAAGTCATCGGAAGTATTAAAGATTTAAAAAATAAAACTAAAAAATCTGGCAACAAATATTTTGTGATGAGGCACGGTGAAGCGGAGAGCAATGTGGAAGGAGTAATAAGCGCCAGAGCAGATAACCCAACTCACTTAACAAAAAAGGGACGGCAACAAGCGGAAGAAGAAGGTGAGAACATCAAAAATAATGGGATTGATCCCGTTAGAGGCCGCAACCTGCCCGAACGGCCGTTCGGTCGGGCGGGGGGCTCGTCCCATACCAGTTCGCTACGGGACAGGCAGCGCGCCTCTGCCTCTAACGGGATTGATTTTATTTTTGTTTCTCCTTTTTTGCGCACTAAAGAAACCGCGGAAATTGTCAGAAAAATTTTAGGGTTGCCAGAGGACCATGTTTTTATTGAGCCGAGGATTAGTGAAATCAAGGCCGAGTATTTTGACGGACACACAGTTAAAGAATATTATAATTATTTTTCTTCAATTTTAGAGAGATTTACTAAAAGAGTTCCGGGCGGCGAGAATTATAACGACATCAGATTAAGGTTGGGTGATTTTATTTATGAACTTGAAAGAAAATATACGGGGAAAAATATTTTGATTGTGACTCATGATGCGCCACTTTGGGTTTTGCGAGGATTAATTTCAGGTCTGGATAATAAAGAAATTGTTAAAGAGAAACCGCGGGGGATATATTTTAATGAAAATGCAAATGTGATTGAACTTAATTTTGTTCCTTTTCCGCACAACGAAAATTATGAGCTTGATTTGCATAAGCCGTATATTGATGAAGTGGAGCTTATTTGTTCTTGTGGTGGCGAAATGAAAAGAGCTAAAGAAGTTATGGATGTCTGGCTTGATTCCGGGACAATGCCGTTTTCGCAAGATCATTATCCCTTCGACTTCGCTCAGGGCAAGCCGTTTGAAAATATTGATTTAAAATATCCTGCGGATTTTATTTCAGAAGCGATAGATCAGACTCGCGGATGGTTTTATACATTGCATGCTGTTGGTGTTTTAATGGGCAGAGGAAAAGCGTTTAAAAATGTTATTTGCTTGGGGCATTTGCTTGATGCGAAAGGAAAGAAGATGTCTAAATCTCTCGGGAACATAGTTGACCCATGGATTATGATTAATAAATATGGAGTAGATGCGCTTCGTCTTTGGATGTATTCTATAAATCAGCCGGGAGAATCTAAAAATTTTGATGAGAAAACTGTAGTTGAACTTAATCGTCAGGTTTTTGGTTTGCTTTATAATGTGCTGGCATTTTATGAACTTTATCGAGATAAGGATCTAGAAGCTGAAAGCTATAAGCTAGAAGCTAGTTCAAATATTCTTGATAAATGGATTATTGCAAAACTCGATGAGCTGATTTCTTTATGTACTGAAAAAATGGACAATTATAAATTATTGGAACCGGCAAGAGCGATAAAAGATTTTATCAACGATCTTTCAACTTGGTATTTACGTCGTTCTCGCGACAGAATAAAAGAAGAGGTAGCAAACCCCGCCTCTCAAGATTCGGCTGGGGCAAGGCAAACTTTATATTTTGTTTTAAAAACTCTGGCAAAAATAATGGCGCCATTTACTCCTTTTTATGCCGAATATCTCTACCAACAATTAAAGAATGAATCTGAATCTAATCTGCGTTCTTCCGCGGGCGAAGTCGGGTTAAATCTGCGTAAATCTGCGTTTAAAGAAAGCGTGCATTTGGCAAAATGGCCTAAAAGCTCACAGTTAACAGCTGACAGCTTACAGCTTTTAGAAGATATGGAAGAAGTTAGAAAAATAGTTTCTTTGGGACTTGAAGCTCGCCAGAAAGCTGGCATTAAAGTCCGGCAACCACTCGCTTCGCTCAAGTTAAAAGTTGAAAGTAGAAAGTTATCAAGTGAATATTTAGATTTGATAAAGGACGAGTTGAATGTTAAGGAAATAGTTTTTGACAATAAAATTAAAAATGAGGTTGAATTAGACGCTGAAATCACCCCCGAACTCAAACAAGAAGGACAATATCGCGAACTGGTCCGCGCGATTCAGGACTTGCGCAAAAAAGAAGGTCTCACGCCGAATGATAAAATAGTTTTGGTTATGGAAGCCAATGAGGTTAGCAAAAATCTTATTAAAAAATTTGAAAATGAAATTAAAAAAACAGCTCTGGCGCTAGAAATATCTTTTAGTCAAAATGACGGCAAGGAAATCAAAATAGATAATTTAAAATTTAAAATTCAGTTAACAAAATAATTTGAGTTTATTTCGTAGTTTCGGATTATACTATGCATGTAATTCATCACACTCAAGGTTTTATATTATGCAGTCGGAATGTCCGGGAGGCAGACAAAGTTTTTTATATTTACACGCGCGATTTTG
>PEZV01000028.1 GCA_002778735.1 Candidatus Berkelbacteria bacterium CG10_big_fil_rev_8_21_14_0_10_41_12 | reverse complement strand
CTAGATACCGTCATGGGAGGATGGTTGGAATCAAACATCCTTTTTGCCTCAATCGCTGACCAGTTAATAGTATTTTGCAGTTTATGTTCAAAACTGCCTCTGTGGCTGAAATGGATAAACGCTTCTTTAAGCTTTCCGACATCACCGTCAATTTTGGGCTGTTCATGCAGTTCACCTTCCCATTTTATTAACTTATCTTTTCTCATCAACCGCAGGACATAATCCGGCCACCACCCGCCGTGATAAAGAACTTTTGTCAACCGGATATTTTTACGAGGAATTGCAAGTGCTACGCATTTAGTAATTAGTAATTTGCCTGCCTTGCCGGTAGGCAGGTAATTAGTAATTAGGGAAAGAATTTCTTCTTTAAGTTCTGAAGTCACGCGTTCGTCAGCATCAACATAGAATAACCATTCCCCTTTTGCTTCTTTTGCTCCTAAATTGCGGCGGTCGGAGAAATTTGAATTTACCGGTGCGGTAACAATTTTTTTAACACCGAACTTTTCCACAACTTCCAGTGTTTTATCGGTGGAACCATGATCAACAACCACAATTTCATCAGCCCATTTCACCGATTCCAGACAATCGGCAATCACCGGCTCCTCATTATGCGTCAAAACAATTACCGATAATTTTATTTCTTCCTTCATTTCCAGCTTCCTTTTCCAAATCTTCCCAAATAAAAGTCCCTTACACCGGCTCTTTGCCAAGGCCGGCCGTTCTTCAACATCCTAAAACTTTCTTTTAACAGCGCTCCTTTTGATCTGAAGGGGGCATATTTCATTCCAAAGAGCAATCGATTCCTCGTCGTAAAATAATCATTCAATCCCGAACCGATTCCCGACGATCCGGCAATCAGGTGCCATATATGCGATTTCGGACAATATTTAAGCTTAAAACCGGCCTTTTTTGCCCTTAGAGATAAATCAACATCTTCAAAATACATATAATAACCGGCGTTAAAAACTCCAATTTTTTCAAAAACTTCCCTTTTAGCCAAAAGCAGGCAGCCGTTAACATAGTCGGTATCAATTACTGCTTCAAATTGCCCTTCGTCAACTTCATCCAACCCCCGATGGCTGGCATAAATATTTTTCCAGTCAATGACCCCCCCCGCATACCAAATAACTTTTCCTAAATCTTCTTTTTTATATCTTTCTTTATGAAACTCATACCCTTTTTCAAAGTAGATTTTTCCGCCGACAATCCCGATTTTTTCATCCGACTCCGCCGTGTTAATCAATTCCGTTAAAAAATCAGGATCAACCCTGGTATCGTTATTTAACAAACAGATATAATCAGCTCCATTCTCCAGCGCATATTTAATTCCCACATTGTTTCCCTCTGCAAAACCCAAGTTCTTCGGTTTTTTAATAATTTTTAATTTGAAATTTTTAATTTTTAATGAATTTTCAATGTTAAAATTTTCAATTTTTAAAACACTATCATCCGTTGAGCCATTATCAACAACGACTATCTCCATACTTAATACTTGATACTTAATACTTGATACTAAACTTTCAAGGCAGTCCAAAGTCATCTTCCGGCCGTTCCAGTTCAGAATTATCAAGAAAACCTTTGATTGTTCGTTCTGCATACTTTTACTCATTATACCGCTATTTTTTATCTTCTTGTGGCCTCGCAAGCTTTTGATAAAAATATAACGGACCACACCCCCAAGCATGAGAGTAACTTCCTGATTCACCTTTTATTGGACGATACGTTTCGTAAACACTAGAAGCGCCATTATTTACCATTGATCCCCAATAGCCCCTAATAAGCGATAATGCCTGATTATAATCGTGATTGTTTAGCAACCATTCAATTACCCAGCTTTGCGAATATGGACTGTCAGTATATATATTACCTTGTTTTGCAAGATAGGCATATGCGTTGGCTGACTCCGATTTGTTTGGAAATAATCCAACCATTCCCGCTAGAGAGTTAGTAATTAAACCAAACCCGGCCTTTTGTTCGTTATTAAAGCTGTCAGCAAATAACCCCAATCTTTTATCATAAGCCAAATTTATTAATCCTTGTTTTAGTTTCTCGGCTTTTTGATGGTACTCTGCGGCATTATCAACACCATAGATACCTGAAGCTGCTTCAAGAGCACGATAATACCATATCTGTAACGCAGTTTGATACGCAAGAGAACTGTCAATCGGTGTCCAGTCAATAAAATCCCACCAATCTTGCTCACCTAGACTATTCGACAAAAGACCGTTCAAGGCTGATTCGCGACGGCTAGCCCAGTTCATAAGTTTTATGAGACAGGGCTTCATTTCCATGGCAAAATTGTTATCATTGAATTCTTTTACATACCAACTCAACCAAACAACCCATTGCAAAGAGTATGATGGAATATATTGTTTAACATTCGCGGGAGTCATTGAAGGTATCATCCCGTTTTCTTCTTGTCTTTGCGCGAACCGACGAATCATTTCTTTTATTAAACCACCGTTGCCCGATACGGCCAAACATTTGGACACTTGAAAGGCATCTCCAACATACATCGCCTTTTCCCTTTCAACGCAATCCTCAAAATGGTTTTGAACATTGTTTATAAGACTGTTTAGCGATATTTTAAAGATATTTTCGTCCAAAGCGATTCCTGAATAGGTATATTTAAGAGCGTCAAAGGGCATACCAATATGGATAAAAGACGGGGTCAAGCTTCCTTGACAGCTACCGGAATCTAAATATACAAATTCTCCCGATCTTCGGGAAAATTGAATCCAGGAGTTATTTCCCGCGGGTAAGTTTACCCTATCAGATTGATTGAAGTATGAATCACTCGTCTTTTGATTTTTGATTAACCAGTTTATCGTTATCAAACAAGGGTTTTTTAGCTGTGAATCTATTTGAAGATACCCGGTCGAAAAACTACCCAGATTTAACATATTTTTATAAAATGGCGGTTTTTCTCTCCGTTGTGTTAACAGAGGAAGCGGTCTGGGTTCAAGTTTATACTCATTAAGCTTAATTACTGACGCTCTTTGATACTTTTTAGGAAAAGAGGTTAAATCAACAATCTCTGCATAACCCGCATCGGCAGAAATTCTTTTAGCGTTTTCCCAATTGATTAAGGAAGCGACTTTCCAAAAACGCCAATCCGATAAGCTTTGATAAATAATTCCATCTTTTATCAAACCACCCACCAGCAAACCGGGTTGAGGATAATGATAATATTCATGAGTTTGCTCGGAAACATAGTTTACAATAACCTCAATCTCATTTTCTCCGGATAAGACGTATTCGGCAATATTATAAGTATCATAATAAACTCTTGGATAAACCGCGAAGCTGGGTCCGTGGCCAACATACCGACCATTGACAAAAAGTTGGTAATGGCCAAGACTGCCTATTTTAAATTCCGCTTTCCCGTCTTCGTGTTTCTGTTTCCAGTTAAACTTGAAGCTGGTGTAGGGATAATAGCCTTCGTTTAGCCTATCTCCTCCCCATATCCACCTGTTTTGCTGACGGGAAAAATTAGCAATATTCAAACCAGAATTAACAAGAGCATTGTTGTAAGTCGTTGAAATCCACTGATTTACCGGTAAAACATACCACACCAAAATACTTAACAAAAGGATACGAATCACCTTGTTTTTAAACAAATAAAAGATAACAGAAAACACCATCAACAAAGGAAGTAATATCAGTATGTTTAAAAAAGACCGCGTCCAGATCAGTGTTTTAAGAATCGATGGGAAAAAATGAAACAAAGCATCGAGACGCCAAAAGATTACTTCTAGCCAATTGACAAACACATAGAAAAGCTCGTTTTTTTTGTTTAAAGATAAATTTCCTTTCAAATCACGTTTTCGGATCAGGAGAGTAACCGCCTCTTGGGTAACGAGATCTTTGCTGGCAATTCCGCAAACTAGAACGGTTACGAAAACGGTTACTGCAAATATGGTTATCAAGGAAAACAATTTCCTTAAGCTCATTGGTCAATCTTGTTTTAAAAATTTATTTTTTTGATATTAATAGTGTTTAAAGTCTCTTTTTTATCTTTAGGACGATTTTTGATAGTAATGCTGGAGTATTGATGATTCGCCAATGCAAAAGATTATCAGACTGTT
>PEZV01000021.1:3421-4087 GCA_002778735.1 Candidatus Berkelbacteria bacterium CG10_big_fil_rev_8_21_14_0_10_41_12 | reverse complement strand
ACTTTTTAAAATTGAAGAAAAAAGGAGGTGGTGGAGTGACCAACGCTGTCATGCCTGTTTTGCCAGCAGATATTTATCAAGCTGCAACGCTTGAACTCCAAGATATTATCGCGCCTTCGGCTCTACAAATTGATTCCAAAAAAATTACTCTATCTGACAAAATCGCGCGAACATATTTTGTTATCGCTTATCCAAGGTTTTTGACTGATAACTGGTTCACACCAATTATCAATCTTGATAAAATTTTTGATGTTTCTATTTTTATTCATCCAGTTGAAACAACAAGAATCCTAAAACAATTCCAGAAAAAAGTGGCTGAGGTTCAGAGTCAGATTTCCATCCGCGAATCAAAGGGTTTAGTTCGAGATCCGCTGCTTGATACAGCGCTTGCCGACCTTGAGGGGCTGCGCGATAGTTTGCAGCAAGCTCAAGAAAAAGTATTTGATGTCGGGCTGTATTTTACAATTTATGCCAACGATGAAATTGATTTATTCAGAACAGAAAATGAAATCAAATCAATCTTGGAAACAATGCTCATTTACTTCAAGCCGGCCCTTTTCCAACAGATAGAAGGTTTTGAAAGCACTATTCCAGTTGCCACAGACAAGCTTCTGGTTCACCAGAAATTCAATTCCGAACCGCTCTCAAGCTTTTTCCCTTTTGTCT
>PEZV01000021.1:2220-3379 GCA_002778735.1 Candidatus Berkelbacteria bacterium CG10_big_fil_rev_8_21_14_0_10_41_12 | reverse complement strand
ATCGCCACAATTCTAGTCTAGTGATTTTTGACCGATTTTCAATGGAGAACGCTAATTCAGTAATGTTCGCAAAATCTGGATCAGGAAAATCTTTTGCGACAAAATTAGAGATTCTAAGAACTATGATGTTTGACACCGATGTGATCGTTATTGACCCGGAAAGAGAATACGAGCAGCTGGCAGAATCCGTTGGCGGCCGATATTTCAATATTTCTCTGTCATCAAAACACCACATTAATCCTTTTGACTTACCGGTACCTAGAGAAGACGAGACACCAGCTGATGTCTTGCGCTCGCACATCATCACTTTGGTCGGGCTTTTCCGAGTTATGCTTAATGGACTTACCCCAGAAGAAGACGCGCTTATCGACCGGGCAATTGCCGAAACTTATGCCTTAAAAGACATTACTCCGGACAGTGACTTTTCTAAAGCCGAGCCGCCACTTCTGTCCGACTTTGAAATAGTGCTCTCTGGCATGGAAGGAGCGGAATCGGTGCTTGTAAAACTAACCAAATACACCAAAGGAACTTGGTCGACATTTCTTAATCAACCGTCAAACGTCGATATTAATAAAAAAATGGTGGTTTTCTCTGTCCGCGATATGGAAGATGAACTCAAACCGGTAGCAATGTTTATTGTGATGAATTTCATTTGGAGCTCGGTTAGAAGAATACTCAAGAAACGACTTTTGATTGTCGATGAGGCTTGGTGGATGCTAAAGACCCCCGACACGGCTTCGTTTTTGTTTAGTTTGGCAAAACGCGGCCGAAAATATTATCTCGGTCTCTGCACTATCACTCAAGATGTTGGAGACTTTATGAAGTCCCCTTACGGCATACCAATTGTGAACAACTCGTCAATCCAGCTTCTTTTAAAACAGTCACCAGCGGCAATCGATGTTCTGCAAAAGACATTTATGTTGACAGATGAGGAAAAATATCTTCTGTTGGAATCCGGAATTGGCGAAGGTATTTTCTTTGCCGGACTTAAACATGTGGCAATAAAAGTAGTGGCTTCATATACTGAAGAGCAGATCATTACGACAAACCCAGAGGCGCTGCTTGCAATTAAAAGAGCCAAGCAAGAACTGGCAATGGCCGAAGGACCAGAAGCAGCGCCTGCTGAAATTGCGCCAGCAGGTGTTGGCGTAACAGGTCC
>PEZV01000021.1:0-2202 GCA_002778735.1 Candidatus Berkelbacteria bacterium CG10_big_fil_rev_8_21_14_0_10_41_12 | reverse complement strand
AGTTAAACCGAGCGCTGTCGAAGCACCTGTGCTGAGCGCTGTCGAAGCACCTGTGCTGAGCGCTGTCGAAGCACCTGTGCTGAGCGCTGTCGAAGCATTACAGCAAGAAGTTGAAGCCGGCATTAAAATGAAAGAAGAACTTGAGCAAAAAAGAAAAAAAGAAGCAGCCAAAAAAGCGCTTGAGGATAAGGGACTCGAACCGACGGAAGAAGATTTGATGAAGGCAATAGGAGAGGAGATAGAAAGTTTGGAGAGGCAAATTAATTTTTAATATAAATGACATCATACGAACAATACGAACTTTATACGAACACTACGAAAAAATGACATCATACGAACGATACGAACTTTATAAAAAATATGGAAAGAAAAACATATAAAGAAATTTTGCACAAAGAACTCTCTTATGAAATAGGTGGTTTGTTCTTAAGAATCCATGACATTCTTGGTAGATTTGCTCGTGAATTGCAGTATTCTAATCTTTTCGAAGACTTATTAAAAGAAAAAGGAATCCCCTATAAAAGAGAGGTTATACTTTTAACAGCTGGCCAATTTAAAAATAAAGCTGATTTCATTATTGATAATAAAATAATTGTAGAATTTAAGGCAAAACCTTTTGTGACAAAAGAGGATTATTATCAAACCCAGAGATATTTACAGGCATCTAATTTAGATCTAGCTGTTATAGTTAATTTTAGAAATAAATACTTATCACCTAAAAGGGTTATTAATTATTCAAAAAATAAATCAACACCATACGAACAATACAAACTTGATACAAACACTACGAAGAAATGACATCATACGAACACTATGAATAAAATACCATCATTTCTTTGTATCGTTCGTAGTGTTCGTATGTGTTCGTATCGTTCGTATGGCTTTAGGATTATAAAATATGCTATAATAAACAAATGGCAACAAACACAACAAAATCAAGTGATGACACAGATATCCTAAAAAAAACAGGGATTGAAATTGAAAGTGGAGAAGCTATTGGAGACCTTGAGAAGAAATTCAAGGAAATTAGCGCTGATTCTTTGACTGTTTCTGGAACTGAAGGACAGACTTGCGCGAGACTTTCAGCTAGACAGAAAGAGCTCGAGCAAATTCAAATAAAAGTGGGTAATAATTTAATTATTCTTAAAGAAAAGGTGAAGAAAGATCTTGATAGTCTTAAGAGCATAAAAGAACAAGTTGAAAATGAATTGTCAAAAATAAAAGATTTACAAAAAATGAAAGAAAAAATAGATGCTGAAATCGTAAAAGTCAAAGAGCTTGAAGAAACTGAAAAAAATATAGAAGAAGAGGTTAAAACACTAGAGGAAAAAGTTAAAATTTAATCAAAGATTAAATTTTAACTAAATTGACCTAATTATTCTAATTAACCTAATCAAATCCCAATAACTAATGAAGAAGAAAAGTCTAAAAAATATGATTTTGAAGAAAGAACAACGAAATTTTCCGAAGATATAATTAAATTTTCCAAGAAAATCCCAATTAATTCAGTAACAACTAGAATAATTCCACAATTAGTTGCTGCCAGCACATCTATAGGAGCAAATTACTGTGAAGCAGATGACGCGGAATCAGGCAAAGATTTCAAACATAAAATCGGAATTTGCAAAAAAGAAGCAAGAGAAACAAAATATTGGCTTAGAATAATTGCCACTGCTGTTCCAGAATTAAAAGAAGAAACTAGAATATTGTGGCAAGAAGCAAAAGAGTTGCACTTAATATTAAACGCTATTTCTAGAAAAGTTGGCATGAAACAAAAATAATTTTTAGACTTTAGACATTTTAGATTTGGGATTTCTTTAGAATAATTAGGTTAATTAGAATAATTAGAATAATTTTAAAAATGCAAATACATTTTTTAAAAAACAAAATATTATTCATCGCTTTGGTATTACTGCTACCATCGTTTTCTTTTGCCCAAACAGAAGGTGATGTTTCACTGACACTGAAACCTGAAAACCCGGGACCAAATAGTTCGGTCACGGCAACAATACAAAGTTTTTCAGTTGATCTTAATAAAGCTAAAATTTCTTGGCTTGTTAACGGAAAAACGATCGCAACTGGAACTGGCAAGATAAATTTTGATTTTACAACTGGACAATCTAACACCAAAACTAATCTAGAAATTCAAATTGAAACAACAAATAATGTAAAAATTGATAAAAAAATTGTGCTTGACGGCGG
>PEZV01000022.1 GCA_002778735.1 Candidatus Berkelbacteria bacterium CG10_big_fil_rev_8_21_14_0_10_41_12 | reverse complement strand
ATAAAAGGTGATTAAATGAATACGCAAGAAATTTTTGATCTATCAATAAAAACAGGGGTTGAAAATGATCCGCGAGGCGGGACTGGTGTTAAAGATGTTCTTTCCCAAAATAAAAAAGATTATGAAGATTTGCCGAAGAGAAAACAGGCGGAATATGACAAAGAAAAATTTGTTAATCCATATTCTGATAGCCGCTTTTTAGTCGGGGATCGAAAGCGAAAAATTAAAAGAGTGTTGGTGGGGATTGATATCGGTGTAGGAGAGGTAATGTTGGCTAATGAATTGGAACGCCGTGGTAAAAAAATTGATTTAATTATTGCTCACCATCCTGAAGGTAAAGCATTGGCGCGATTGCATGAAGTGATGGATATACAAACAGCTGTTTTGGCGTGCGCGGGTGTGCCGGAAAATATAAGCCAGGGGGTTTTGCACGATCAGCTTGAAAATGTTTGGCGGCGTATTATGCCGGTCAATCAGTATAAATCAGTAATGGCAGCGGAGCTTCTGGATATTCCAATGATCAATGTTCATACTCCTGCGGATAACTGTGTTTGGAGACTTGTTGATGAATATATTGGGAAAAAGAAGTTAAAGACAGTCGGTGATTTGATCGAGGCGCTTAAAGAAATACCTGAATATAAAAAAGCGGCGGAAATTCACGCCGGCCCTTCGATTTTCTCCGGTGATGAGAGAAGCTATGTTGGCAAAATTGTAGTTTCGGGGATGACCGGAGGCACGAGTGGAAAGGGTTCGGAAAAGATTTATGAGAGGATGAGTCATTATGGCATTGGCACGGAAGTTGCTATGCATGTTGGGGAAGAGGATCGCGAGGAGGCAATTAAACATTATATAAATATCGTTATTGCCGGACATATGGCATCGGATTCAATCGGCCTAAACATTATTATGGATAAACTTGAGAGAGCCGGCGTTGAAATTGTTCCCTGTTCGGGATATATCAGGCACTCGAGGAATGCAAAAAGAAAAAGGGTGTCCGGAACTCGCGCTGTTAGGCGAGCCTGAAGCACCCTTGTGAGCCGGCAAACCACCGCAACTGCGGTTAAGCGAATGCTCAACCGACATCGCGATCTCTCCTTTCACATGAATGGGTGAATGATAGGTAGCGATTCGCCGAGCAGATAATACATTTTGTCCTTGACGAGCGGAGCATTGGATTCACATTGGACTAGAATGGCGTCCGGGAAAACCCGTCGGAGTATCTGACCCTCGGCGGCGTACTGTGCAACTTTGCCGAGAGCATACTCCTGCTTGCCGGAGCGCCTGAAGCGTGTCAACTGGATCTCTGACTTGCGGTACTCATCGGCAAGCCGACGTGCATGCGCCGATTGCATCACTTGATTGTATAGTTGCGTATAATTGTTGCCATATCTTGCCTCGACCTGAGACCAGAGCATGACTTGCCAATTTGGTGGCAGCAACATTGCTTTTTCCTCGATCATAAGTCGGCACATACCAGTTATCTCGCTTTGCGGCATTTGCCAGCCCCATGTTCTTCTCGGTTCGAGATCTGAGAGAATAATGGTGACCCGGACTGGCTTGATCGGCATGATTACGTCTGCAAGATTCTGCATCTCACCCTTACATCTCTCGAGAAAAAGACTTCTCATAAGATCTGGCTCGAGATCTTCTTTTTCCTTTGAACTCGCCGGGCAGGAAAAAGCGATAAACTCGATCTGGCTTTGCTCGAGAGCTTTACCGAGAGCGAGCGGGTTAACGACTTCGCCGATCTCCCAATTCCTCACGATCTCCCAAATCTGTTTTGCCCGGTTGCTTAGATTCTTCTCCATACGCCTTTCTGGTTTCATTATCTTCCTCCTTGGATAGAAATGGCCCCTTCTCTCGGGAAGGGGCCATTCTAATATTCTAAGAGATAAATTAGAGCAATCCTTTCCCGGGAGAACGGGGTTTTCTATGGGTGTGAGTAGTTCTGTGAATCATTAATTTATATCCGCCCTTGCCGGAATTCAGCCATTTCGAAATTCGCGCTACTGTCGTTGAGCTCAGCCCGGTTTCTTTTTCTATCTTTAAATAAGAAATCTTCTTCTCCAACATTTGCGCTGCTTGCCAACGGTTTGAAAATTCCAAAATTTCCTTTTCGGTCAAAAGATCGCGAAAGAATTTTTTCGCTTCATTAGTATTTTTGAGCAAAAGAATCGTTCCGAATAAATTTTTTGTTTTTTGATTATACCAATTCATATACTTTATTTTACTAAAGCACTTTATTTAATTAAAGTAAAAAATTAATTATTTGTCAAGAGTTAGAGTAAATTAGATGTGGCTTGAACTATAAGAAGCAAACTGTTACATTTCTCCCGTAAGCGAGCGATCGCTTATGGTTAACTATTGACAACCAGGAGAATGGAAGGAGGCGCAAAGCAAATTGGAAGAAGCCAATGAGAATTGGTTTGCCGGCCGAGAGTTGACCAATCAGAGAAACGTTTGGGCGCGCTTCTATAACGCTCCAGCCGCTCTGGTTGTCAAAGGAGCGCAGGGAAGTGTTATAGGATACCTGATCCGAATCTATCTTAAGGCTGGAAAAGGCAAGGGCGAGAGGGCGATTCGGGACCTCTGCGCCGAAAATATGGACCGGCTTCCGGCTAATGCTGATGCTGGGAAGCTGGCGCGTGCAGCTCGCAGCGCCATTAACTACGAAGTGACGGAGAAAAATCGCCGAAAGGCGGTTGCCGGATGTGGACATAAGAATCAGATCGTGCTAAGCGATCGAGCAGGGCTGAAAACTCTTCGGCGCCAAGCGCCGATATCACCTGAGGAGGGAGTCCAGATGGCGAATCCATCGGAAGGCTTTGACAGACGTATGGCGGAGATCGAGGATGAGAGAATCCTGCGTGTGGTAAACGAACGGGGTTTCCCCGGCGTCTACATGGGAGACGACACGGTCAAGCAATACCTCAACGGGCATGCCGAAGAGATTCTCCGGGACACTGACCAGTTGGGCGAGTTTGCACTCTCTCTCAGCTTCGATTGGGAGGACTTGAGGAACTACCTCGTGGGGGTGTGAAAAAAAAGCGAGAGGTGCAGGATCCCACTAACGATCAGAAACGCCGATTCGCCTATCTTGGTCGATTGGTTAAGGAAATCAGGGATGGCATTATCGTGAGGGCTGTTTCTGGCCCGAATGTGGGCATAGATCTGGCGAGCCGGGTGCCGGTCGGTGGCGGTCCGGCTGAGCCGCCGCCTGTACTGCCGCAACCGGCTACAGAACCTGCCCCGGAATCTGGGCTTCCCCCACCTCCGTCTCCGCCGGATCCGCAACCCGAGCAACTGTCCTTGCCGGTTGAACCCGTGACTGCTATCCCGCTGCTCGTCCCGCCTGTCATCGTTCATGACAAGCCTCCGGTTGTCGGATCGGCCATGAAAGCCGTTGTCAAGGCGCTCGGCGGCCTCAATCCGCAGATACTGACTGATCTGCTCTGGGACTACGGTCTAACTCCTCTGGACTTGATCCAAATGGTTCACGAGGAAGAGGTTCGCTTGGTCCGAGAGCAGCAAGAAGCTCTCGAAGAACAACGCAGTTAGCTCGGATAGTACGAGTTATCTGCCAATGGGCACTGGGTTGTACAACCCAGTGCCCTCTTCATTTGTGCAAAATCACTAATTTGCTACACTCTGCTTAAGATGAGTAAGAGAGATACCGAATTTATTTTTGAGACCGGGGCATTGAAATTTGTCAAAAGAAGCTGGCAGCAATTTTTCTCAATTCCGGTGCAAAATGTGAGCGAACACACGTTTAGAATTATGTGGCTGGCCTTGCTGATTTCCCGGATGGAATTTTTTGGGCGGAACAAAAAATGCAATATCAGCGAGGAAAAAATTATGAAAATGGTTCTCGTTCACGATATCGCCGAGAGCCGTATGGGGGACACAAATTTAGTTTCCAGAAGATATTGCAAACAAGATGAACAATTGGCTATGAATGATATTTTGGATAAAACTCAATTTAAAAAGGATTTTCTATCGATTTATAAAGAATTTAATGAGAGGAAATCTTGGGAGGCAAAGATTGTCAAAGACGCCGATAACTTGGATGTGGATATTGAGTGTGAGGAATTAAAATCGCGCGGAGCCGAAATCCCGAAAGAATGGACAAAATTTAGAAAAAAAGTTTGTCAGGATTTTTATACTCAATCGGCGCGGTTGCTTTCGAAGAAGGTCAAACAGGCTGATCCGAATGATTGGCACCAATTTGGACGAAATCGTTTCAATAGTGGGGATTGGAAGAAGTAGATATTTTTTATTTTGTGAACAAAGTTCGCGATTTTGGCAAGCTGACGCTTGCCTATCTTCTTGAAACCAAAGGGGAATACTTTCGGGGTACTCCCCTTAGGTTT
>PEZV01000037.1:175-4546 GCA_002778735.1 Candidatus Berkelbacteria bacterium CG10_big_fil_rev_8_21_14_0_10_41_12 | reverse complement strand
GGGCCTTTGATTTTTAAATGCTTGTAAGCTTCTTTGGTAGCCATCCGTCCTTTAGGCGTTCTGGTTAAAAAGCCGATTTGCATTAGATAAGGTTCGTAAATATCGCTGATTGTATCTTTTTCTTCAGAAGTGGCCGCGGCAACCGAATCCAAACCAACCGGCCCACCCTCGAATTTTTCAATAATTGCCTTTAAAATATTGCGGTCAGCCGGTTCCAAGCCCATATCATCTATTTCTAACATATCCAAAGCTTCGTTGGCAATATCTTCAGTAATAATTCCTCTTCCTTTGACCTGGGCATAATCGCGCACTCTTTTTAATAAACGGTTAGCAACCCGGGGAGTAAATCTCGCTCTTTGGGCGATTATTTTTAATCCCTCGGGCTTACTTTCTATTTTTAAAATTTCGCTTGATCTTTCAAGAATTTTTTCAATATCTTCGGGTAAATAAAAATTAAGCTGGTAAGTAGCACCAAAACGATTTCTCAAGGGAGAAGAAAGCAGTCCAACCCTGGTAGTTGCGGCAATCAGGGTAAAATGAGGCAGTTTTAATTGAAGAGTTCGAGCTGAGGGGCCCTTGCCAATAATAATATCCAATTTATACTCTTCCATTGCCGGATAAAGAATTTCTTCGATGACTTTATTTAAACGATGGGCCTCATCAAAAAATAAAACATCTCCTTCCTGAAGATTGGTTAAAATTGATGCCAGATCCCCGATTTTTTCAATTGCCGGACCAGAGGTTATTTTAATATTAGCTCCCAATTCTTTGGCAATGATATAAGCCAGAGTAGTTTTGCCCAATCCGCTTCCGCCATAAAGCAGAATATGATCGACCGATTCTTTTCGTCGCCTAGCTGCCTCAATCAGAATTTTGAGGCTTTTTTTAACTTTTTCCTGACCAATATATTCGTCAAAATTAAAAGGACGGAGAGTGACGTCTAAGTTTTGATCTTCTTGTTGGGGACGGGGATCAGTATACATAAGTTAAAATACTTGACATTATTTTTATAATTTGTTATAATAGAATGTTAAACTCACGAAAGAAAGAGATACTTTCCTTTCTATTGATCTGTAGGCAGTAAAGGTGTTATTTATTGATACCTTTCGGAATTTTTCTTAGCTTTGGATATTCTGGCTCTTTCCTTGTTGAAAGCTTCGCTGGGATATTCCTCAGAGAAATTCCACGCTCTTGGTTCCCAAGCCATGGTTTATTGCCTACAGATTAATGGAAGGGAATTTTTTATACTCCCAAAACTTTTTCTATTTCCTCCAGGGTAGTTATTTTTTTAAGAACCTTTAAAATCCCATTTTGTTTCATTGTTATCATCCCTCTTTTAATCGCTGTTTCGTAAATATCAATTACCGACGGAGTTTTAATAATAACTTTTTCCATTTCTTTATCAATAACGAATAATTCCATAACGGCTATTCTGCCTTTATAACCGCTGAAATTACACTTCTCGCATCCTTTGCCGGCCTTAAGAATGGTTAATTTTTTATCTATTTTTGGATATTTGGACTTGATTTTTAGCGGGACGGTTTTTAAAGCATTATTTAATTCTTTTGAAAGTCGGGCATCCGGCTTATACTCATTTGCGCAATTTTTACAAACCCGACGGACTAATCTCTGGGCTATCACTAAGTTTAGGGCCGGGGGAATCAAAGCGGGGTTAACTCTCATGTCAACAAGTCGGGGGATTGCCCCAGCCGCATCATTGGTATGTAAGGTCGTAAAAACCAGATGACCGGTTAGAGCAGCGTGAATTGCAGTTTCAGCAGTTTCATTGTCTCTGATTTCTCCCAAAAGAATTATGTCAGGATCTTGTCTTAAAATCGCCCGCAAGCCGAGAGCAAAAGTATAACCCTTATCTGGATTAATTTGGGTCTGTTCGATTCCTTCAAGATGGTATTCAATCGGGTTTTCCAGAGTGATTACTTTAATTTCCGGATTATTGATTTTTTTTACAAAAGCGTAGAGAGTAGTGGTTTTTCCCGAGCCGGTTGGTCCGGTATTTACTATCATTCCATTCGGTTTTTTTAATTCCCTGTTTATAATTTCCAAAGCATATTCTTCTAATCCAAGGTCTTCGAGCTCTAATCCGATGGTATTGGGATTTAAAATCCTCAATACTATATTTTCACCGTAAGCTCCCGGCATAATTGAGGTTCTTATTTCAATTTCTTGATTGTTTAATACAATTGAGAAGCGGCCATCTTGAGGGATATTATGAACATTCAGTTTTAATTCCGATATTATTTTTATCCGGGAAAGAATCGACAGATATATAGAGGTTGATAAATCAGCTATGTCTTGCAAGACCCCATCTATTCTGTACCTTAACCTGGTTTGTTTTTCTTCGGCTTCGAAGTGAACATCCGAGGCATCTATTCTTATAGCTCCGGCAAGAATTATTTCTATTATTTCGGTGGTAGTCATTCGCGATGCCGCTTCCAGTTTATTTCTAACGTCTTTAAAGGTACTTATTTCTTTTTGGAATTCGCCGATTTTTTCAGAGGTGATTTCTACTTCTTTGGTAATCTTTTTTCGTTCTTCGCCGGCATGTTTAAATCTTTTCCAGACATCCTTAAGGCTTGATTGAGAGACGACGTATATTTCAAGAGCGAATCCTTTGTCTTTTAATTCCTTGATTAGTTTTTTCGTTTCTTCATTATCGGGGTTTTTAAGGGCAATTTTAATACTATTTCCGAATTTTCTAAGAATTATCGAAGCAGTTTTTTTTGCCTGCTCTAAAGAAACCGCATCAAAAACAGAGGGATCAACTGAAACGGGGGTTAAATTCAAATAAGGCAAGCCAAGCTTGGAAGCTAAGGCTTGCGATTCTTTCTCTTCTGCCTGGCGTTGGATTATTTTTATTTTAGCTTCAGTTTTATTTTGGTTTTCTTCCATGTCTCTGATTTAATCTTATACTACAATTCTTCATTTATCAAATTTAATACCTGCTTTTCCGCTTCCTCTAGAAGAAGATTTTTTATTCGAAAGAACAGATTGCCATTTTTCAGCGCTCCATTAAATTTCGGAGCTAAATTTCTGAGAAGTTCTGAGTTTAGAGAGTAAATTGTGCCCCTGATTTCTTTGTCTGAAGCAGCTTGCCAGAGAAGAATGGCCGTTTTCATTTCTGGAAACGCCATTTTTATTTCTTCAAAAATTTGAGGGAGATACTCGGGGCCAGTGTTGGTTTTTTGAAAGTTTTGTTGTTTTATTCTTCCCCAAACTAATTTTTTCTCTCCGTTCCAGGACAATTCATGCAATATCAGTCCCCAGAGACGGAGAAAATCAAGCGATTTGGTTTTGTAAAAATAGCGTATAATTTCCTGCTGATTCCCGCCCCGGTTAATTAAAAGAGCGGCATTGTTAAAAGTGCGGGGAGTGGTCTTAGAGGACTGGAAATTATCGGTAGCATCTATTAAACCGCTTAATATACAGGTTGCGATGTCTTGGTTCAATAAATTTCTATCCAAGAAGTCTATAAGTTCCATTACGATTTCCGAGACCGAACTGGAAGTAATATCCACTAAGTTTATTTGTCCGAAATTTTCATTCTCCAAACGATTATCAATATTTATCACCGGAACTTCAAAAAACAATTCCGGGTTATATTCAAAAGCTTTTCCTAAGTATTCCAGGCCGTAAGCGTTTAATGTGACTATAAGGTCAAAAGGATGAGAGCGAATAATTTTTAGATCTTTTTCTTCGATTTTTTCTTTGGCCCCCAGATATATGTGCAGCAGCCCTTCATTCTTTTCATAATAGAGATTATTGATATGGTCTCCTGGATTTTTGACAGATAAGATAAATTCCCTTTCTTTCAGAATTTCGCAAGAAAGGGAATTAGATTTTGGCAAAAATTCGAATTTAGCCGGTATTTCTTCGGGGGCAATAAATTGAGCGTTCTTATTTAACTTATTAAGAGCGCCACAAAGAGCCAAAGCACTTCCCAGAGCATCCCCGCTGATATTTTCCGGAGTCGCCACCAGGATATTATTGCTTTTGTTAATTAACTTGGATATTTGTTGTTTTGTTCCCTCCATTTTAGTGTCATTTTTAAAGTTATCTATCCATTTTAAAGCAACAATTGGAATTGGTCAACTGTTTGGGGTGTTAATAAGTTGACCCCGCATCTATCTTTGATAAAGTCTTTAAAAATTTGAAGTCAGAGCCGCAAGGCGGCTTCGCCTTTGATATGTTTGTTCAAAGAGTCATAATTTGAGATAGGTGCGGGGTTGAGAAAGGAGTTGAAACCTGATAAGATGAAGTTAGAGTATGACCGAGATAATTACAAAAAACGAGCGCGAAACTAAAAAAGTGGCAAAATTATTGGCGCAAGAACTTATAAAAAAGCCACTGAAG
>PEZV01000037.1:0-147 GCA_002778735.1 Candidatus Berkelbacteria bacterium CG10_big_fil_rev_8_21_14_0_10_41_12 | reverse complement strand
AAGGAGAACTGGGTAGCGGAAAAACCAGATTTGTTCAGGGATTTGCCAAAGGGCTGGGTATTCGCAAGCGGCTTACTAGCCCTACTTTTGTTTTAATGAAAAAATATAAGAATTTATACCATCTTGATTGTTATCGGTTAAATAAAC